>NZ_CP077091.1:0-17500 GCF_014268595.2 Pseudomonas hamedanensis
ACTCCTACAAAAGTTTCGTGTTCAGGCACATCAAATGTAACTTCTCGGCGTTCGCTATCCGCCAGGGTTGGGGCTAAGGTCAACCCAGCCTTGACTCAATGGATTGAGGGAACTGCGCCATGGAAGCACTCGTTTGCATACGTTCGGCCACGCTGGCCGACACCGGCATCATCAACCGTATCATCGAGCGTTCGATCCGCATTGGTTGCGCGTTCGATCACCGAAACGACCCTCTACTCGTCAGCGACTGGGTCAGCCAGTCCTCCGTCGATTTCATCAGTGGCCGGCTCGCCGACCCAGCCTTTTATCTTTGTCTCGCTTTGCTTGAAGAAAAACCGGTCGGTGTCGGCATGGCCGAGGCCGGTGGCGAAATTTCACTGTGTTACGTGCAGCCGGAATCCTTCCGTCGAGGCGTCGGCCGAGCGCTGATGCAGAGCCTCGAGGGTTGGCTGCGGATTCGCGGTGTGCAGCGTTTCCATCTCAACAGCTCCCGAACTGCCGAGCCGTTCTACCGGCATCTGGGCTATCAACAGGCATCGCCAGCCTTTATGTCCGGCTCGCAGACCGTGCCGCTGCACAAGTCTTTGCCGTCACCGGACTGACAACTCGACCAAGGGTGTAAATCCGCATCGCGCTTAAGCGTTTCCAGAACAGGAAAACCTGCAAGTGCGCCCCGCGACCGGAACGCGCACCTGTCCGGTGTGCTGTTTTGGTCACTATCCATAGCGAATTGAGGGGTCGAGAGATGTCAGTCGCCACCAGCCTTATCGAACAATCGTCGGCCCGGGTTGCCCCGGCGCCGGCCGAAACCCTGTATCAGTTCAATGAGTCACCGCTGCTGGCTCGTCAGAGTCGGCAGGAGTCCAACGCCCGCAGCTATCCGCGGCGCATTCCCCTGGCGCTCAAACGGGCCAAGGGCTTGTATGTCGAAGATGTCGAAGGGCGCACGTTCATCGACTGCCTCGCCGGGGCCGGCACACTCGCGCTGGGCCACAATCATCCGGTAGTGATCGCGGCCATCCAGCAAGTGTTGGCCGATGAGCTGCCGCTGCACACTCTCGACCTGACCACGCCGGTCAAGGACCAGTTTGTCCAGGACCTGTTCGGGCTGCTACCGGCGGAACTGGCGGCGCAGGCAAAGATTCAGTTTTGTGGCCCGACCGGCACCGATGCCGTGGAAGCGGCCTTGAAACTGGTACGCACCGCCACCGGGCGCAGTACGGTGCTGTCGTTTTCTGGCGGTTATCACGGCATGAGCCAGGGCGCATTGAGCCTGATGGGCAGTCTCGGGCCGAAAAAGCCGTTGGGTGCCTTGCTCAGCAATGGCGTGCAGTTCATGCCGTTTCCGTATGACTACCGTTGTCCGTTCGGCCTCGGCGGCGCGGCGGGCGTCAAAGCCAATCTGAGCTATCTGGACAATCTGCTCAACGATCCCGAAGCCGGCGTGCAACTGCCGGCCGCCGTGATCGTCGAGGCGGTGCAGGGCGAGGGCGGCGTGATTCCCGCTGACATCGAGTGGTTGCGTGGTCTGCGCCGCATCACCGAGAAGGCCGGCGTTGCGCTGATCGTCGACGAGATTCAGAGTGGTTTTGCCCGCACCGGCAAGATGTTCGCCTTTGAGCATGCCGGCATCATTCCGGATGTGGTGGTGTTGTCCAAAGCCATTGGCGGCAGCCTGCCCCTGGCGGTGGTGGTGTATCGCGACTGGCTCGACACCTGGCAACCGGGTGCCCACGCGGGCACCTTCCGTGGCAATCAGATGGCGATGGCCGCCGGCTCCGCGGTGATGCGCTATCTGGTCGAACACAAGGTCTGCGAACACGCCGCGGCCATGGGCGAGCGATTGAGCGAGCATTTGCACATCCTGCAACGCGACTTCCCGCAGTTGGGCGATATCCGTGGTCGGGGCCTGATGCTGGGCATCGAACTGGTGGACCCGACCGGCACTCCGGACGCGCTCGGCCATCCGCCGGCGTTCGCCCGACTGGCGCCATTGGTTCAGCGCGAATGCCTCAAGCGCGGCCTGATTCTGGAACTGGGCGGCCGTCACGGCGCGGTGGTGCGTTTCCTGCCGCCGTTGGTCATCACCGCCACTGAAATCGCCCGCGTCGCGCAGATCTTCGGGCGTGCGTTGGCGGCGGCCACTGCGGCGCTGTAAATTTTTCGCCGCGCCGAACGTTCTTTCTACATACCCGGCTGCACCCGTTGTGCGGCCACCCCATACAACGATGGAGAACCAGCATGACGTCAGTATTCGACCGCGAGGACATCCTCTTTCAGGTCGTGGTCAACCACGAAGAGCAATACTCGATCTGGCCGGATTACAAAGCGGTACCAGAGGGCTGGCGCACCGTGGGCAAGAGCGGCCTGAAAAAGGAATGCCTGGCCTACATCGAAGAAGTGTGGACCGACATGCGCCCGCTGAGCCTGCGTCAGAAGATGGAAGCGCAAGTCGCGGCACAATAAGCGACCGGGCAAAAAAGAACCCGCTGGACCCGTAATGGTCAGCGGGTTTCTTTTTGTCTGTAATTTTTCGTTGGCATGTCCGGCCTCATCGCGAGCAGGCTCACTCCTACAGTTGAAATGCGTTCCCCCTGTAGGAGTGAGCCTGCTCGCGATAAACGATAACGCGGTCTATGACGGAAACTACGCCCCGCTCAGCCCCTTGAGCAGCAGGTCCACATTCCCCTCCAGTTCCGCCAGCGGATCCGCCGCATCCGTGCTCAATACCACCAGTCGACTACCGGACGCGGCAATCGCCGCTTTCACCGGCTCCGCGGGCTGGCGATGGTGCAGTACCACCGCCACGTCATTGTCCTTGAGCGTCGCCGTCAGTTTTTTCAGGTCTTGCGCCGTCCACTCGGCATCAGGACGTGGGTCCTGTCCGGTCAGTTCGAGATTGAGGCTGCCGATCAGATAGCCAAAATGATCGCTCAGGCTCATCACGCTCAGATTATCGGCCTCGGCCAGACGCGCTTCGGTCTCGGCGCTGAGTTTCAGCAAACGCTGTTTCAGCGCCGCCAGGTTGGCTTCGATTTTCGGCTTGGCAGTCGGCGCCAGACGCACCAGATCGGCGGCCACAACGTCCGCCATGCGCCCCATGTTGTTGCTCGCCAGCCATGGCTGACTGTTCAGGCCGTCAACCTGAAGGCCCGGCTGCACGGCAATCCCCGGCAGGGCGCCGTCGACCGGACGGGCGGCATCGACCTCGACGATACGAATATTGCTGCGCCGGGCAATCGGGTACAGCGGATCATCGGTCCACAGCGAGCGCACACCGATCACGGCGTCGGCGTCGGTCGCCAGTTTGCTCAGCGCCGGTGCGCCGCGTCCGGTGAAATAGGCGGTCTGGCGGCTGCCCGGCAGATTGGCCGGCGCCGCGCGTTCGAGCTGGACCTCGGTACCCTTGAGCAGCGCTTCACCCAGGCCGTAGGTGATCGGCAACGAGGCCAGTACTCGCAGTGGTTTCGCACTGTCAGCGGCCATCAGTGGGGTGCAGATTACGCCGCACAGCGCCATGGCCAGCGTCAGTTCTTTCAATGAAAAAGCCATTTATCCAAGATTCCCTTTCAGGCTGGGGACCACGCCGCGCGCGACGGCGGCGAGGGCGAAGGCAATGCCGGCAACCAGAATGATCGCGGCGCCGGACGGAATCGGCAGGTCGAACACGATCGGCGCGAGAATTCCGCACAACGTGCTGACGGTGGCAATCAGCACCGAACACCAGAAAAAGCCTTTCAGCGACTGGCTGAGCAAGCGTGCCGCGGCAGCCGGAATCACCAGCAGTGCGCCGACCAGAATCGCGCCGATGACTTTCACGGCGGCCACGGTGATCAGTGTCACCAGAATCACGAACAGGTAATCCAGGGTTTTCACCGCCACGCCGCGCACTGCTGCCAGTTGCGGGTTGAAACTGGCCAGCATGATGCGGTTATACAACGGCAACGCCAGCGCCATGACCAGCGAACCGACGATGGCCAGCACCGCCAGGTCATTGCCGTTGACCGTCAGTACCGAGCCGAACAACACGTTTTCGAGAATGTGCACGTTGATCTTGCCGGCGAGAATCAACAGCAGGCTCGCGCCCAGTGCCAGCGATACCGAAAGGAATACGCCGATCAGCGTATCCGGCGCCAGGCCGGTGCGGTTGCGCAGGTAGTTGAGCAGGATGCCGAACAGCAGGCAGTAACCGAACAGGCTGCCGTACGGCCCGGTGTAGGGTTCGCCGAGCAGAATGCCGACGGCCACACCGGTCAGCGCCGCATGGCCCACCGCTTCAGAGAAAAACGCGAAACGCTTGACCACTACCAGCGTGCCGAGGCCGCCCAGCACCGGGCCGATCAACAGGCCCGCGAGCAGGGCATTGACCACAAAGCCGTAAGCCAGTGCTTCCGGCAGATATCCGGAAGACGCCCAGCCCTGGACCATCAATCGAAAGGCTTCGTAACTCATCAGGCAGCGCTCCGTGGATGGGTCGAAAACAAGCTCAGCAGACGCTCCGGGGTCAGTGCCTGTTGCGGCGTCGCATCGAACAGTACGCGGCGGTTGAGACCAGTGACACGCTCGGCCAGACGCCCGACCGCTTCCAGGTCATGCTCGATCCACAGCACCGTAACCCCGGCTGCCCGCCAGTCGCCGAGCAGGCGCTCGAACACCTGAATGCCGGCTTCGTCGAGGGCTGACATCGGCTCGTCGAGCACCAGCAACTGCGGTGTCGGGATCAGCCCCTGGGCGAGCAGGACGCGCTGGCGCTCACCGCCGGACAGCGCGCCCATGCGGCGTTTGCGTTTGTCCTGCATGCCGACCCGCTCCAGCGCTTCACCGATGGCCGCGGCATAACGCTTGCTCAGGCCGAGGAACGCCGGGCGACGCTGGCACATCGCGGCCATGAAATCGTCGACGGTCATCGGCAGGCCGCGATCGAATTCCAGCGCTTGCGGCACATAGCCAATGGTGCCGGGCGCGCCGGGCCAGTGCAGGCTGAGCTGGCCCTGATGCGGCATCTGTCCGAGCAAGGTCTTGATCAGCGAGCTCTTGCCGCCACCATTGGGGCCGACCAGCGCATGGATGCTGCCGGGCTGTACCTGAAAAGTCACGTTGTCGAGAATCGTGGTGCGCCCCAGGGTCAGACTCACCTGCGTAAAATCCAGCGCCGGTCCCGTAACCTGTAGGAGTGAGCCTGCTCGCGATAGCGGTGTGTCATTTGCTAATGATGTCGGCTGACCCGGCGCCATCGCGAGCAGGCTCACTCCTACAGGGGAATCGGTGTTTTCCGGGGAGAGGGTTTCTTTCGATGTCATGCTCCCGACTCCTGAATCGCCCGGACCACGGTGTTGAGGTTGCCGGTCATTTCCTTTTCGTATTTGTCGGCGGTGTATTCACCGTAGGAAATGTGCGACAGCGGGTACAGCTTCACGCCCGATTCACGCTGGATGGTGTCGACGTAGCTCGAGGGAAAATCCATCTCCGAGAAGATCACCTTGACGTCGAGTTCGCGTAATTGATCGATGGTCTTTTTCAACTGGCTGGGGCTCGGTTCGATGCCGTGGGCCGGCTCGACCACGGCGGTGACTTCCAGGCCGAATTCACGCAGCAGGTAATCGTAAGCCGCGTGTACCGTGGCGACGCGCAGTTCGGCGTTTGGTGCCTGCGTCAGCTTGGCCAGGGCATCGGCGCGCATCTGCCGCAGGCGTTTGCCATAGGCGCGGGCGTTCTGCGTGTAGGTCTTGGCGTTGTCCGGATCAAGCTTGCCCAGCTCCCGGGCGATGTTGTTGACCTGGGCGATGGACGCACTGATCGACAGGAACGTATGCGGATTGACCACCTTGCCGGCACCCCGTGCCGCGACGCCCGTGGCCGCCAGCAACGGAACGTTTTCATTGGCTTCGATGGTCTTGACGTTGGGTGTTTCGCTGGCCGCGATCATGCGGTCGGCAAAATCATCGTGGCCGACGCCGTTGAGCACAATCACATCAAGCCCGCTGATGCGTTTGATGTCCTCGGCCCGCGGCTCATAGGCATGCGGGTTGAAGCCGGCGGGAATCAGCGGCACCACCTCGGCCTTGTCGCCGACGATGTTTGCGACGTAGCTGTAATAAGGATGCAGGGTGATGCCGATGCGCAGGCGCTTGGCTTGATCGGCGCTGGCCAGCGGGCTCAGCAGGCAGGCGCAAAGGCCAAGCAGAAACAGGCGTAACAACGGACGGCGAGGAGCTGAAATGGACATGGGCAAGCGGTCTTCTCTCGAATGGGGCGAGGAGTCAATGACGATGTTCGCGGGTCACCCCGGCGTCGTATTGCGCGACGATCTGTTTCCAGCCAGCGGCGGACAGCGCCGTGTCGGACAGATCCTGAGCGGGCGTAAGTTCTGCGCCACGGTTCAACCAGATATCCGGCGCGGCGTCCGGGTCGGCGCTGACGCGCATCAGGAATGAACCGGCGACCGCAGGCGTTGCGCTGCGACCGAAATAAGCGCTGTCGCCGAGCATTTGCCAGGCGTGACCACCCCGGCTGACCGAGCTGGCGTCCTGGGCAAAGGGCGCAAAACCTTCCTGCGCCAAATGCTGCGGCGTCGGCAGGGTTTGCTGTTCTTCACGCAGCAAGCGGATTTCGTCGAGGGTCACCCGCAGGTCGGCATAAATGCCCTGCTCGGCGGCGCTGAGGTCGCGACGGGCATCGTACTGGTGGCTGGCGACAGGTTCCGGTTCATGGGAAACCCCGCGCCACGCCACCACAGAACCGGCGACGGCGAGGATCAGCAGGCACAGCAGCAGAACGTTGAGGGTTTCATGACCGGCGCCCGCCGGGCGCACGATTTGACGGGTCGGTGTGCTCATGGGGTTTCGATATCCGCCTGGTCGATTTCCACGACGTGGCCGGGACCGGCGTCGAACAGCACATAGAACTCGGAGTCGGGTTTCTTGAACGTCAGGGTCGAATCGGTGCCGAGCTTGCCTGGCACCAGAATCGTTTCGTCATAGCCGATCACATCCAGGGTTACGCCGGGCGCGCCGCTGCCGTCGGAGAAGCCGCCAGTGCACTTGATCTGTTCGGCATCGATGGCTTTGCATTCACACATCGGGTTGTGTGCCAGGGCGCCTGCACTGAAACCGGCGCTCAGCATCAGCAGCGCGGCGCTCAGCAGCAAACGGGAAGGGCGTTGTGGGCGAGTCATGGTTTGGCTCCTTGTGTGTTCAGCCAGGCCACGGTGGCGGGAGAGGCCTGGCTCAGGGGAATCGAGGCCTGGTGCATGCTGCCGTCCCAGCCTTCCATGGTGATCCACAGTTCGGCGTCGGGTTTGGTCTTTTCCGGAATCGGCAATTGCGTGCCCATGCGATAGGGCGTGCCGAAGAAAATCACCCCGGCGGCGCGCAGGCTGCGGGGTTTGCCGATGCGCAGGTAGGTCGCCTTCACCGGTTCGATACAGGCCTGGCAGAGCGCTGCGTTGAAGCCTTTCAGATACCCGGCCGGGCCGTCGGAGCGCGGCGCTTCATTGCGCAACTCGGCGAGTCGCAGGCTCCAGGGGCCGACCTGAATTTCGCCGATTTCTCGTTCGCCCAGACCACTGTCACCACGAAACAGGGCGACATCGGCGAAATACTTGGGCATGAAGCCCAGCGGAATCAGGAGCAACAGCACGTTGATGTGGAAGCGCCATTTACGCCAGAGCAGGTTCAGACGCGAGGGTGGCGGGGCGGTAAGGGACTTGCTCACAGGTTGGCCTCCGACGTTTCACGCTGCATGGCCGGTTGGGCCTGCAGGCGATTTTTCTTCGATTCGCGCTTGAAGGCATTGGCCGTGGCCAGGGCGGTGCGTTTGGTCCAGATCAACAAGCCGCTGAGCACCATCATGCTCAGCAACAAGCCGAAGAAGAACCAGATCAGCTTGATCCACAGCCCACCAAAATCGCCGGTGTGCAAGGGACGCATGGACTCGGTGACGAACTCCAGCGACGTGCGGTCCGACAGCATTCGCGACGCGGCCAGATCACCGTTGTAGGGGTTGAGCGTGGCAGACTGGAACATCAGCGGATACCAGCCACGGCCGCCCACACTCATATGGCTATAGGCGTTGCCGGGCAGGCTGATGAAACTGACTTCCAGGCCCGGAATCGTTTGCCGGGCAATGTCAATGGCCCGATCCAGGCTGATGCGTTCAGGCGGGGAGCCATCGGCCGAGCGCGGTACCGCTTCACGGGACATCGCGGGAATGACCGGCTCGCTGGAAATCGAAATATGGTTGTCCGCCAGCAGCGCCTGAATCAGGAACCAGGTTCCGGTGATCGAAATCACGGCGATGAACCAGATCGACCAGATGCCACTGAGGCGATGAAAGTCGCCCCAGAAAATCCGTGCGCCATGGCGAATGCGCAAGGTCGGGGTGAAGAACCCTTTCCAGAAGCGTTTATAGACCACCAGTCCGGTAATCAACGAGGCCAGCAAAGGCAGCCCCAGAAAGGACACCAGATACCAGCCCCAACTGAAACCGCTGGTAAACGGCACCAGCCACCAGCCATGCAGGGCGCGGGTAAACGCCTTGAAGTTGAAGTCGGGTGCGGTGCCCTGAATCGCGCCGGTGTAAGGGTTGACGTACACCGTCAGCGAGCGGCCGTCCGGGTAGCTGACTTCGACATCGAGGGCAAAGTGCGACTCGTCCGGGCGGGTGATGCTTTCGACCAGAGTCTGCGGTTCGGCTTTTTTGATGGCCGCGAGGATCTGGTCATAACTGAGGCGCGGCGCATCGTCCGACGGTTGACTGGCACGCATCTGCGGGTTGGCCAGCCAGACGATTTCCTGACTGACCACCGCCAGCGTACCGGTGACACAGACGATCAACACAAAGAACCAGATCGGCAACGCCAGCCAGCTATGCACCAGGAACCACAATTTCGAGCGGGATTTCTTTGACATGATTACGCGTCTTGATTTCGTTGGAAGGGTGCCGGGCTACGGGCTTCGCAGCACGGGAATCCCCGGAAGGCCGATCGTGGCTTTTGCCTACGCGAACGACCTGCATTCCTATAAGACGGATGAGCGAGGCAAATCCCGCTAAATCATATGAAAGTAAATGTTTCGCAGTTCGATACGCGTTCTCAGCTGTCCTTGTGAAGCGGGCTCGCTCCACAAGGAGCAGGGTATGCACAGCCCTGATACCGGGACGGCGGGTTTCAGCCTTGGCTGAACATCTCCATCGCCCGCTGGCGGATCTGCTCTTCGCTCAGATCTTCTTTGTGCGTGGCGAGGAACCACAGATGCCCATAC
Organism: Pseudomonas hamedanensis; assembly: GCF_014268595.2. Taxonomy (NCBI): domain Bacteria; kingdom Pseudomonadati; phylum Pseudomonadota; class Gammaproteobacteria; order Pseudomonadales; family Pseudomonadaceae; genus Pseudomonas; species Pseudomonas hamedanensis. The sequence continues at coordinate 9,261 of NZ_CP077091.1, forward strand.
GGATCTTTCAGCGTTCCGCTGCGATCGCCGTAAAACTGATCCTTGACCTCGGACACCGTTGTCGCACCGGCATCCAGCGCCTGCTGGAAGGATTTGTCGACATCGGTGACGTACAAATGCAAACCGACCGAGACGGCCTGGTCGGGATTGCTCAGCGGTCCCTGATCGCAGGGCGTGCCGAGCATGATGGCACTGTCGCCGATGCGCAGTTCGGCGTGGCCGATACCGCCGTCGGGCATGGCCAGACGCATCACCTCGGTGGCACCGAAGGCTTTCTTGTAGAAGTCGATGGCCTCGGCGGCCTTCTGGATGCCGAGGTACGGGGTAACGCTGTGATACCCCTCGGGAATGGGTTTTACGCTCATGACGTTCTCCCTGATGTTGTTGTATAGGAGGTGGTTGCACCGGATCGATCCGGAAAGATCACTATAGAACTGTCCCGGCCATGGCGATTTTGCTCCGACGAGCAGCGCCCTTATTCAACCGGGAAATGCGGCCCGGGTCCTTGCTCGCCCAGCACGTCCCCCCGGTTGCGCAACGGACAGGCCTCCATCGACAGGCAGCCACAGCCGATGCAGCCATTGAGCCGATCGCGCAACAACGTCAGTTGATGGATCCGCTCATCGAGTTCCTGCCGCCATTGTTCGGAGAGAATTTTCCAGTCTGCCGCTGTCGGCGCGCGATCCTGCGGGAGATTTTTCATCGCCTCGCCGATCGCGGCCAGCGGTATTCCCAGCCGTTGGGCCACTTTGATCAACGCCACGCGGCGCAGTACGGCACGCGGGTACCGCCGCTGATTGCCGGCGTTGCGCTGACTCTTGATCAGCCCCTTGGACTCATAGAAATGCAGGGCCGTGACCGCCACGCCACTGCGCGCGGCGACCTCGCCAACGGTGAGCGGTTTGTGCACGTTGTCTTTGCTGATCATGCTGAAAATAGCCCTTGACCTTGACTTAACTAGAGGTTTTACCCTGCTGCTCTTCGGGTCGCAAGGCTCGTTTCAAGATGACTGGGGGCGTTCATGAAAAACCACAGCTTTACCCAACTGATCGAATTCGAAATCGAGCCTCGCCAGCAACCGGCGCTGGTGTCGGCGTTAGCGACGCAGACCGAGCATCTGGCGCAGCGCTACGCAGGTTTTCTCAGTGCCAGCGTGCAGGCCAGCGACGATGGCCGGCGCGTCTTGAGCCTGTTGCAATGGCAGACGCGCGAGGCGGGGGAGGCGGCGTTTCGCAGTTTCGAAAGCGGTGAAGAGAATTTCTGGCAGTTGATCCGCAGCCATCGAGCGAAAACCGTGACGTTCAATTCGTTTCAGGTGCTGAGCAGCATTGCCCGCAGTCACGACGATGCGCTGCATTGCAATCTGGTGGGTTAGGCATGGCTGGCGCGGCATATCCGTCTGTAGCCTATTTCTGATAGCCACTATTGAGAGCGTTGATTTCTGCGCGAGCGTGCCCGGGCGTAGCCTTTGTCCATCGACCCACATTGCTCGCCAGGACGCTCCCATGAATCGTTTACTGACTGTTTCGCTGATCTTCGCTGTTTCCGTGCTGGCGGGTTGCGCCAGCCATGTTTCCCCCGAGTTGCGCCCTTACACCGCCGAAGAATCCCGTGAGCTGGCGATGGAGGCGTTGAACCGTAGCGGCTTGTCCTTTGAGGAATATCACGCGAAGAAAGCGCAGTTGCTCGGCCAGCCGCAGAAAACCTTCGGTTTCGACAAACAAGGTGAAATGAGCGCTGAACGTGCGGTACAGCTGCACGGACGTCCAAGCTGACAGAAAACTGTACTGCCTGAACTTTTAGCCAACTGTGCGTGGGTTTGTCGGGCCGGCTGGGATAGGGTCAATCTCTGAATGACCTTGACGGAAAGCCGCACCATGACCCTCTCGCTTGACCTGATGTTGGGCTTTGCCCTGTTTGCCCTTGTTACCTCGATCACACCGGGACCGAACAACACCATGCTGCTGGCTTCGGGGGTGAATTTCGGTTTTAACCGCACCATCCCGCACATGCTGGGGATTAGCTGCGGCTTCTTTGTCCTGGTGGTGGCGGTAGGCTTCGGCCTGGGCGCGGTATTTCAGTCGTATCCGCTGCTTTATACGGTTCTGCGCTATGCCGGCGCGTCGTATCTGTTGTACCTGGCGTGGAAAATCGCCCACTCGGGACCTGTCGGTGACAACGCCCAAGGCGAAGCCAGGCCGATCAGCTACCTGGGCGCGGCCGCGTTTCAGTGGGTCAATCCGAAGGCGTGGATCATGGCCATCGGTGCGATCAGCACATACACGCCGATGCAGGGTTATTTCACCAATGTCGTGGTGATCGCTGCCGTGTTCGCCGTCATCAACCTGCCAAGCGTCGGCGTCTGGGCTGCCTGCGGTACATTGTTGCGCAATGTGTTGAAGGAGCCGCGCTGGTTACGCGTATTCAACTGGGGCATGGCGGCACTGCTGGTCATCTCGCTGTACCCGTTACTTCTCGAAAGCTTTAGCTGACGCATTGCTTCAACCACCGGCCCGATGACTGTTAAGCTCGGCTTCAGGAGCGTTCCTACGCACTTTTAAATGAAGCCCTACTTCTTTAACGGCATCCGATCAGGTATTGATGACGCTCTCGAATCCAGGCACAGCTCACGAGGCTGTGTTTGTCGTTTGCAGACAACGAGCCTCCTGATCCCGGAACACGCTCTGCGAGTCTTTTATGAACACACGTCCGTTGTATTTCGATTACGCCGCCACCACCCCGGTGGACGAGCGGGTCATCCAGGTGATGATCGAATGTCTGGGGTTGCACGGTAACTTCGGCAACCCTGCCTCCAGCTCCCACGCATTCGGCCAGCAGGCCCGGCAAACGGTCGAGCAGGCCCGTCGGCAAGTCGCCGAACTGGTCGGCGCGCAAGCCGAACAGATCGTCTGGACCTCCGGCGCCACCGAGTCCAATAACCTCGCCCTGAAGGGCAGCGCCCAGGCGCGTGGTGTCAGCGGCGGCCACTTCATTACCAGTCAGATCGAACACAAAGCCATCCTCGATACTGCCCGGCAGTTGCAGGACAGCGGCATCGCCGTGACCTATCTGGTGCCGGACGCCGACGGCCTGATCACGCCGCAAGCGGTCAGCGAAGCCATGCGCGAAGACACCTTTCTGGTGTCGCTGATGCTGGTCAACAATGAGCTCGGCACGGTCAATGACGTTCAGGCCATCGGCGAAGTCGTGCGCAGTCGCGACGCGCTGTTTCATGTCGATGCCGCGCAAGGCGCCGGCAAGGTCGCGATCGACCTGGCCCGATGGCCGGTCGATATGATGTCGTTCTCGGCGCACAAGCTCTACGGCCCCAAGGGCATCGGCGCTTTATACGTCGGCCCGCGCGCAAAGCCGCGTTTGCAGGCGCAGATCCACGGCGGCGGTCACGAGGGCGGCTTGCGCTCGGGGACCCTGGCGACCCATCAGATTGCCGGGATGGGCGCGGCATTCGCTTTGGCGGCCGCGGCGTTTGATGAAGAGAAAAAAACCATCGTGGCTTTGCGCGAGCGTCTGCTCGAACAGTTGTCGAGCCTGCCGGGCGTACGCCTGAATGGCAGCGCTGCGCAGCGCATCCCGCATACCTTGAGCCTGACGTTCAGCGAAGGCGAGTTCAACAGCGCCGCGTTGAGCCATTCGATCGCATTTTCCGCGACATCGGCCTGTAATTCGGCGAGCAACACGCCTTCGCACGTATTGCTGGCGCTGGGGCACGATGCTCGACTTGCCAGCCGCACGATTCGCCTGAGCCTCGGCCGCTTCACCAGCGTCGAGGACGTCGACAAGGCTGCCGAACTGATCAAGACCGCCTGCGCCAGTGCTCCGGCATTCTGGACGACAGGAATTTGAACCGCCGTCCTGACGGCGACGAACAATAACGATGAAGTGATTAGCAGGAGACATGATGAGTACCCAGACCTCGACCGAAGGATCGGTGCCCCAGCGCCTGGCGCGCACCCGAGAGGTGATGCGCCGTGAAGGCATCCATGCGTTGTTGGTGCCGTCTGCCGATCCGCATTTGTCGGAATACTTGCCGGGTTACTGGCAAGGCCGGCAATGGCTGTCAGGCTTTCACGGCTCGGTGGGCACTTTGATTGTCACCGCTGATTTCGCCGGCGTATGGGCCGACAGCCGATACTGGGAACAGGCGACTCAGGAACTTGAGGGCAGCGGCATCGAACTGGTCAAGCTGCAACCGGGACAGCCGAGCCCGCTGGACTGGCTGGCCGAGCAAACGCCTGAAGGCGGTGTGGTCGCGGTCGACGGTGCGGTGATGGCCGTGGCTTCGGCGCGCACGCTTGGCAGCAAACTTGAAGCCCGAGGCGCTCGTCTGCGCACCGACATCGATGTGTTGGAGCACGTCTGGAGTGACCGGCCAGGTCTGCCGGATGCGCCGATCTATCAGCATCTGCCACCGCAAGCGACCGTCAGCCGCAGCGAGAAACTTGCCAACCTGCGCGAAACCCTGCGGGAGCGGGGCGCCGATTGGCATTTCATCGCGACTCTCGACGACATCGCCTGGCTGTTCAACCTGCGCGGCGGCGATGTGTCGTTCAACCCGGTGTTTGTGTCGTTTGCGTTGGTCAATCAACAACAGGCCACGTTGTTCGTGGCGCTGAGCAAAGTCGATGACGCATTGCGCGCGGTGCTGGAACAGGATGGCGTGACCCTGCGTGATTACCGCGAAGTCGCCGATGCGCTGCGTGCGGTGCCGAGTGGCGCAAGTCTGCTGATCGATCCGGCGCGCGTGACCTGGGGTCTGCTGGAGCACCTCGACAGTGGCGTCAAACTGGTCGAGGGCCTGAACCCGACCACACTGGCCAAGTCGCAAAAAAGTGAAGCCGATGCACAACACATCCGCCAGGCGATGGAGCAGGATGGCGCGGCGTTGTGCGAATTCTTCGCCTGGCTGGAGTCGGCTTGGGGGAGCGAGCGTATTACCGAGTTGACCATCGACGAGAAGCTCACCGCAGCCCGTGAGCGTCGGCCCGATTACGTCTCGCTGAGTTTCAACACGATTGCTGCGTTCAACGCCAATGGCGCAATGCCGCACTACCACGCCACCGAAGAAGCGCACGCCGTGATCGAGGGCGACGGTTTGTTGCTGATCGACTCCGGGGGCCAATACCTCGGCGGTACGACCGACATCACGCGGATGGTGCCGGTCGGGACGCCGACGCAAGAGCAGAAACAGGACTGCACCCGGGTACTCAAAGGTGTGATTGCCTTGTCGCGGGCACAATTTCCCAAAGGCATTCTCTCGCCGCTGCTCGATGCCATCGCCCGTGCGCCAATCTGGGCCGAAAGCGTGGATTACGGGCATGGCACCGGTCACGGTGTCGGCTACTTCCTCAACGTCCACGAGGGGCCGCAGGTCATCGCGTATCAGGCCGCCGCGACGCCGCAGACGGCGATGCTGCCGGGAATGATCACATCGATCGAACCGGGCACTTATCGTCCGGGTCGCTGGGGCGTGCGGATCGAAAATCTGGCGATGAACCGCGAGGCCGGTCGCAGCGAGTTCGGCGAGTTCCTCAAGTTCGAAACGCTGACCTTGTGCCCGATCGATACTCGCTGCCTGATTCCTTCCTTGCTGACGCATGAAGAACAGCAGTGGCTAAACGCCTATCACGCCGAGGTGCGTGAGCGCTTGAGCCCGTTGCTTGACGGTGCGGCACTGCAATGGCTGAAAACCCGTACAGAAGCCATCTGATCGGTGACCACTCAGGCGCTGCGACCAGCGTCTGAGTGGCGACCTCGTTCTAGGCCTGGCGCAACGCCTCCTCGACGAAGTCCAGCCGATCCTGACCGAAAAACAGCTGATTCCCGACAAACATGCTCGGGGCACCAAACACACCTCGTTTAACCGCGGTCTCGGTATTGTCCTTGAGCGCCGCTTTGACCGACTCGTCATTGCACAGCGCGAGGACTTCCTGCGGATCGAAGCCGTGCTCACTGAGTACGGCGGCAACGGTTTCCGGTTCATTCAGGCTTCGGCCGTCAACCCACAGTGCGTTGAACAGGCAATCGACAAACGCCGCGAAGCGTTGCGGTTGATGCAACTGCATGCCAGTGACGGCCCGCATCAATAACAGCGTGTTGATCGGAAAGTGCGGATTGAATCGCAGCGGCACCGCGTAACGCTTGGCGTAGCGGTCCAGGTCTTGAAACATGTAGCGCCCTTTGGCCGGGATCATCGCTGGCGATGCGTTGCCGGTGGCTTTGAACACACCGCCCAGAAGCATCGGGATATAGCGCAGTTCGCTTCCGGTAGCGGCGCAGATCTTCGGTAATTGGGTGTAGGCCAGGTAGGTCGCGGGACTGCCGAGGTCGAAATAGAACTCCACGGTTTTAGTCATTATCACGGTGCTCTCATTATTGTTGTAGGGGAGGGCTTTACCAGCGTTCGTTCCACGGCCGCAAATCCAGCTCGAATGTCCAGGCGTCCCGTGGCTGGCTATGCAAGTACCAGTAGTTTTCGGCGATATGCTCTGGATCGAGAATGCCGTCGTCATCCTTGGTCGCATATTTCTCGGGAAATTGGGAGCGGATAAAGTCGGTATCGATCGCTCCGTCGACCACCACATGCGCGACATGAATGTTCAGCGGGCCCAGTTCCCGCGCCATGCTTTGCGCCAAGGCACGAATGCCATGTTTGGCCCCGGCGAATGCTGCGAACCCGGAAGCACCGCGCAACCCGGCCGTGGCGCCGGTGAACAGGATCGTGCCGCGCTGGCGGGTCACCATGCGTTTGGCGACTTCACGCGCATTAAGAAAACCTGAGAAACAGGCCATTTCCCAAATCTTGAAGTACTTGCGCGCGGTTTCTTCCAGGATGCTGCAGGGCACGTTGGCGCCAATGTTGAAGACAAATGCCTCAATCGGGCCAAGGCGGGTTTCGATATCCTCAATCAGCGCAATGACGTCCTCTTCTTTGCGCGCATCGCAGGCGAAACCATGAGCTTCACCCCCTTCATCGTTTATCGCATCCACCAAAGGCTGAAGCTTGTCCGCGCTGCGGCGCGTCACACAGGCAATGAAGCCCTCTTTGGCAAAGCGCTTGGCAATAGCGCCGCCGGTGGCATCTCCGGCGCCGACTACCAGTACGACCTTCTTGTTATTCATTGAGATTGCCTTTGGTTAACGATCGTTTAGTTAACGAACGTTATGCTAGGATTCGATTAACGTCAAGGCACTGCAGTACGAGGAAAAACACGTGCGTTATTCTGCCGGTCACAAACTGGAAACCCGCGAGCGTTTGTTGCACAGCAGCTCGCTGTCGGCGAAAAAATCCGGATTCTCCACGGTCGGCGTGGACGGCTTGATGAAAGCTATCGGCTTGAGTGGTGCGGCGTTTTACAGCCACTTTTCCTCCAAGGACGCGCTGTTCGCAGCAATTGTCGAGCGCGAGTTGAGCCAGAGCCTTGAGCGACTCGGCGGTCAGGAGGGTGCGGATCGCGAGCGGCTGCAACGCTGCCTCAAGCAATACCTGAGCATGGCGCATGTCGAGCAGCCTGAAGCGGGGTGCGCGCTGCCGACATTAGGGGCCGAGATCGCCCGTTCGGATGTGCTTGTGCGTGAACAGGCGCAACAGTGTATTTGCCGTCTGCAGCAAAGCTGGGCGCAGATTCTGGAGAGCGACAGTCTGGCCTGGGCCATTCTGTCGCAATGTGTCGGTGCGCTGGTGGTGGCGAGGATGCTGGCTACCGAGGACGTTCAGCGCACGGTGCTGAACGCCAGCCAGGAAGAGATCGCCCGCCAGCTCGCTGTGCCGCGAGCCGAATAACCTGAAGGCTATTTGCAGATGACGATCATGCTGCGGCTGGTGTAGCCGGCAGGGTTCAGGCCGAATGGGTAGTCGCCAGGCTCTTCGACGGTATCGCCGGACTTGGCGATCACTTTATAGCCCTTCGGTGCGCACGAATTGGCGGCGCTGGCGTAGCACTTGTCCCACGAGGACGAGAGTCCTGAACAATTGATATGCAAACCCTTTTTGCCGCGTTTGACTTGGGTTTGCGAGGTTGCTGCGCAACCCGCCACCGCCAGTATGGCGATCAGTATCAAAATTCGTTTCATTACCGTCCTTAATAGCGGCCTCGAGTCTGGTGCTCGGGTCTGCCGGTGTTCGCTCGCATTTGCAGCGTCATGTCCCTTGGCGAAAAAATCCATGTCTGGCGATAGGTTACGAGCCTAAACATGGCCTAAATGAACGCCAATTGCTAGAC
>NZ_CP077091.1:3022500-3245000 GCF_014268595.2 Pseudomonas hamedanensis
GCCGCCATTCGGTTTGGCGTAGTCAGCCGGGTTGATCTGGAATTGCGCATCCAGCGGCACCGCGTCGAATTCGATCCCGTACAGACCGCAATAGACGGGATAAAAGCTGTAGCTGATGTCCGGGAACAACAGCGGCTGATCGTGTTGCAGCAACCCGTGGAAGATGTGCGCGAGCACTTCGTCCGAACCGTTGCCGAGGAACACCTGATTGGTCTGTACGCCGTAATAGTTGGCCACGGCGTTTTTCAACAGATCACTGTTCGGGTCCGGGTACAGACGCAAGTTGTCGTTGAGCTCGGCCTGCATCGCCACCAGTGCTTTTGGCGACGGACCGTAGGGGTTTTCGTTGGTGTTGAGCTTGACCAGTCGGGTCAGCTTCGGCTGTTCGCCCGGCACATACGGCACCAGATCCTTGACGAACGGGCTCCAGAATTTACTCATGCTCATTCCCCCTGCCCTTTCAAAAAATCCTGGTCTTTGATGCGGTATTCGGCGCTGCGCGCGTGGGCGCTGAGCGATTCACCACGGGCCAGCACGGAGGCGGTTTTGCCCAGCTCCGAAGCCCCGGCCTCGGAGCAGAAAATGATCGACGAGCGCTTCTGGAAGTCGTACACGCCCAGCGGCGAGGAGAAGCGCGCGGTGCCGGAAGTCGGCAGCACGTGGTTCGGTCCGGCGCAGTAGTCGCCCAACGCCTCGGAGGTGTGGCGGCCCATGAAGATCGCACCGGCGTGGCGGATCTGCGGCAGCCAGGCCTGTGGATCGGCGACCGACAACTCCAGGTGTTCCGGGGCAATGCGGTTGGCGACTTCGATGGCCTGAGCCATGTCATTCACCTGGATCAGCGCACCACGGCCATTGATCGAGGTTTCGATGATGGTTGCGCGATCCATGGTCGGCAGCAGTTTGTCGATGCTGGCGGCGACCTTGTCGAGGAACTCGGCGTCCGGGCTGACCAGAATCGCCTGGGCGTCTTCGTCGTGCTCGGCCTGGGAAAACAAGTCCATGGCGATCCAGTCCGGATCGGTCTGGCCGTCACACACCACGAGGATTTCCGAAGGGCCGGCGATCATGTCGATGCCGACCTGACCGAACACGTGGCGCTTGGCCGTGGCGACATAGATATTGCCCGGACCAACAACCTTGTCCACTTTCGGCACGCTTTCGGTGCCGTAAGCCAGTGCGGCAACCGCTTGCGCGCCACCGATGGTGAACACCCGGTCAACCCCGGCGATGCAGGCAGCGGCCAGCACCAGTTCGTTGATTTCACCGCGCGGCGTTGGCACGACCATGACCACTTCGGTCACGCCAGCGACCTTGGCCGGAATCGCGTTCATCAACACTGACGACGGATACGACGCCTTGCCGCCTGGCACGTAAAGACCCGCGCGATCCAGCGGTGTGACCTTCTGGCCCAACACCGTGCCGTCGGCTTCGGTGTAGCTCCAGGAATCCTGTTTCTGTTTTTCGTGGTAGCTGCGCACCCGTGCTGCGGCTTTTTCCAAAGCCTCGCGCTGTTCGACCGTGATCCGGGTCAGCGCCAGCTCCAGACGCTCACGCGGCAGAATCAGATCGGCCATCGAGGCGACTTCGAGGCCATCGAACTTCTGGGTGAACTCGACCAGCGCCGCGTCACCGCGCTCGCGCACCGCCTTGATAATGTCCAGCACGCGCTGATTGACCGAGTCGTCAGACACACTTTCCCAGCTCAGCAGATGATCCAGATGATGCGCGAAATCCGGGTCAGCAGCGTTGAGTCGGCGAATTGCAGTCGGTGCGGTCATAGCGAGAGCCTCATAGGAATGGCAAATAACTCAGGCGCCCGAAACTAGCATTCGATCCGCTTGGGCACCTGAGAATTCTGGCTATGAGGCGGATAGACGGCGCGGCCTCGGGCCGCGCAGGTGAATCAGCCGCGGTGTCGAGACTCCACTGCGTTGCGCAGGGTGTCGATCAACGCCTGGATTCGGGCGTGTTGCATCTTCATCGAAGCCTTGTTGACCACCAGGCGCGAGCTGATCGTGGCGATCAGTTCCTGAGGTTCCAGGCCATTGGCGCGCAGGGTGTTGCCGGTGTCGACCACGTCGATGATCTTGTCGGCCAGACCGATCAGCGGTGCCAGCTCCATCGAACCGTAAAGCTTGATGATGTCGACCTGACGGCCCTGCTCGGCGTAGTAACGCTTGGCGACATTGACGAACTTGGTCGCCACGCGCAGACGGCCCTTGGGCTCGACTGCGCCGATCTTGCCAGCGGTCATCAGCTTGCATTGGGCGATCTGCAGGTCCAGCGGCTCGTACAGGCCCTGGCCGCTGTATTCCATCAACACGTCCTTGCCGGCAACGCCAAGGTCGGCCGCGCCATGCTCCACGTAGGTCGGCACATCGGTGGCGCGCACGATCAGCAGACGCACGTCGTCCTGGGTCGTGGGGATGATCAACTTGCGGCTCTTGTCCGGATTCTCGGTCGGCACGATGCCCGCTTCGGCGAGAAGCGGCAGGGTGTCGTCAAGGATGCGGCCCTTGGACAGTGCGATGGTCAACATGGGAAACGTCAGTCCTTATCAAGGTACTCATGCCCGGTCGCAATCGGCGCCGGACACACATCGAGCCGGTACCCGGCTCGACTCGAAAACTCAGCGGACACGTCCCTGTGTCCCAATGCAGCAATCAGCCCGGAACGCGACGGATCTTGGCGCCCAGCATCTGCAGTTTTTCTTCGATGCACTCGTAACCACGGTCGATGTGGTAGATGCGGTCGATCAGCGTGTCGCCTTCGGCCATCAGTGCCGAGATCACCAGACTGGCCGAAGCCCGCAGGTCGGTGGCCATCACTGGCGCGCCCTTGAGGATCTCGGTGCCGGTGACGATCGCGGTGTTGCCTTCGACCTGGATCTTGGCGCCCATGCGGTGCAGCTCGTACACGTGCATGAAACGGTTTTCGAAGATCGTCTCGATCACTGCACCGGTGCCTTCGGCAATGGCGTTGAGCGAGATGAACTGCGCCTGCATGTCAGTCGGGAATGCCGGGTACGGCGCGGTGCGCACGTTCACGGCTTTCGGACGCTTGCCGTGCATGTTCAGCTCGATCCAGTCTTCACCGCAGGTGATCTCTGCGCCGGCTTCACGGAGTTTTTCCAGAACGGCTTCGAGAATGGTCGGATCGGTATCCTTGACCTTGACGCGGCCACCGGTCACGGCGGCGGCGACCAGGTAGGTGCCGGTTTCGATACGGTCAGGCATGACTTTATAGAAAGCCGAACCCAGACGCTCGACGCCATCGATGGTGATGGTGTCGGTGCCGGCACCGGAAACCTTGGCGCCCATAGCGTTGAGGAAGTTCGCCAGGTCGACCACTTCAGGCTCGCGAGCGGCGTTCTGCAGCACGCTGCGGCCTTTGGCCAGGGCGGCGGCCATCATGATGTTCTCGGTACCGGTCACACTGACGGTATCGAAGAAGAAGTGCGCACCGCGCAGGCCGCCTTCAGGCGCCTTGGCCTTGATGTAGCCGCCTTCGACGTCGATGATCGCACCCATCGCTTCCAGACCACGGATGTGCAGGTCGACCGGACGCGAACCGATCGCGCAACCGCCAGGCAGCGCCACTTCGGCTTCACCGAAACGCGCGACCATCGGACCCAGTACGAGGATCGACGCACGCATGGTTTTCACCAGTTCGTACGGTGCGATCAGGGTTTTGATGGTGCGCGGATCGATTTCGACGCTGAGCTTCTCGTCGATCACCGGCTCAATGCCCATGCGACCGAACAGCTCGATCATGGTGGTGATGTCGTGCAGGTGCGGCAGGTTGCCAACCGTCACTGGGCCATCGCACAGCAGGGTGGCGGCCAGAATCGGCAGGGCGGAGTTTTTCGCGCCGGAAATGCGGATCTCGCCATCAAGACGAGCGCCACCGGTAATAATCAATTTATCCATTAGTATCTCGACGCCCTAGGGCTCAGGTGCGCTCGGCCCAGGCCGCGCGGCTGAAAAATTTCATAGTGACCGCGTGGATGCTGCCATCAGCGATCCATGGGTTCAAATGGGCATAGATGCTTTGCTGACGCTTGACCGGGCTCAACGCCGCCAGTTCATCGCTAATCACGTTCAGCTGGAAGTTGCAGCCTTCGCCTTCAACTTCTACCTGAATTCCTGGCAGCTTCCCTTCAAGGAAGTTTTTCACTTCTACGGCCTGCATGCTCAACCTCAATCGGCGCCCTGTGCGCACGGGTCGGACATCATACAAAAAAGCCCCGCGCCTGCGAACCCCGCAATGCAGGACTCTGACGGGGGGCTTTTGTTGCGGATGCGGGATCAGTGTGTCGCGAACAGCTCGGTCAATTCGCTGACCTCTGCAATTTCGCGCATGTCTTCCGGCATGGCGCGGATGCTGACGGACTTGCCGGCCGACTGCGCATCGCGCATGAAGCACAGCAGCAACGACAAACCGACGCTGCTGGACTTCTTCACCGCCGAGCAATCGATGACCAACGAGCTTGCCTTGCTCGACTTGATCAGCGCCTGGCCTTCCCTTCTCAGGTCCGGCCCGGTGCGATAGTCCAGCACGCCACTGAGCACAAGCTCGTCGACATCACTCATACGCACTGCCGCCTCACTCATTGCGCTGGCTTCGCAGCAGCTTTGTCGGTTTCCTGCTTGGCCTTGGCCACTTCACCGGCCCAACCGTTGATCGTCTTGTCGAGGTCGTTGCCATTGCGCTGCATCGCGTCGGCAAACTGATCACGGAACAGCTTGCCAATGTTGATGCCATTGATGATCACGTTGCGCAGTTTCCACTCGCCGCCGATCTTTTCCAGCGTGTATTGCACCGGATAGATCGCGCCATTGCTGCCCTTGACGGTCATGTTGACGCTGGTGCGATCGCCCGACTCGTCCTTGGCAGGATCGACGGTGATGCCCTGGTTGTTGTACTCAAGCAGCGCGTTCCCGTAGAACTGGAACAGGCCACGCTTGAAGTTTTCCTGAAAGCGCTGCATCTGCTCGGGCGTCGCCTTACGCGAATACTTCACCGTCATGATGCTCTTGGAAATGCCTTCGGCATCTACCACGGGGCCGACAATGTTGTTCAGCGCGGTGTAGAAATCCTGTGGATCCTGCTTGTATTTCTCTTTGTTGGCCTGCAAGTCGGCAAGCATCCGGTTCGTCGTGTCCTGAATCAGATCATGTGCCGATTGTCCCGGCGCAGCGTTAGCCATCAACGGCAGTGCCGCGAGCAACACCAACAGGCCACGTCGCAAGATAGAGATCATTCAAAAGCTCCTCATTTGGCGTCTTTGCTAACGGTATTGAGCAGGAATTTACCGATCAGGTCTTCCAGTACCAGTGACGACTGCGTGTCGTGGATGGTTCCGCCATCCTTCAACTGGGTGTCTTCGCCGCCGACACTGATACCGATGTATTTCTCGCCCAGCAGACCCGCGGTCAGGATAGACGCTGTGGAATCAACCGGCAGGTTGTCGACCTTTTTATCCACTTGCAGCGTGACCCGACCGGTGAAGCTGTCGCGATCCAGATCGATTGCCGTGACCTTGCCGATGGTTACACCGGCCATGGTCACTTTGGCTCTGACCGTCAAACCGGCGATATTGTCGAAATAGGCATACAGTTTATAAGTGTCGGTGGACGAAGTCGCAGACAGGCCACTGACCCGCAAGGCGAGCAGCAGCAAAGCCAGGATCCCTGCCAGCAGGAACAGGCCGACACCGATTTCCAGGGTGCGGTTTTGCATCAGAAATCTCCAAACATCAAAGCGGTCAGAATAAAGTCCAGGCCGAGCACTGCCAGCGAGGCAAACACCACGGTCTTGGTAGTGGCACGACTGATCCCCTCGGAAGTGGGCTCACAGTCATAGCCTTGAAATACGGCGATCCAGGTCACGACAAAGGCGAAAACGATGCTTTTGATCACTCCGTTGAGCACGTCGTCGACGAAGTTCACGCTGTTCTGCATGTTCGCCCAGTAGGAGCCTTCATACACGCCCAGCCAGTCGACGGCCACCCACGAACCGCCCCAGATGCCCACCACACTGAAGATCATCGCCAGCACTGGCAGGGAAATGAAACCAGCCCACAGCCGCGGGGCGATGATGTACTTGAGCGGATCGACACCGATCATCTCCAGGCTGGACAACTGCTCGGTGGACTTCATGTTGCCAATTTCGGCTGTCAGCGCCGAACCGGCGCGCCCGGCAAACAGCAACGCTGTGACCACCGGACCCAGCTCGCGCAACAGCGTCAGGGCAACCATCTGCCCCACCGCCTGCTCGGAACCATAACTCGACAAAATACTGAAGCCCTGCAGGGCCAGGACCATGCCGATAAAGATGCCGGAGACCACGATGATCACCAGCGACATGACGCCTACCGAATGCAGCTGTTTGACCAGCAGGCCAAAACCGCCGCTGATGCCGCCGCGGCCCAGCAAGGCATGAAACAGGAACAAGGTCGCACGACCAAACACCGCAACGGCGTCGATCGCCGCTTCGCCAAACCGGCGCACGCGTTCTATCAATGAAATTCTGCGCATCAGCGCTTCCCCAGAAGATCTGCGCGGTAATCCGTCGCTGGAAAGTGATACGGCACCGGGCCATCAGGGTCGCCGGTCATAAACTGACGAATGCGCGGTTCTTGCGAGTTCATCAACTCGTCCGGCGTGCCCTGCCCCAGCACCTGGCCGTCGCCCACGACGTAGATGTAGTCGGCGATACTCGCGGTTTCTGCCAGGTCGTGGGAGACCACGATACTGGTGATCCCCAGCGCATCGTTGAGCAGACGGATCAGGCGCACCAGCACGCCCATGGCGATGGGGTCCTGGCCGACAAAGGGCTCGTCGTACATGAGAATCTGCGGATCCAGCGCAATGGCACGCGCCAGTGCCACACGGCGTTTCATACCGCCGGACAATTCATCGGGCATCAAATCGATGGCGCCACGCAAACCCACCGCCTGCAATTTGAGCAGAACGATATCGCGAATCATGTCTTCCGGCAGTTGGGTATGCACACGCAGGGGGAACGCCACGTTCTCGAAGACATCGAGATCGGTAAACAGCGCGCCACTCTGAAACAGCACGCCCATGTGCTTGCGCGCATCGAACAGATCACTGCGCGACAGCGTCGGCAGGTTCTGGCCGTTGACCCAGACTTCGCCGCTGGACGGGCGCAACTGCGCGCCCATCATGCGCAACAGCGTGGTCTTGCCACACCCGGAAGGCCCCATGATGCCGGTGACTTTGCCGCGCGGGATGCGAATATCGACGTTATTGAAAATGCTGCGCGCACCGCGCTTGAAGGAAACTCCCTTCAGCTCGACCGCGTAGGCGTTATCGGCACTCATCTAAACTCCTTGCGATGCAGCCTCTCACTTGGATGCCAGGCTTTCAGTGGAAAGCACCTACATCCCGGGCAGGCCGAACTGGCGGCGAACTATATCACTGCAAAGGCCAAGCGCCCAAGCCTGAACCCCTCGCAGATCAGCGACATGAGAGGGTCGCCGCTTCTTTTAGAGGGTTTTGGTAACGAGTAATGACAAAGCACGACGAACTTACGTGAGGCTTTGCAACTAAACCGCTATAATCGCCGCCTTTTCATCGGGCTAAACGATTCCTGACATGAGCAAAACCCGCGACCTGATTCAATCGGCACAACGCACCATCCGCCTCGAAGTGGAAGCCGTTCAAGGCTTGATGCCCCATATCGACGCCGATTTCGTGCGCGCCTGCGAGATGATTCTGGCCAGCAAGGGGCGTGTGGTCGTGGTCGGCATGGGCAAATCGGGGCACATCGGCAACAAGATTGCCGCCACCCTGGCCAGCACCGGCACCCCGGCGTTTTTCGTGCACCCGGCCGAAGCCAGCCACGGCGATATGGGCATGATCACTCGCGACGACGTGATCCTGGCCCTGTCGAACTCCGGCTCGACCAATGAAATCGTGACCTTGCTGCCCCTGATCAAACGCCTGGGCATCCAGTTGATCAGCCTCACCGGTAACCCGCAGTCGCCGTTGGCGAAGGCCGCCGAGGTCAATCTCAACGTTCACGTCGAGCACGAAGCCTGCCCGCTGAACCTGGCGCCGACCTCGTCGACGACGGCAGCGCTGGTCATGGGCGACGCCCTGGCGGTGGCGCTGCTGGAGGCGCGCGGCTTTACCGCTGAAGACTTCGCCTTCTCTCATCCGGGCGGAGCGCTTGGGCGTCGTCTGCTGCTGAAAGTGGAAAACGTCATGCACGCCGGCCAGGAGCTGCCGCAGGTGCAACGCGGCACTTTGCTCAAGGACGCGCTGATGGAGATGACCCGCAAGGGCCTCGGCATGACCGTCATCCTTGAAGCCGACGGCAGGCTCGCCGGGATCTTCACCGACGGCGACTTGCGTCGCACCCTGGATCGCGCCATCGATATCCGCAGCGCCACCATTGATCAGGTGATGACCGCGCACGGCAAGACCGCCCGGCCCGAGATGCTCGCCGCCGAAGCCCTGAAAATCATGGAAGACCACCGAATCAACGCCCTGGTAGTCGTCGACGAGGAGGACCGCCCGATCGGCGCCTTCAACCTCTCCGATCTGCTGCGCGCAGGAGTCATGTAATGAGCAACGATCTGCTGCAACGCGGCAAAGCGATCAAACTGGCAGTCTTCGACGTCGATGGCGTCCTTACCGACGGACGTCTGTATTTCCTCGAAGACGGCAGCGAGTTCAAGACGTTCAACACCCTCGACGGCCAGGGCATCAAAATGCTGATGAATGCCGGCGTGCAGACGGCTATCATCAGTGGTCGCAAAACCCCGGTGGTCGAGCGCCGAGCGAAAAACCTCGGCATTCCTCATCTGTTTCAGGGGCGCGAGGACAAACTGGTCGTTCTCGACGGCCTGCTGGCCCAACTGGGCCTAAGCTATGAACAGGTCGCCTACCTCGGTGACGATCTGCCTGACCTGCCGGTGATCCGCCGCGTGGGCCTGGGCATGGCCGTTGCCAACGCTGCCGATTTCGTCCGCGAACATGCCCACGGCGTGACCCGCGCCCGCGGCGGCGAAGGTGCCGCCCGCGAGTTCTGCGAATTGATCCTGCGCGCCCAGGGCCGCCTCGATGCGGCCAACGCCGCGTACCTGTGAGCCAAGCCATGTTTAGCAAAAAGTTTCGCAACTTCCTGCTGTTCGGCTGCATCGCTGCGATCTTCGCTGCGGTCGGCTATTGGAATATCAGCCCGGAGCGCTTTCTCGACAAGCCGCCGGTGTCGACCGCCGAAAACCCGATCGACTGGTACGCGACCAACACGCACACCATTCAGTATCTGCCGGACGGCAAAGTGCAGTACGAGATGACCTCCGACAAGGCCGAGCACGTCAAGGCTACCGACGTCACCTTGGTCACCAAACCGGACTTGAACATGTATCGCGGCACCGACTTCCCATGGCACGTGACCAGTGAGCGCGGCGAAGTGAATTCGGGCGGTACCGAAGTGGAATTGATCGACTCGGTGCGCGTACAGCGTACCGATGAGAAAAATCGCGGCACCCTGATCACCAGCACCCGCATGACCGTGTTCCCGCAGCAAGAATATGCGCAGACCGCGCAACCCGTTAGAATCGAGGGCGCTGGCGGTGTATCGACTGGCGTCGGAATGAAAGCGTACCTGAAGGAAAGCAGGATACACCTGCAATCGAACGTAAGAGGACAGTATGAGGCTCGTTAAAACCCTCCCTATTTTGCTCAGTCTGGGCGCAGCACTGGGAAGCGTGAGCGCCTGGTCCCTGCCGAACGATCAGCAGCAACCGATCCGCATTCAGGCCGACGACGCCCAACTGGACGACAAGAATGGCATTGCCACCTATAAAGGTGACGTGATCATTACCCAGGGTTCGATGATCGTCAAAGGCAATACCGTGACCATCACCCGCACCCAGGCCGGCGATATCGATGTGGTAACTTCGGTCGGCAACCTGGCCTACTTCGAACAACTGCAGACCGCTGGCGACAGCAAGCCCGTACAGGGCTGGGGCGTGACGATCCAGTACCACGCCGCGCAGAACCGCGTCGTGCTGATCGACAAGGCCAAGGTTGTCGACAAAGACAACAACACCACCCAAGGCGAGAAAATCGTCTACGACACCGTGAAGAAACTCGCCAGCGCCGGTCGCGCCACGGGCAGCAAAGTCACCGAAGCGCGTCCGCGCATCGACATGGTGATCCAGCCGAAGAAGAAAACCGACGAGAAAACCCAGTAATGGCAACTCTGAAAGCTCAGCACCTGGCCAAGGCCTATAAAAGCCGCCAGGTCGTGCGTGACGTCAGCCTGTCGATCGACAGCGGCCAGATCGTCGGCCTGCTCGGTCCGAACGGCGCCGGCAAGACGACCTGCTTTTACATGATCGTGGGCCTGGTGCAGGCCGATCAGGGTCGAGTGCTGATCGATGATCTGGACGTCAGCCACCAGCCGATGCACGGTCGCGCCAAGGCCGGTATCGGCTATCTGCCGCAAGAAGCGTCGATCTTCCGCAAACTGTCGGTGGCCGACAACATCATGGCGATCCTTGAGACCCGTCAGGAACTCGACAAGGCCGGCCGTCGCAAGGAGCTGGAAAGCCTGCTGCAGGAATTCCACATCAGCCACATTCGCGACAACCTCGGCATGAGCCTGTCCGGCGGTGAGCGTCGCCGTGTGGAAATCGCTCGCGCCCTCGCCACCGCGCCGAAATTTATCCTGCTCGACGAACCGTTCGCCGGTGTCGACCCGATCTCGGTCGGCGACATCAAGCAAATCATTCACCATCTCAAGGCCAAGGGCATCGGTGTTCTGATCACCGACCACAACGTCCGTGAGACCCTGGATATCTGCGAAACCGCCTATATCGTCAACGATGGCCAACTGATCGCTGAAGGCGATGCGCAAACCATTCTGGCCAACGATCTGGTCAAGGAAGTGTATCTGGGTCACGAATTCCGCCTGTAAGCGACAGTGCCCGGTGAGCCGCCCGGGCGCCGTATCGATTCGAGCCGGAATTTAATACGCTTTAATTGTTACAGCGCTCTAGGCAAACACTTCAGTTTCAGGCATATAATTTGCTTAAGTTTGGCGCTTCGGCGCCCTGTAGTGGATGGCGCATAGCGCCGGCGAATAAGGTGTTAAGCCCCTGCCATGAAACCATCGCTAGTCTTGAGAATGGGCCAGCAGCTGACGATGACACCGCAGCTGCAACAGGCCATCCGCCTGCTCCAATTGTCCACCCTGGATCTGCAACAGGAAATCCAGGAGGCCCTGGAATCCAATCCGATGCTCGAACGCCAGGAAGAAGGCGACGACTTCGACAATTCCGACCCGCTGGCCGACAGCACCGAACAAAAGCCCGCCGAAATTCAGGAACCGTCCTACCAGGAAGCCGCCCCGACGGTGGATAACCTCGAGGAAGGCGAATGGAACGAGCGCATCCCTAACGAACTTCCGGTCGATACCGCCTGGGAAGACGTCTACCAGACCAGCGCCAGCAGCCTGCCCAGCAGCGATGACGACGAGTGGGATTTCACCACCCGCACATCCGTTGGCGAAAGCCTGCAAAGCCATCTGCTGTGGCAACTGAATCTCGCGCCGATGTCCGACACCGACCGGCTGATCGCCGTGACACTGATCGATTGCATCAACAATCAGGGCTATCTCGACGAAACCCTCGACGAGATCCTTGAAGCATTCGATCCGGAACTGGACATCGAGCTGGACGAAATCGAAGCCGTCCTGCATCGCATCCAGCAGTTCGAACCCGCCGGCATCGGCGCCCGCAACCTCAGCGAGTGCCTGCTGCTGCAACTGCGTCAGTTGCCGGCCCGGACGCCGTGGCTGGCCGAGGCCAAACGTCTGGTCGCCGATTACATCGACCTGCTGGGCAGCCGCGATTACAGCCAGTTGATGCGCCGCATGAAGCTCAAGGAAGATGAGCTGCGCCAGGTCATCGAACTGGTTCAGAGCCTTAATCCGCGTCCGGGCTCGCAGATCGAGTCCACCGAAGCCGAGTACGTCATCCCCGATGTTATCGTGCGCAAGGACAACGAACGCTGGCTGGTCGAGCTGAATCAGGAATCCGTACCGCGTCTGCGCGTCAACGCCCAGTACGCCGGCTTCGTCAAGCGCGCCGACACCAGCGCCGACAACACCTTCATGCGCAATCAGTTGCAGGAAGCGCGCTGGTTCATCAAGAGCCTGCAAAGCCGCAACGAAACCCTGATGAAAGTGGCCACGCAGATTGTCGAGCACCAACGCGGCTTCCTGGAATATGGCGACGAAGCGATGAAGCCGCTGGTCCTGCATGACATCGCCGAAGCCGTAGGCATGCATGAATCGACGATTTCCCGGGTGACCACGCAGAAATTCATGCATACCCCACGCGGTATTTATGAACTGAAATACTTTTTCTCCAGCCACGTCAGCACCTCCGAAGGCGGCGAATGCTCGTCCACGGCGATCCGCGCGATCATTAAAAAACTGGTTGCCGCGGAAAATCAGAAAAAGCCGTTGAGCGACAGCAAGATCGCTGGTTTACTGGAGGCACAAGGCATTCAGGTGGCTCGCCGCACGGTCGCCAAGTACCGCGAATCCCTCGGGATCGCGCCTTCGAGCGAGCGCAAACGGTTGATGTAAGCCACGTTACAGCGTTCCAGTGGCAGGCTTTTCGGCCTGCCGCTTTATGCACTGGCAACGAAGGAGAAGCTGTATGCAAGTCAACATCAGTGGACACCAACTGGAAGTGACCGAACCTCTGCGCACCTACATCGGCGAAAAACTCGACCGACTGGAGCGGCATTTCGACAAGATCACCAACGTGCAAGTCATATTGAATGTCGAGAAGCTCAAGCAGAAAATCGAAGCCACGCTGCATATTCCCGGCGGAGAAGTAGTTGCCAATGCCGAGCATGACGACATGTATGCCGCCATTGACCTGCTCACCGACAAGCTGGATCGCCAACTCAAAAAGCATAAGGAAAAGACCCAAAGCCTCCTCCAGGGCGCGACCGGTCGTTAACCCCCCTATCCCATGATCCGACTTGAAACCATCCTGACCCCCGGCCGTTCCCAAGTGAACGCGCCGGGCGGCAGCAAGAAAAAAGCCCTCGAACAGATTGCCAACCTGATCCACCGCGAAGTGCCGGATTTGGCGATGCAGGATGTCTTCGAGGCCCTGGTTGCCCGTGAAAAACTCGGTTCCACCGGTTTTGGCAACGGCATCGCCATTCCCCACTGCCGCCTCAAGGGTTGCCAGTCGCCGATCAGCGCGCTGATGCACCTTGAAGCCCCGATTGATTTCGACGCCATCGATGGCGCCCCGGTGGACCTGCTGTTCGTGTTGCTGGTACCGGAAGCTGCGACCGATGCACACCTGGAATTGCTGCGCCAGATCGCCAGCATGCTCGATCGCAAGGAAGTGCGCGACAGACTGCGCAGCGCGCCAAGCAGCGAAGCGCTGTACAAAGTCGTCCTGGACGAACAGAACGGGCACTAATCATGCGTTTGATCATCGTCAGTGGCCGTTCGGGCTCGGGTAAAAGTACCGCCCTGAATGTCCTTGAGGACAACGGCTATTACTGCATCGATAACCTGCCGGCTGGCCTGCTGCCGGAACTGGCCGAACGCGCGCTGATCCACACCGAACTGGCACAGCCGCTGGTCGCCGTGTCGATCGATGCGCGCAATCTGCCGAGCCACCTGTCGCGCTTCCCTGAACTGCTCGAAGATGCCCGGAGCAAGCACATTCAGTGCGATGTGCTGTATCTGGATGCCGACGAAGAAACCCTGCTCAAGCGTTTCTCCGAGACGCGCCGTCGTCACCCGCTGAGCAATGCCGACCGTTCGCTGGCCGAGGCGATCAAGGATGAAAGCGCCCTGCTCGGCCCGATTGCCGATCTGGCTGACCTGAAGATCAACACCACGCACCTGAACCTCTATCAGTTGCGCGACACCATCAAGTTGCGTCTGCTGAACCAGCCGGAGCCGGGTACGGCGTTTCTGGTCGAGTCGTTTGGCTTCAAGCGCGGCATGCCGGTCGACGCCGACCTGGTCTTTGATGTGCGCTGCCTGCCCAACCCGTACTGGAAACCGGAGCTGCGCGAGCAGTCCGGTCTCGACGCGCCGGTGGCCGAGTATCTGGCGGAACAGCCGGATGTCGAAGAAATGTATCAGGACATCTTCGCCTACCTGCACAAGTGGCTGCCGCGCTTCGCCGCGAGCAATCGCGCCTACGTCACCGTTGCCATTGGCTGTACCGGCGGGCACCACCGCTCTGTCTACCTGACCGAACGCCTGGGTCAGGCCCTGCAAAAAACCTTGAAGAACGTCCAGGTTCGCCACCGCGACCTCACCTAAAGGATTCACACCGCGATGCCTGCTCGTGAAATCGAAATCATCAATAAATTGGGGCTGCACGCCCGAGCGTCGGCCAAGTTCGTCGGCGTTGCCGGCAAATTTCCGGACACGACGATAAGAGTGGGCCGCACGCCCGAGAGCACAGTGGACGGTAAAAGCATTATGGCAATGATGATGCTGGCGGCGGGCAAGGGCACCAAAATCCATTTGAGCACCGAGGGCGAGCAAGCCCAGGAAGCCATGGACGCCCTGGTAGAACTGATCAACAACTACTTCGATGAAGGCGAGTGACCCTGTGGCGAGGGAGCTTGCTCCCGCTCGGCTGCGCAGCAGTCGTCAGTGCGGTGCAGCTGGAAAAAATCCAGCGGGGCCGCTTCGCAGCCCGGCGGGAGCAAGCTCCCACACCACAGCTCAACCCAACGCCGTATCCATGACCATCATCAGACAAAACCCGATCAACAAACCGAGACTCGCCAGCTTGTCATGACCATGACGGCGCGACTCCGGGATCACTTCGTGAGTGACCACCAGCAACATCGCCCCCGCCGCCAGTGCCAATCCCAGCGGCAACAGCACTTGCGCCAGACTCACCAGCCAGGCACACAACACTGCGAACACCGGTTCGACCAGACCTGACGCCGCGCCGATCAGGAATGCCCTGACACGCGACATCCCCGCCCCGGCCAGCACCAACGCAATCACCAACCCCTCCGGCACATCCTGCAAGGCGATACCCATCGCCAGGCTGTCCGCTTCCGGCATACCGCCGCCAGCAGACACACCGACCGCCATGCCTTCCGGAATGTTGTGCGCGATGATGGCGAACACGAACAGCCAGATCCGCGGTGGAATCACCGGATGCTCCAGCGTGCCGATGAGCATTTGCGGCGAAGCCCCCGACAGTCTGCGATCAACCAGGTACAGACCGAGCGCGCCCAGCAGGATGCCGAAACAGATCAGTCCGCTGGCCGTCCACGGAGTCAGGCCCAGACTTTCAGCAGCGGCGATGCCCGGCACGATCAGCGAGAATGCTGTCGCCGCCAGCATGACCCCGGCACCGAACCCCAGCAAGGTGTCGCTGAGTGCTTGCGGCATGCGCCGGATCACCAGCACCGGGACCGCCCCGAGCGCCGTGCCGAGAGCGCAGATCGCACCACCCTGCAAGGCTCTGGACAGTCTCGGCGCAAGATCCAGCCATTGCAGCCCGTGCGCGACCAGCAGGGTCATGCCCGCCAACAGCAACAGCGATCCCACGGCGTAACGAAACATACGCCCACTTGTGATCGCCAGTGTCTCAGTGCCCATAGTCAGCCTTGAATTGTTGTTATCGGAAACTCAGACCAGTGCGGCCTGGTAGCGCGCAGCGACTTCAGGCCAATTGATCACGTTGTAAAACGCATTGATGTATTCCGGACGGCGATTCTGGTAGCGCAGGTAATAAGCGTGTTCCCAGACATCGAGACCGAGAATCGGCGTGTTGCCGTTCATCAATGGACTGTCCTGATTGCCGCTGCTTTCCACGATCAGCTTTTTCTCCGGGGTCACGCTGAGCCAGGCCCAGCCGCTGCCGAAACGGGTCAACGCGACTTTGGTGAACGCTTCCTTGAAACGGTCGAGTCCGCCCAGTTGTTCATCAATGGCTTTGGCCAAAGCACCGTCGGGCTCGCCACCGCCGTTGGGCACCATCACTTCCCAGAACAGCGAATGGTTGGCATGGCCGCCGCCCTGATTGATCACCGCTGCGCGAAGCTTTTCCGGCAACTGCTGCACACTGGCGACAAGTTTTTCCACTGGCCACTCGGCAAACTCGGTGCCTTCCACCGCGGCGTTAAGGTTGTTGATGTAGGTCTGGTGATGCTTGGCGTAGTGGATCTCCATGGTTTGCGCATCGATGTGCGGTTCGAGGGCATCGTAGGCGTAAGGCAAGGCAGGCAAGGTAAAAGCCATTTCAATGGACTCCATGGTGATGAGGGGCTGAGGCGCGACGTGCATTGCCGGTGTCCGGGTGCAGCAAACGCTGGGTGCGCGGGTATTCGCCGTACTCGCTGATGAAATTCAGCAGTTCGACGTAGGTCTTGCTGCTCTGGCGCAACGCCGCTTCACGCAGGGCCGGGCGCAAGCGTTCGTCCTGCATGGTCTGCAATAACCGTTGGTGGATGGCGCACAGATACTCGGCGCTCTCCTCCGGTTGATTCAGGCGCAGGTGCAAATCGGCGAGGTTGTGATGAGAGACGACGCAGGCCGCCACCGCTTCGTCGGCGTCCGCCCAGCGTTCGAACAACACTTGCGCCAGGGCCAGGGCTTGCAGGTAAGCCTCACGGGCATCGATCAGCTCGCCCAGCATGAAGCAGCGATTGGCCCGTTCGATCGTGCGTTTCCAGTGCTCCATGATGAACCTCCAAAGCGGTTGCGGGATTTACACGCCGCCGGCGGTGAGTTTCTCGGGGTTGAGCAACTCTTCCAGCTCGCGGCGTGACAGGTCGGTGTGTTCCAGCGCGACGTCGATCACCGCGCGACCTTCCTTGTAGGCCTGCTTGGCGATTTCCGCGGCTTTCTGGTAGCCGATGATCGGATTGAGCGCAGTCACCAGAATCGGGTTACGCGACAGAGCTTCCTTGAGGCGCGCCTCGTTGACTTTGAAGCTGGCGATGGCCTTGTCACCGAGCAGCCGACTGGCATTGGCCAGCAGCTCGATGCTGCTCAGCAGGTTGTCGGCAATGATCGGCAGCATCACATTGAGTTCGAAGTTGCCCGACTGACCGGCGACGGTGATCACCGAATCGTTGCCGATCACCTGCGCGGCGACCATGGCCGTGGCTTCCGGTATCACCGGATTGACCTTGCCCGGCATGATCGACGAGCCGGGCTGCAGGGCTTCGAGTTCGATTTCGCCGAGACCGGCGAGCGGGCCGGAGTTCATCCAGCGCAGGTCGTTGGCGATCTTCATCAGCGTCACGGCGCAGGCCTTGAGCTGACCGGAAACGGCGACGGCGGTGTCCTGCGAGCCGATCAGCGCGAACAGATCCTTGCCCGGGGTGAATTGCACGTCGGTCAGTTGGCTCAAATGCCGGCTGAAACGCGCCGCGAATTCAGGGTGCGCATTGATCCCGGTGCCGACCGCCGTGCCGCCCTGCGCCAGCGATTGCAGGCTGGGGAGCAAATCCTGCAAATGACCGATGTTGGCCTTGAGCTGCTGCGCCCAGCCATTAAGCACCTGACTCATGCGCACGGGCATCGCGTCCATCAGATGCGTACGCCCGGTCTTGACGTGGTGATGCACTTGCCCGGCCTTGTGCTCGATGACTTGCACCAGATGCAGCAGCGCCGGCAGTAATTGTTCATGCAAGGCCAGCGCGGCGCTGACATGGATGGTGGTCGGGATGATGTCGTTGCTGCTCTGGCCGCAGTTGACATGGTCGTTGGCATTGATCGACTCGCCAAGCAGACGGCTGGCCAGCGTGGCGATCACTTCATTGGCGTTCATGTTCGAGCTGGTGCCGGAACCGGTCTGGAAAATATCCACCGGGAAATGCTGCATGAAATTGCCTGCGAGCAGCCCTTGCGCGGCATCGCTGATGGCTTTGCCTTGCGCCGCGCTGATCTGGTTCAACTCGACGTTTGCGCGAGCGGCAGCGGCTTTGGCCAGAATCAGTGCGCGGACGAACTGGCGCGGCATCGGCTTGCCGCTGATCGGGAAGTTATTCACCGCGCGCTGGGTTTGCGCGCCGTAGAGCGCGTCGACCGGCACCTGCAGTTCGCCCATGCTGTCGCGCTCAATACGTGTCTTGGTCATGCGAGTGTCCTTGCAGCAGTTCAGTAAGAGGGATCGAGGGTTGCAACTCACATGTTGCGAGTTGCCAGGTGTAGCGTTGCCAGCGCTGGAGGCGGCATTGGCAAAGCGCCAGGCGCTCCATGTCGCGCAACGGCCGCCAGGCCTGATCGAGGCAGAGGCTGCGCCAGTGCCACGGCAAGGCCATATCAGTGGCGGTATCGAGCAACAGACGGAAAGAAGTTTCGGCGACGGTCCAGGGCGAGGTTGCCGTGCAACAAGACAAATAGCGCCCTTCGGCAAGGTAGTGTTCGATCAGGCGTGGCTCGTCAGGATTCAGTGCGCAACGGATCTGGCGACTCATCCAGCGCCAGCTTTCGAGGTAGGGCTGCTCGTGCAAGGCAGAACTCATGATCCGGGACTCGTGCGGAGATGAGATTCATTATTAGATGATAATGAGAACCAAAACAAGCCTGCATGCACGCAACCTTGTGGGAGCGGGCTTGCTCGCGAATGCGGTGTGTCAGCCAGAGATGTTGTGACTAAAAGACCGCATTCGCGAGCAAGCCCGCTCCCACAGGAGATTTGTGCAAGCATAAAAAAAGGCGCACCACCCGTTGAGGTGGCGCGCCTTATTTGTGTAACGGCCGGGCTTAACTGCCCGCGACAGTCATCCGCTCGATCAACACCGAACCGGTGCGGATGTTGCTGCGCAGTTCCAGATCATTCCCCACCGCGACAATCTGCTTGAACATGTCGCGCATGTTGCCGGCGATGGTCACTTCCTGCACCGCGAACTGGATTTCGCCGTTTTCGACCCAGAAACCCGCCGCCCCGCGCGAATAGTCGCCGGTGACCATGTTCAGGCCATGCCCCATCAACTCGGTGACCAACAGTCCACGGCCCATACGTTTCAACAGCGCTGCCTGATCTTCATCGCCATGGGTGACGAACAGGTTGTGCACGCCGCCCGCGTTGGCGGTGCTCGGCATGCCCAGTTTGCGTCCGGAGTACGTACCCAGGATGTAAGACACCAACTCGCCTTTTTCGACGAACGGTTTGGCATAGGTCGCCAGGCCGTCGCCGTCATAGGAAGCGCTGCCCATGGCGCGCATCAGGTGCGGACGCTCGTCGATGGTCAGCCATTCCGGGAACAGCTTCTGCCCCAGCGTGCCTTCCAGGAATGAAGACTTGCGATACAGGCTGCCGCCCGATACTGCCGACAGGAAGCTGCCGAACAAACCGCCCGCCAGTTCAGCGGAAAACAGCACTGGCACTTCGCATGTCGGCACCGGGCGCGCGCCCAGACGGCTCGCCGCCCGCTGCGCGGCACGCTGGCCGATGCTCACCGGATCGGCGAGCAAGCTGCCCTGACGGCTGACGTCGTACCAGTAATCCCGCTGCATCTGGCCGTCGGCTTCGGCGATCATCACGCAACTGAGGCTGTGCCGCGTCGATGCGTAACCACCGATGAAACCGTGGCTGTTGCCATAAACACGGCAACCCTGATGGGTGCTGAGCGTGGTGCCGTCGGCGTTCTTGATCCGCGCATCGGCATCAAAAGCCGCCGCCTCGCAGAGCAAGGCCTTCTCGATGGCTTGCTCCGGGGTGATATCCCATTCGTGGAACAGGTCGAAATCCTTGATGTCTTTGGCCATCAATGCCGCATCGGCAAGACCTGACGCTTCGTCCTCGGAGGTGTGCTTGGCGATCGCCAGTGCCGCCGCGACCGTTTCACGAATCGCCTCTGGCCCGGTGGCCGAGGTGCTGGCCGAGCCTTTGCGCTGGCCAACGTACAAGGTGATGCCAAAGCCCTGATCGCGGTTGAATTCGACGGTTTCGACCTCGCGCTGACGCACCGAAGTCGACAGCCCCTGCTCCAGCGACACCGCAACCTCACAGGCGCTGGCGCCTTGGCGCCTGGCTTCAGCGATGATCTGCTCAACCTGTTCCTGCAGTGCCGGCAATGCCTGCGGGCCGACGCTTTGAACTGCACTCATGCTCATCTCCACTCAAATTCTGCTTTCGGCTGGGGTCATCGAGCGACCGGGCCGGACAAGCGGCCCCCGACTGGTTATCATGGCGGCGTTTCTTTGCGGACTGCCACCATGGTTGATTCTTACGACGACTCCCTCGATACGGGAGAAAAAAGCAAATCTCAGGTCAAACGCGAGCTGCATGCTCTGGTTGACCTTGGCGAGCGCCTGACCACACTCAAGCCCGACTTGCAGGCAAAACTGCCGTTGACCGACGCCTTGCGCCGGGCATTGGCCGATGCGCCCAAGCACACCGCGAACATCGCGCGTAAACGGCACCTGCAATTCATCGGCAAACTGATGCGCGACCAGGACACGGACGCGATTCTGACGTTGCTCGATCAACTCGATGCCTCCACTCGCCAGTACAACGAGCGTTTCCATAATCTGGAACGCTGGCGTGACCGCCTGATCGCGGGCGATGACGCCGTGCTGGAGAAGTTCGTCGTCGAGTATCCGGACGCCGACCGCCAACAGCTACGCTCCTTGATCCGTCAGGCCCAGCACGAGGTTGCGCAAAACAAACCTCCTGCTTCCAGCCGCAAGATCTTCAAATACATCCGTGAGCTGGACGATACACAACGCGGCCTGCGTTGATATTCGCCACCGGGTGGCCGCCCTGCGCGCCACCCGAAGCTCCACGTCCTCTTATGCGCCCGTGCCACCCACGGTGATCGCATCGATTTTCAGCGTTGGCTGACCGACACCCACCGGCACCGACTGCCCATCCTTGCCGCACGTGCCCACACCGCTGTCCAGCGCCAGATCGTTACCGACCATCGACACCCGGCTCATCGCCTCGGGGCCGTTGCCGATCAACGTCGCGCCTTTGACCGGCGCGGTGATTTTGCCGTCCTCGATCAGGTAGGCCTCGCTGGTGGAGAACACGAACTTGCCGCTGGTGATGTCGACCTGACCGCCGCCAAGGTTGGCGCAGTAGATGCCTTTCTTCACCGAAGCAATGATTTCCGCCGGATCGCTTTCGCCGCCGAGCATGTAAGTGTTGGTCATCCGTGGCATCGGCAGGTGCGCGTAGGATTCGCGGCGACCGTTACCGGTGCGCGCCACCCCCATCAGACGGGCATTGAGCTTGTCCTGCATGTAGCCCTTGAGCACACCGTTTTCGATCAGCGTGGTGCACTCGGTCGGGGTGCCTTCGTCATCGACACTTAGCGAACCGCGACGCCCGCTCAACGTGCCGTCATCGACGATGGTGCAGAGTTTCGAGGCAACCATTTCGCCCATGCGCCCGCTGTAGGCGGAGCTGCCCTTGCGGTTGAAATCGCCTTCCAGACCGTGACCGACCGCTTCGTGCAGCAGCACGCCGGACCAGCCGGAACCCAGTACCACCGGCAGCGTACCGGCCGGCGCCGGGATCGCTTCCAGATTGACCAGCGCCTGACGCAACGCTTCCCGGGCATAGCCCATCGCGCGATCTTCGGCGAGGAAATAACGGTAATCGGTACGTCCGCCGCCGCCATGTCCGCCACGCTCGCGACGGCCGTTCTGCTCGACGATGACACTGACGTTGAAACGCACCAGCGGCCGCACATCGGCGGCCAGGCCACCGTCGGTGGACGCGACCAGAATCCGTTCCCAGACACCGGCCATGCTCACGCTGACCTGCTGAATGCGCGGGTCGAGCGCGCGCGTGGCGACGTCGATGCGCTTGAGCAATTCGACTTTTTCGGCGCGGCTCAGCACTTCCAGCGGGTTGTCCGGCGCATACAGTTGGGCGACGTCCTGGGTGCTGAACGCCTGCACGGTGCCGTTCTGCCCGGCGCGGGAGATCGAGCGCGCCGCACGGGCCGCAGCGCCGAGGGCTTCGAGGGTGATCGCGTTGCTGTAGGCAAAACCGGTTTTTTCACCGGACTGCGCGCGCACGCCAACGCCCTGGTCGAGGTTGAAGCTGCCTTCCTTGACGATGCCGTCTTCCAGCGACCACGATTCGGAAATCTGGCCCTGGAAATACAGATCGGCGGCATCGATGCCAGGGCCGGCGAGATCGCCGAGCACACCTTGCAGGCTCTCGATCGTCACGCCACCGGGCGCCAATAGATGATCACTGACTGAGGACAACAACTCGCTCATAGGTTTACGCCTTAAATTCGTGTTCTGAAGCAGGCCGCTGTGCGCCCTGCGAGAAAAACCGCCGATGACGCGTCACCGGCATGCGCGCCCGAATGGACGCCTGTTCATCGCTGTCGCGAGCGGCCAACAACACCGCTTCGCCTTGATCCTGTTGGGCCAGTACGCGCCCCCACGGGTCGACAATTGCCGCATGGCCGAAGGTTTCGCGCGGTCCCGGGTGGGTTCCGCCCTGTGCGGCCGCCAGCACATAACATTGAGTCTCGATGGCACGCGCGCGAATCAGCACATCCCAATGCGCGGCGCCGGTCACGGCAGTAAACGCCGACGGTGCGGTAATCAATTCGGCACCGGCAGCACGCAATTCGCTGTACAGCTCCGGGAAGCGCAAGTCGTAACACACGCTCAGTCCGACGCGACCCACCGGCGTGTCCGCCACCACTACATTGCTGCCATAAGCATAGTCATCGGACTCGCGGTAACGACCGCGATTGTCCGCCACGTCGACATCGAACAGATGCAGCTTGTCATAGCGCGCGACGATCTCGCCGTGTTCGTTGATCAACAGCGAGCAGGCGTTGGCCTTGGCCGTGGGTTGCCCCAGCGGCGGCAAAGGCAATGTGCCGGCGACTATCCATAACGTGAGGTCGCGGGCGGTCTGTTTCAACCATGGCAGGATCGGCCCTTCGCCCAAAGCTTCGGCGCGGCCGATATCGGCGACGTCGCGACGACCCATGGCGGCGAAGTTTTCCGGCAGTACCGCGAGCTTCGCCCCGCCAGCGGCCGCCTGTTCAAGCAGGCGCCGGGCCTGAGCCAGATTGGCCAGCACGTCACTCTGGCTGACCATTTGAATCACCGCTAAAGACATGGCGAACTCCCAAAGAGGTAGGTGGCCATGCTACTCCATCGCTTCAAGGCCGGGCCGTTCAAAAAGGCTTGTCGAAGGTGATTTTCGGCTCTTTCCATGGGCCTTTGACGGTGTACTTCACACTGGCGAAGCGTGCCACGCGGTCACCGATCAGCTTGTCGATCAGGAACAACGCACCGCCGACCGCCGGTGCGCCGACGATCAGCGCGGCGATCGGCAGGTTATTGGTCACCGGCAACGTCACCAGCAATTTCGCATCCACCTTGTCACCCACCAGATCCAGCGTACCGTCCAGCTCAAGGTTGCTCGAAGGCCCGGTAAGGCGAATCGGTTCTCGCGTCACATAGACGCCGTTGTTCGCCACCAGCAGACCTTTGACCCGGTCATAGCTCAAGCCCTTGCCGAACAGGTCGGAGAAGTCCAGGCGCAGACGCCGGCCGATCGAATTGAAGTTGAGCAGGCCGAACACCCGCAGCGCCTGAGCGCCGCCCTCCACTTCAACGAACTGGCCCTTGTTCAGCGAGGCATCCAGAGTGCCGGAGAAGCGCTTGGTCGCCAGCCACGCCGGCGAGCCCGGCCAGCGGCCATCGACGTCCATGTGGAATTCTTCGCTGGTCACGCTCGGTGCGAAACCCCAGCCCTTGAGCACATCGGCGAGGTTCTTGCCGCCGATGCGGCCCTTGTACCAACTGCTGGTCGATCCCGGCGCGCCTTCCCAGCCGCCATTGCCTTGCAACAGGATGCCTTTGAGACCCATGTCGAGGTTGTTCAGGGCGATGCCTTTGGCGGTCGGCCGCACTTTCAGTGACCAGCCACCGACCAGATCCGGGCCGAGGAACAGTTGGTTGAGGGTAATATCCAGTGCCGGAATTTTCGTCGGATCGACCGAGGCCAGCGGGTCAGGCGCGTTTTCGTCGGCCTGCACCGCCGGGTCGGGGGCGGGCAGCTTGACGTATTGCAGAGTCACTGCAATCGGCACGCTCTTGGCGTCCGGCAGGCTGGCCGTGCCTTTGGCTTGCTGGCTGTCGAGCGCCAGATTCCAGGCTGCCGGCTTGCGATTGAGCTGCACCGAAGCCTGATCCAGCGTGGTGCCGAACGCGGTCAGCTTGCCAACCTTGAAGTCCGCACTGCTGAGTAGCTTGTTGGCGCTGCCACCGACATCCTGTCCGGCGTATTTATTCAGCACGTCCTGCCACGGTGCGACGTCCAGCTCCGACAGCACGCCACGTATGCGCAGGCCTCTGGATCCCGGCAGCAGCGCCTCGCCAGCACCAAGAAACAACTCGCCCCGACCGTCGGCAAAACTGGCCGGCGGCGCGGCGAAGGTGAAACTGGCGAGTTGATCGTAGCTGACCCAATAACGCCGCTCCTGGCCCTGCAAGGTCATGCGGAACACGGTGTCGCGCCCGACATCGGCGGCCATGCCGAACGGCGCCGGCAGATCCACCGCCACGCCCTTGAGGCTGGAATTGACCATCAACTGGCTGTCGGCGTCGTCGAGGGTCAATTGCAACTGATATGGAATCGTCCCGGACACCGGCAACGGCTGCGTCACGCCAAGCCAGTCGGTGAGTTTCTTGACTTCAACCTGCCCCGACGCTGCGACGCGGGTCCTGAGCTTGTTGGGGCTGCCGTCGGCAAAAATCTGCGCGCTCACCGGCTTGTCGAAAGCCCGCGCAGTGATGTTCTGCCCGCTCAAGCCTTTGGCGCTGTCGAAGCGAAAATCGCCCTTGAGCTGGGTCAGCTCCAGCGTCGGCTCGGCCAGCTTCAGTCGTGCGTTGGCGGTCTTGAAGTCGACGAGAATTTTCGGCTGATCGCCCTTGGCCAGCGGAACGTCCAGTTTGAGCTTGCCGCTCAGATCACCGGCGCCTTCCCAGCCGGCAAAGGTTTCGGCCGTACCGATCGGCGCTTCCTGAAGAATTTTCAAACCGTCGCCCAGACCACCGGCGAATGCGCCATCGAGCAGCAGGTGCGTGTTCTGCCCGGCGGGTACGTGGGGAATATTGACGAAGACATCGCTGACTTGCGTATCGAGCAACTGGCCCTTGCGGGCCCAGATGCGCACGCCGCTGTCTTCAATGAACACGTCACCGCTGACCTTGCTCACGTGCGGCCAGCCCGGCTGAAACGCCAGCTCGGCGTCATGCACCTTGAAAAACAGGCTGATGCTGCGGTCGGCCTCACCGGCATTCTTGCTCAGTGATCCCTGATACTGGAAGAAACCCTGATCCACCGCGCCCTTGAGAATCGCCGTGCGCAGCCATTGATCCAGCGCCGGGCTCAACACGGCGGGCAGGTATTTGGCCGTGTAGCGACCGTCTCCCTCGACCAGGCCGACGCGCAAGTCCATGTAGTCTTCCTGGCTATGGTCGAAGTGCAGGCGAATCAGGAAGTCGCCGGCAATCTTGCCCTCCTCGCCCAGCACTTTCAGGTAGGGCGCGATCAGGGTAAAACCGTCCTTGTCGAGCTTCCAGGTCAGCCGCGCATTGGCCTGCAGGTATTGCCACGGCTTGGCGAAAATCGGGTCGAGGTGCAGGACAAAATCCTTGCTGTCCAGGCGCAGCTCGCCGCCGTCGAGATTGCCGGCGAGGCTGCCGCTGACATTTCGCGCCGCTGGCGCACCGTGGTAGGCGTCGAAACCGACGTTATCCAGGTTGGCGGCAAAGCCGAATTTGTTGCCGTCGGTGGCGTTCGGGCGAAAATCCAGCAGGACATTGCGCAAGCCGCCGGTCACCTTCAAGCGCTCAACCGCCGTGGCGACACCCTGTGGCAACGGTCCCAGCGCATTGAGCAGCGGCGTGATCGGCGTCAGGTCGAGGCGGTCGGCCTGCAAATGCCAAAGCTCTTCAACCGTGTCGCTCGCCCGGGTCTGTTGTACCTGAACGCGGGACTCCCAGCGGGTTTCACCGAAGCTCATCGCCAGCGAGTCGAGGGTGATCGTCGCGCCTTTGGGGCTGTTCTGGTAATACGCATTCAGCGCCAGATTGTCGATCTGGATCGGTTTGCGCTCGGCGTAGGCACCGGTGACTTGCGGTGCATTCAGGCGTAGCGCAGCGCTTTGCAGGGCGCCTTCGGCCCAATTTACCCACAACTCACCGCCGGCCTTGATCCGGGAAAAATTCCACTGCTGTGTCAGACGCTCGGGCAACCACTTCGACCAATCGCTCTGCGGCAGGCTGGCGTATGCCTCGATGGCGCTGTTCTGCCATTGATCGGGACGAATTCGCGTGCGCAGGTTCAGCGCGACAGGCTGGCCGTCAGGCAGGGTCAAACGGGCATCGAGACGTTGGCGGCTGGCGCCGGTGTGCAGATTCAGCCCGACATAAGTCAGCGTCATTGGCGGGTGATCGAGCGGTTGCAAAGTGACCTGGCTGTCGAGCACCGACAATTGTCTGATCATCTGCGAACGCTGGAACAACTGGACCGGATCGAACGGCTGATCCTTCTGCACCGGCAGGCCTTCCAGTGCCCAGCTACCGTCTTCGGCTTCCTTGAGGCTGATCTTCAGGCCGTTGAGTTCGATATGCGCGAGGCGTACTTCGCGGGCCAGCACACTGGCCCACAGGTCCGGCACCACCCGCACGCGGTCCAGCCGCAACGCGTTGGCGCCGTCGCCGACCATCACGTCATGGGCCAGCAGGATCGGCGCGAAACCGCTCCAGTTGCCTTCCAGCTCGCCAATCTGCAACGGCATACCGAGGGCGGCGCTGGCCTTGTCTTCAAGATCGGCGCGGTATTCGGCCACCAGTGGGGTCAGCTCGCGGCCCAGACTGACGTACAAGGCCATCAACACCAGAACCAACGCGCACAGGCCCAGCCCCCAACGGGTGAGTGCGGCCAAAATGCGTGTCAGACGCTCCATGTCAGTTGGCTCCCATGGCAAAAATACTGCGAAAAGCTGAGGCCAGCCGCGTTGAATGAAAGGTGACGCAGGGCTTCAGAGCAGCACCACGTCATATTGTTCCTGGGAATACATGGTTTCTACCTGGAAGCGTATGGTGCGACCGATGAAGCCTTCAAGCTCGGCGACGTTACCGGACTCTTCGTCGAGCAGGCGATCGACCACTTTCTGGTTGGCCAGCACCCGATAACCCTCGGCCTGATAGGCCCGCGCCTCGCGAAGAATCTCGCGGAAGATCTCGTAACAGATGGTTTCGGCGGTCTTCAATTTGCCCCGTCCCTGGCAACTGCTGCACGGTTCGCACAGCACTTGTTCGAGGCTTTCGCGGGTGCGTTTGCGGGTCATTTGTACCAGGCCCAACTCGGTGATGCCGATGATGTTGGTCTTGGCGTGATCACGCTCAAGCTGTTTTTCCAAGGTGCGCAACACTTGCCGCTGGTGTTCTTCGTCTTCCATGTCGATGAAGTCGATGATGATGATCCCGCCCAGATTGCGCAGGCGCATCTGCCGGGCGATCGCCGTGGCCGCTTCGAGGTTGGTCTTGAAAATGGTTTCTTCGAGATTGCGATGGCCGACGAAGGCGCCCGTGTTCACATCGATGGTGGTCATGGCTTCCGCCGGGTCGATCACCAGATAGCCGCCGGATTTCAGCGGTACCTTGCGTTCCAGCGCGCGCTGGATTTCGTCTTCGACGCCATACAGGTCGAAGATTGGCCGTTCGCCCGGGTAGTGTTCCAGACGATCGGCGATTTCCGGCATCAGTTCGGCGACGAATTGTGTGGTTTTCTGGAAGGTTTCCCGGGAATCGATGCGGATTTTCTCGATTTTCGGATTGACCAGGTCGCGCAGGGTACGCAGGGCCAGGCCGAGGTCTTCGTAAATCACGCTCGGCGCGGCGATGGTCTTGATCTGTTCGTTGATCTGATCCCACAGGCGGCGCAGGTAGCGGATGTCCATGAGGATCTCGTCAGCGCCCGCGCCCTCGGCGGCGGTGCGCAGAATGAAGCCGCCGGCCTCCTTGATGCCTTCTTTGGCGACACAATCACTGACCACCTGCTTGAGGCGTTCGCGCTCGGCTTCGTCTTCGATCTTCAGCGAAATGCCGACGTGCGCGGTGCGCGGCATGTACACCAGATAGCGCGAGGGAATCGACAGCTGCGTCGTCAGGCGCGCACCTTTGGAGCCGATCGGATCCTTGGTGACTTGCACCACCAGGCTCTGGCCCTCGTGCACCAGCGAGCTGATGCTTTCCACCGCTGGCCCTTCACGCAAGGAAATCTCAGCGGCGTGAATAAACGCGGCGCGGTCCAGGCCGATGTCGACGAACGCTGCCTGCATGCCTGGCAGTACCCGGACGATCTTGCCTTTATAAATGTTGCCGACGATTCCGCGTTTTTGCGTGCGCTCGACGTGGACTTCTTGCAGCACACCGTTTTCGACCACTGCCACGCGCGACTCCATCGGCGTGATGTTGATCAGAATCTCTTCACTCATGGCAGGATCTCGTTCAGGCATGTTCACGGTAGTGGCCGCATCTGGATTTGTACGACGCTCAGGGCGTGTTCAGGTTTTGCCAACAGGGTATGCCGAAATGCCCCAACACCTCGCAGGTTTCGCACAGCGGCAGGCCGACCACGGCCGAATAGCTGCCATCGAGTCCGGCGACAAACACCGCGCCGAGGCCCTGAATGCCGTAGCCGCCGGCCTTGTCGCGCGGTTCGCCGCTGACCCAGTAGGCGGCGGCCTCATCGCGGCTGATCGGGCGAAAGCGCACCCGACTGCGCACCACCCGCGACTCGCAGCGCTCGCCTTCGAGCACGGCGATGGCGGTCAGCACCTCGTGCTCGTTGCCGGACAACATCATCAGCATGGCGCATGCGTCGGCTTCGTCCACCGGTTTGCCGAGAATTTTGCCGTCGAGCACCACTGCGGTATCGGCCCCCAGTACACAAAACGGCTGGTCGGCGGCGACCGCGCGGCGTCCGGCCTCAGCCTTGCCACGCGCGAGGCGTTCGACATAGGCCGAGGGCGATTCGTCAGGAAGCGGGGTTTCGTCGATGTCCGCGCAGATGGCGGTGAACCGCACGCCGATCTGCGCGAGCAGTTCACGGCGACGTGGCGATCCGGAGGCGAGGTAAAGCAGTTTCATCAAACCATCTCCCTGTTCAGTGCCCTGCTTCACCGGTTCAATAGATTCTGTAGCGTCGGCACATTCCGCGTAGAGCGAAGCTGACCCACGGCCAGAGCAAGGCGCTGACCAGTGCCGGCAGGACCAGCGCCAGGGTTGGCTGGCGATTGCCGGTCAAGGCGCTCAGCCACAGTTGCGCCAGTTGTGCGAGGCCGAAGATCACCAGGATTACCAGACACTGCTGCCACATCGGAAACATGCGCAGACGTTGTTGCAGTGACAGGACGAGAAAGGTGATCAGGGTCAGGATCAGCGCGTTCTGCCCGAGCAGGTCGCCCTGCAGAACGTCTTCGGCCAGCCCCAGACAGAATGCGGTGACCATGCCGACCGTGTGCGGCATGTACAGCGCCCAGAAGGTCACGAGCAAGGCCAGCCACAGCGGGCGGAGGATTTCCATGAAGATCGGCAACGGAGAAACGCTGAGCAGGATGCCGACGAAGAACGTCAGCCAGATCATCCAGCCGTTTCCGGATTTTTTCGCGCCGACCATTATTCTCGTCCCCCGGTAGTCGCTGGCGGTTTCGCCGGTGGTTTGCTGGCTGCCGGTGGTTTGGCCGCGGCGGGTGTGACTGCGGGCGCTGCGGCTTCGGCGGCAGGAGCTGGTGCTGTCGACGGCGTCGCGGGCATGATCAGCGGTTTCGGCACACTGGCCGGCAACATCGGACCGCCACCATGCGCGTCGAGCGTTTCCTGGGCCTGGGCCGCGTCATTGGCGCGCTCTTCGGCGGTACGGCTGTCGCTGAACACCAGCAGCAGATAGCGGCTGCGGTTCAGGGCGGCGGTTGGCACGGCGCGGACGATGGCGAACGGCTGGCCGGAATCGTGGATGACTTCCTTGACCGTGGCCACCGGATAACCGGCCGGAAAGCGCTGGCCGAGGCCGGAGCTGACCAGCAGATCGCCTTCCTTGATGTCCGCCGTGTCAGCGACATGGCGCAATTCCAGACGTTCCGGGTTGCCGGTGCCGCTGGCAATCGCGCGCAGACCGTTGCGGTTGACCTGCACCGGAATACTGTGGGTGGTGTCGGTCAACAGCAGGACACGTGAGGTGTATGGCATCAACTCAACCACCTGGCCCATCAGCCCCCGTGCATCGAGCACCGGTTGGCCGAGCACCACGCCGTCGCGCTCACCTTTGTTAATGATGATGCGATGGGTGAAAGGGTTGGGGTCCATGCCGATCAACTCGGCCACTTCGACCTTTTCGTTGACCAGTGCGGAGGAATTGAGCAACTCGCGCAACCGAACGTTCTGCTCGGTGAGGGCCGCGAGCTTTTGCATGCGCCCCTGCAACAGCAGGTTCTCGGTCTTGAGTTTTTCGTTTTCGGCGACGAGCTCGGTGCGGCTGCCGAACTGACTGGCGACCCCTTCCCACAACCGGCCGGGCAGGTCAGTGATCCAGTAGGCATCCATGAGCACCAGCGACGCTTGCTTGCGCGCGGGCTTGAGCAGGTCGAAACGCGCATCGACCACCATCAGCGCGACCGACAGCACGGCCAGCACCAACAGGCGCACGCCCAACGAAGGGCCCTTGGCGAAAAGCGGTTTAATAAGCCGCTCCTCCCAGGCAAATGTTCTGTTTATTCATACGGCATCAAACCGGCCTGGATGAAGACTGACAGAAGATAAACGCCAACAGGCAGCACTGCAAAGTGCTGCCTGTGCGTTCACCCACGTATTGCAACCAACGAATTACTCGCTGGAAAGCAGATCCATGGTGTGCTTATCCATCATTTCCAGCGCACGGCCACCGCCGCGAGCCACACAGGTCAGCGGATCTTCGGCAACGATTACCGGCAGACCGGTTTCCTGAGCCAGCAACTTGTCGAGGTCACGCAGCAGCGCGCCACCACCGGTCAGCACCAGGCCGCGCTCGGCGATGTCGGAAGCCAGTTCCGGCGGCGACTGCTCCAGCGCGCTCTTCACGGCCTGAACGATGGTGGCCAGCGACTCTTGCAGAGCTTCCAGCACTTCGTTGGAGTTCAGGGTGAATGCACGTGGAACGCCTTCGGCCAGGTTGCGACCGCGAACATCGACTTCGCGCACTTCGCCGCCCGGGTAGGCCGTACCGATTTCCTGCTTGATGCGCTCAGCGGTGGATTCACCGATCAGGCTGCCGTAGTTGCGGCGCACATAAGTGATGATCGCTTCGTCGAAACGGTCGCCGCCCACTCGTACGGATTCGGCGTAGACCACACCGTTGAGGGAGATCAGGGCGATTTCGGTGGTACCACCGCCGATGTCCACGACCATCGAACCGCGGGCTTCTTCAACCGGCAGACCGGCACCGATCGCAGCGGCCATTGGCTCTTCGATCAGGAACACCTCACGGGCACCGGCGCCAAGCGCCGATTCACGGATGGCGCGACGCTCAACCTGGGTGGACTTGCAGGGAACGCAGATCAGCACGCGAGGGCTGGGCTGCAGAAAGCTGTTTTCATGAACCTTGTTGATAAAGTACTGCAGCATCTTTTCGCAGACGCTGAAGTCGGCGATCACGCCATCCTTCATCGGACGAATGGCAGCAATGTTGCCCGGCGTACGGCCGAGCATGCGCTTGGCCTCGGTGCCGACAGCAACGACACTTTTCTGGTTACCGTGTGTCCGAATGGCCACAACCGATGGCTCATTCAGGACGATACCGCGCTCGCGCACGTAAATAAGGGTGTTGGCAGTGCCCAGGTCAATGGAAAGATCGCTGGAAAACATGCCACGCAGTTTCTTGAACATGGGAAAGGGACCCTAGGCAACGCGTGGGTAAAAAAGTGCGGCAAACTCTAACAACGACAGGGATTTTGGGCAAGGCGCCAATATGTTAAATTGGCCGCTTTTCTGTGCACCAAGCCCCACAATCGCGGCCTTATGACCGTAGAAGTGCGGTAGTGTTCCGACAATCTAACACACGGACGCCGTCCGTTCTGTTTTCCACTGGAGAATCCCGATGGCGCTAGAACGCTCCGACGTGGAAAAAATCGCGCACCTGGCCTGCCTTGGCCTCAACGATGCCGATCTTCCACACATTACTTCCGCCCTCAACAGCATTCTCGGGCTGGTCGACGAGATGCAGGCCGTCAACACCGACGGTATCGAGCCTTTGGCCCACCCTCTGGAAGCCAGTCAGCGCCTGCGTGCCGACGTCGTGACCGAGACGAATAACCGCGAGGCCTACCAGTCCATCGCACCAGCGGTCGAAAACGGCCTGTACCTGGTTCCGAAAGTCATCGACTAAAGGGAAAGAGCCTGCAATGCATCAAATGACTCTGGCCGAGATCGCCCGCGGTCTCGCCGATAAAAAGTTTTCCTCCGAAGAGCTGACCAAAGTCCTGCTGGCGCGTATTACCCAGCTCGATCCGCAGCTCAACAGTTTCATCAGCCTCACCGAAGAGCTGGCCCTCGAGCAGGCGAAAGCCGCCGATGCGCGCCGGGCCAACGGTGAGAGCGGCGCCCTGCTCGGCGCACCGATCGCCCACAAAGACCTGTTCTGCACCCAGGGCATTCGCACCAGCTGCGGCTCGAAGATGCTCGACAACTTCAAGGCACCGTACGACGCCACCGTGGTTGCGAAGCTGGCCGCCGCCGGCGCCGTGACCCTGGGCAAGACCAACATGGACGAATTCGCCATGGGTTCGGCCAAC
This sequence comes from Pseudomonas hamedanensis, assembly GCF_014268595.2. Lineage (NCBI taxonomy): Bacteria > Pseudomonadati > Pseudomonadota > Gammaproteobacteria > Pseudomonadales > Pseudomonadaceae > Pseudomonas > Pseudomonas hamedanensis. Next base: position 3,055,344 of record NZ_CP077091.1, read on the forward strand.
GAGTCGAGCTGGTACGGCGCGGTGAAAAACCCGTGGAACCTGGAACACGTACCGGGTGGTTCGTCCGGTGGTTCGGCGGCGGCTGTGGCCGCGCGTCTGTTGCCTGCCGCGACCGCCACCGACACCGGCGGCTCGATCCGCCAGCCAGCCGCCTTCACCAACCTCACCGGCCTGAAGCCGACCTACGGTCGCGTTTCGCGCTGGGGCATGATTGCCTACGCGTCCAGCCTCGATCAGGGCGGCCCGTTGGCGCGCACTGCCGAAGACTGCGCGATCCTGCTGCAAGGCATGGCCGGTTTCGACCAGAACGATTCGACTAGCATCGATGAGCCGGTGCCGGATTACTCCGCCAGCCTCGGCGATTCGCTGCAAGGCCTGCGCATCGGCGTGCCGAAGGAATACTTCAGCGCCGGCCTCGACCCGCGCATCGCCGAGTTGATCCAGAACAGCATCCAGCAGTTGCAGAAGCTCGGTGCGGTGATCAAGGAAATCAGCCTGCCGAACATGCAGCACGCGATTCCGGCGTACTACGTGATCGCCCCGGCAGAAGCGTCTTCCAACCTGTCGCGTTTCGACGGCGTGCGTTTTGGCCATCGCTGCGAGAACCCGGCAAACCTGATCGACCTGTACAAGCGCTCCCGAGGCGAAGGCTTCGGTGCCGAAGTACAGCGCCGGATCATGGTCGGTGCCTACGCACTGTCCGCCGGTTATTACGACGCCTACTACCTGAAAGCGCAGAAGATCCGTCGTCTGGTGAAAAACGACTTCATGGCGGCCTTCAATGAGGTCGACGTCATCCTCGGCCCGACCACGCCGAACCCGGCCTGGAAGCTCGGCGCGAAGAACAGCGACCCGGTTGCTGCCTATCTGGAAGACGTCTACACCATCACCGCCAACCTCGCCGGCCTGCCGGGCCTGTCGATGCCGGCCGGTTTTGTCGACGGTCTGCCGGTGGGCGTGCAATTGCTCGCGCCGTACTTCCAGGAAGGTCGCCTGCTCAATGTGGCGCACCAGTACCAGCTCAATACCGACTGGCACACTCGCACCCCAACCGGCTTCTGAGGAGACACACATGCAATGGGAAGTCGTGATCGGGCTGGAGATTCACACTCAGCTCACCACCCGGTCGAAAATCTTTTCCGGTAGTTCCACCACGTTCGGTTCCGAGCCGAACACCCAGGCCAGCCTGATCGACCTGGGCATGCCCGGCGTGCTGCCGGTGCTCAACCAGGAAGCCGTGCGGATGGCGGTGATGTTCGGTCTGGCGATTGACGCCGAGATCGGCCAGCACAACGTGTTTGCCCGGAAAAACTATTTCTATCCGGACCTGCCGAAGGGCTACCAGATCAGCCAGATGGAACTGCCGATCGTCGGCAAGGGCCATCTGGACATCGCGCTGGAAGACGGCACGGTCAAACGCGTCGGCATCACCCGCGCGCACCTGGAAGAAGACGCCGGCAAGAGCCTGCACGAAGAATTCAACGGTGCCACTGGCATCGACCTGAACCGTGCCGGCACGCCGCTGCTGGAGATCGTTTCCGAACCGGACATGCGCAGCGCCAAGGAAGCCGTGGCTTACGTCAAGGCAATCCACGCGCTGGTGCGCTACCTGGGCATCTGCGACGGCAACATGGCCGAAGGCTCGCTGCGTTGCGACTGCAACGTGTCGATCCGTCCGAAGGGCCAGGCCGAGTTCGGTACGCGCTGCGAGATCAAGAACGTCAACTCGTTCCGCTTCATCGAGAAGGCGATCAACTCCGAAATCCAGCGGCAGATCGAGCTGATCGAAGACGGCGGCAAAGTCATTCAGCAAACCCGTCTGTACGATCCGAACAAGGACGAGACCCGTCCGATGCGTTCGAAAGAGGAAGCCAACGACTACCGTTACTTCCCCGATCCGGACTTGCTGCCGGTGGTCATCGAAGAGTCGTTTCTCGGCGAGGTGCGTGCAACTCTGCCGGAATTGCCACCGCAAAAGCGCGAGCGTTTCCAGAGCCAGTTCGGTCTGTCGGCCTACGACGCCAACGTGCTGGCCACCAGCCGTGAGCAGGCGGATTACTTCGAGAAAGTCGCGGCCATTGGTGGCGACGCGAAACTGGCGGCGAACTGGGTGATGGTCGAGTTGGGCAGCCTGCTCAACAAGCAAGGCCTGGACATCGAGGAATCGCCAGTGTCCGCCGAGCAACTGGGCGGCATGTTGCAGCGCATCAAGGACAACACCATCTCCGGCAAGATCGCCAAGGTTGTGTTCGAAGCGATGGCCAACGGCGAAGGCAGCGCAGACGAGATCATCGAAAAGCGCGGCCTCAAGCAAGTGACCGACACTGGCGCGATCTCCGCCGTGCTCGACGAAATGCTCGCGGCCAACGCCGAGCAGGTCGAACAGTACCGCGCGGCTGACGAAGCCAAACGCGGCAAGATGTTCGGCTTCTTTGTCGGCCAGGCCATGAAAGCCTCCAAAGGTAAGGCCAACCCGCAGCAGGTGAACGAACTGCTGAAAAGCAAGCTCGAAGGCTGACCACAAAATGGAGCCAGATCCAAAGCCTGGCTCCATCCCCTGTAGGAGTGACCTGTGGCGAGGGGATTTATCCCCGTTGGGCCGCGAAGCGGCCCCAATTGCTGAGCTTGATTTGCACCAGATAAACCGAGTTCTCAGTTTTTGGGACTGCTGCGCAGTCCAACGGGGATAAATCCCCTCGCCACAGGTCACTCCTACATTTGATCCGGGATACCTTTGAATGAAGCGCCTGTTCCTGAGCAGCGCCCTGCTCGCCTTGCTGGCCGGTTGCGCCAGCACCGACACCATCGACCCGCACGGTTACGACCAGACCGGCGTCGCCTCCTATTACGGAGCCAGGCACCACGGGAAACGCACCGCCAGCGGCGAAGCGTTCAACCAGCATTCCCTGACCGCCGCCCACCGCCAACTGCCGTTCGGCACACGGGTGAAGGTCACCAACCTGAAAAACGATGAGTCCGTCGTGGTCCGCATCAACGATCGCGGCCCGCACACGCGCGGGCGCATCATCGACTTGTCCCGCGAAGCCGCCGACCAGATCGGCATGTTGCGCAGCGGCACCGCGCGGGTTCGCGTGCAGGCCCTCGACTGATGGAGCGCCGACCATTTTCGGATTAGCCGATTTACCGCTGATCAACGTCATCGAATTGCTCAGCGGCCTGTGTCTGTTGATCATTGGCGCCGAGTTGATGGTGCGTGCTGCCGTGCGTCTGGCCGAACGTCTGCATGTGCGCCCGCTGATCATCGGCCTGACCATCGTTGCCCTCGGCAGCAGTGCGCCGCAAATGGCGGTCAGCCTGCAAGCGGCGATGGCGAATAACCCTGACATTGCGGTCGGCAGTGTGGTCGGCAGCAGCATCTTCAATATCCTCGTGACCCTCGGCCTCTCCGCGCTGGTCATTCCGCTGCGCGTGTCCCGGCAATTGGTACGCCTCGATATTCCGCTGATGATCGGCGCCAGCCTGCTGGTGTTCGTCCTGGCGTGGAACAAAGACATCGGACGCTTCGACGGCCTTCTGTTGCTCGGTGCCTTGGCGCTGTACCTCGGTTTGCTGTTTCGCCAGTCGCGGCACTCGGCCCGCCCCCACACCGAACGACCGCACAATGCGCAGCAATCCTGGTTGATCAGCGCGCTGATGATCCTTGGCGGCCTCGCCATGCTGGTGTTTGCCGGACATTTGTTGCTCGGCGCTGCCGTGGCCGTGGCGACCGACCTGGGGCTTTCGGAACGGGTGATCGGCCTGACGGTGGTGGCGGTCGGCACGTCCCTGCCGGAACTGGCCACTTCGCTGATCGCGGCGTTGCGCGGCCAACGGGATATCGCCGTGGGCAACGTGATCGGTGCCAACCTGTTCAACTTGCTGGGTGTGCTCGGCCTCACCGCATTGATCGCGCCCATGCCGCTGTCGGTGTCACCCAATGCGCTGGATTTCGATCTGCCGGTGATGCTCGGCGTGGCCGCACTGTGCCTGCCGGTGTTCTATTCCGGCTACCGCGTGACCCGCGCCGAAGGCTTGCTGCTGCTCGGTCTGTATCTGGTCTACGGGCTGCACGTGGTGTCGTTCACCACTGGCATGCCGCTGGCCGGCAAGCTTGAGCGGCTGATGCTGTTTTATGTCTTGCCGCCGCTGTTGATGTTTCTGCTGTTCACGTCGATACGCGCCTGGCGCCGCCAGCACCACAAGAGGGATATGCCATGACCGAAGCGAAGCAGTCCGGGGTTGAAATCCGCCGTCAGGTAATGGGCGATGCGTTTGTTGACCGAGCCTTGGGCAACGCCACCGAGTTCACCCAGCCGTTGCAGGATTTCGTCAATGAACATGCCTGGGGCGGGGTGTGGAACCGCGACGGCCTGCCGCTGAAGACCCGCAGCCTGATCACCCTCGCGGCGCTGACCGCGTTGAAGTGTCCGCAGGAATTGAAGGGCCACGTGCGCGGCGCACTGAACAATGGCTGCACGGTGGAAGAAATTCGCGAGGCGCTGCTGCATTGCGCGGTGTATGCCGGGGTGCCGGCGGCGATCGATGCGTTTCGCGCGGCGCAGGAAGTGATCGACAGCTACCAGAAACCGGAGTGATTCGGCGCGGCTGAAATAGCTATCGCGAGCAGGCTCACTCCTACAAGGGGAACACATTCCAAATGTAGGAGTGAGCCTGCTCGCGATGGGGCCGGTCCATTCCCTACAAATCCCACAGTCAGATCCACCCACCCCACTGCAACACAAAGATCCCGACATTGGTGGTAATCGCCGCCATCAATGTGGTCATCACGATGATCGCCGCTGCCAGCTCATGATTGCCCTGCGCCGCCCGGGCCATGACGAAGCTCGCCGCTGCCGTCGGGCTGCCAAAGTAGAGGAACAGAATCCCCAGCTCCGCGCCGCGAAAGCCCCACAACCATGCGCCGAGCGTCGCCAGCAACGGCAGACCGACCATTTTCACCAGACTGGAACTGAGCGCCATCTTGCCGCTCTTGCGCAACGCCGCCAGCGACAGCGTGCCGCCGATGCAGATCAGCGCCAGCGGCAAGGTGGTCTGCGCCAGGTACTGGCCGGAAGTTTCCAGCCAACCCGGCAAGCCGATCTTGAAATAAGCAAACGGTGCCGCCGCAATCACGCTGATGATCAGCGGGTTGCTGAACACGCTTTTGCAGATGCTCCACGGATCGGACTTGATCACCGGGCTATACACCGCCAGAACAATGGTCGACAGCGTGTTGTAAAAGAGGATCACCAGCGCTGCGAGAATCGCCCCGAGGGAGATCCCGTAATCGCCGTACATGCTCGCGGCCAGCGCCAGACCAATCACGCCGTTATTGCCACGAAACGCCCCCTGGGTATAAATGCCGCGATCTTCACGCGGACACTTGAAAATCGCCCAGCCCCAGGCCACGGCAAAGCTCACCAGCGTGGCGAGGGAAAAGTAGATCAGCAGGGACGGTTGCAGCGCGGCGTGCAGATCGGCATGCAGGATGCCCAAAAACAACAGCGCCGGCATGGTGACGTTGAACACCAGCGACGAGGCCGTGTGAATGAAGTTGTCGTTGATCCAGTCGATGCGCTTGAGCAGCACACCGAGAAACAGCATGGCAAACACCGGCGCGGTGATGTTCAGGGTTTCGAGGAAGATTGCCAGCATGCCGGGGAGCCTTGGGTGAGCGTCATTAGTAGGCTAATGATAAGCCACTTTCACCCTGATCGTTCCCACCCGAGTGCGGGATGAACACCTGTGGCGAGGGAGCTTGCTCCCGCTGGGTCGCGAAGCGGCCCCAAAAGACGGGACTGCTACGCAGTCCAGCGGGAGCAAGCTCCCTCGCCACAGTCTCAGGTAATCGGCGCCGGGTTGAACAAGGTGATGTCGTTGTGCAGCTTGTGCTTCTCCGCCCAGGTCTGTTGCTTGCCACTGGCAACGTCCAGGTAATAGTGAAACAACTCCCAGCCCAGTTCCTCGATGGTCGCGCGCCCGGTGGCGATGCGCCCGGCGTCGATATCGATCAGATCCGGCCAGCGCTGCGCCAGTTCAGTCCGCGTCGATACCTTCACCACCGGCGCCATGGCCAGCCCATAAGGCGTGCCACGCCCGGTGGTGAACACGTGCAGGTTCATTCCTGCCGCCAGTTGCAGGGTGCCGCAGACAAAATCACTCGCCGGCGTCGCACAGAAAATCAGCCCCTTCTGCTTGAAACGCTCGCCCGGGCCGAGCACGCCGTTGATCGCGCTGCTGCCGGACTTGACGATCGAGCCCAGCGACTTCTCGACAATGTTCGACAAGCCACCCTTTTTGTTGCCCGGCGTGGTGTTGGCGCTGCGGTCGGCCTCGCCCTTGGCCAGGTAACGGTCGTACCAGTCCATTTCGCGCACCAGTTCCTCGGCGACGGTTTGCGTCTGTGCCCGCGAGGTCAGCAGATATATCGCATCGCGCACTTCGGTGACTTCGGAAAACATCACCGTCGCCCCCGCGCGCAACAGCAAATCCGAGGCATAACCCAGCGCCGGGTTGGCGGTGATGCCAGAGAACGCATCACTGCCGCCGCACTGCATGCCCAAAATCAGCTCTGATGCCGGCACGGTTTCGCGGCGGCGCTGGTCGAGCTTCTTCAGGCGCACTTCGGCCAGTTGCATGATCTGCTCAATCATTTCGGTGAAGCCGTGACTGGAATCCTGCAAGCGGTACAGCCACGGATCGCTGAGATCCACCGACGCGTCGTCCTCGTGCATTACCTGCCCGGCCTGTAATTTCTCGCAGCCCAGACTGATTACCAGCGCCTCGCCGCCCAAGTTCGGGTTGCGCGCCAAATTGCGCACGGTACGAATCGGGATGTAGGCGTCGGTGGCGGTGATCGCCACGCCACAGCCATAACTGTGGGTCAGCGCGACCACGTCGTCGACGTGCGGATACTTCGGCAGCAGCTCTTCCTTGATGCGCTTGACCGCGTGATCGAGCACGCCGGTCACGCACTGCACGGTCGTGGTGATACCGAGAATGTTGCGCGTGCCGACCGTGCCGTCGGCGTTGCGATAACCCTGGAACGTAAAACCTTCCAGCGGAGCCTGCGCCTGCGGCACATCGGTGCACAGCGGCAAGCTGTCCAGCGGCGGTGCGGTCGGCATGCGCAGTTGATCTTCCTTGACCCAACTGCCGCGAGGGATCGGCTGCAACGCGTAGCCAATGATCTGCCCGTAGCGAATCACCGGGCCACCTTCGGCGATATCCTCGAAATTGACCTTGTGGCTCTGCGGGACAAAATCCAGCGTCACCAGGCCATCGGCAAACTCGGTACCGGCCGGTACGCCCTGATCGTTGACCACCACCACAACGTTGTCCCGCTCGTGCAGGCGGATGTAGCGCGGCGAGTCGGAATGTTCAATCAACTGCATGACGCCGCTCCTCACGAATGCGCTTGAGACAAATTGCCGGTGACTTCATTACCGCCCTTGGCTGGCGGCTCTTTGAGCACCACACGTTTGATCGGGCCGACGATGACCAGATAGCTGAACACCGCGACCAGTGCGTTGGCACCGACAAACACCAGCGCCCATTTGAACGAACCGGTGGAGCTGATGATGTAGCCAATCACGATCGGCGTGGTGATCGAAGCGATGTTGCCGAAGGTATTGAACAGCCCGCCGCTTAGGCCAGCGATCTGTTTCGGCGAAGTGTCGGAGACCACTGCCCAGCCCAGTGCGCCAACGCCTTTGCCGAAGAAGGCCAGGGCCATGAAACCGACGACCATCCATTCCACGTCAACATAGTTGCACGCGACGATGCTGCTCGAAACCAGCAGACCGGCGATGATCGGCGCCTTGCGAGCGAAGGTCAGCGAGTGGCCCTTGCGCAACAGGTAGTCAGAAATCACCCCGCCGAGCACGCCGCCGATAAAGCCGCAGATCGCCGGCAACGAAGCGATGAAACCGGCCTTGAGAATGGTCATGCCACGCTCTTGCACCAGGTACACCGGGAACCAGGTCAGGAAGAAATAGGTGATGCCGTTGATGCAGTACTGGCCCAGATACACGCCAAGCATCATGCGGTTGGTCAGCAACTGGCGGATGTAATCCCATTTCGGGCCGTCGGACTTTTTGCCCTTCTGATCCATGTCGACCATGCCGCCGTTGTCAGCAATGTGCTTGAACTCGGCGTCGTTGATGCGTGGGTGTTCGCGCGGGCTGTAGATGACCTTGAGCCACACCAGAGAGAAGATGATGCCGAGGATACCCATGACGATGAACACGTGCTCCCAGCCGAAGCTGTAGACGATCCAGCCCATCAGCGGCGCGAACAACACGGTGGCAAAGTATTGCGCCGAGTTGAAGATCGCCGAAGCGGTACCGCGTTCAGCGGTCGGGAACCACGCGGCAACAATCCGCGCGTTGCCGGGGAACGATGGCGCTTCGGCCAGGCCCACGAGGAAGCGCAGCATGAACAGCGCAACCACCGCTGTGGACATGCCGAATTCACCGACGAAGCCTTGCAGCGCGGTGAACAGCGACCAGGTGAAAATGCTCAGGGCGTAGACTTTTTTCGAGCCGAAACGATCGAGCAGCCAGCCGCCGGGAATTTGCCCGGCCACGTAGGCCCAACCGAATGCGGAAAAGATGTAGCCGAGGGTGACGGCGTCAATGCCCAGATCTTTTTGCAGGCTGGAGCCGGCAATGGCGATCGTGGCACGGTCGGCGTAGTTGATCGTGGTCACCAGAAACAGCATGAGCAGGATCAAATAGCGGACGTGAGTCGGCTTGGAGGATTGCATGCAGATGTACTCCCACTGATTATTTTTATGCGGGTAAAACATTCTTTGGTCTTTGTGGGAGCTGGCTTGCCAGCGATGGCATCAGCGCGGCGTGCCTGAAGCACCGCGTTGCCTGAATCGCTGGCAAGCCAGCTCCCACAGGTATTGCATGTATCAGGAACCGATGTAGGCAGTCTTCACGACCGTGTAGAACTCTTGCGCATAGCGGCCCTGCTCGCGGGAGCCATAGGATGAGCCTTTACGGCCACCAAACGGTACGTGGTAATCCACACCGGCGGTCGGCAGGTTGACCATGACCATCCCGGCCTGGGAGTGGCGCTTGAAGTGGTTGGCGTACTTCAGCGAGGTGGTCGCGATGCCTGCCGACAGGCCGAATTCGGTGTCGTTGGCCATCGCCAGCGCGGCTTCGTAATCGGCCACGCGCACGATGTTGGCCACCGGGCCGAAAATTTCTTCGCGGCTGATGCGCATCGACGCTTCACTGTCGGCGAACAGGGTGGGCGCGAGGAAGTAGCCCTCGGTATCGCACGTCACCACACCGCCGCCGCTGACCAGACGCGCACCTTCGGACTGGCCGATGTCGATGTACTTCATGTCCTGCTCAAGCTGCGCCTGGGACACCACCGGACCGATGTCGGTGCCGGCTTTCAGCGCGTGGCCGACCTTGATCGACTTCATGCGCTCGGCCATGGCTTCGACGAACTTGTCGTGAATGCCAGCAGTGACGATCAGTCGGCTCGACGCCGTGCAACGCTGGCCGGTGGAGTAGAACGCGCTCTGCACCGACAGCTCGACCGCTTGCTTGAGGTCGGCGTCGTCGAGAATGATCTGCGGATTCTTGCCGCCCATCTCCAGCTGTACTTTGGCCTGGCGCGAAACACAGTTGACCGCGATCTGCCGACCAACACCGACGGAACCAGTGAAGCTGATGCCGTCGACTTTCGGGCTCTGCACCAGGGCATCACCAACCACACGACCGCTGCCCATCACCAGGTTGAACACACCGGCCGGGAAGCCTGCACGGGAGATGATTTCAGCCAGCGCCCAGGCGCAGCCCGGGACCAGGTCGGCAGGTTTCAGCACGACGCAGTTGCCGTAAGCCAGTGCCGGGGCGATTTTCCACGCCGGGATGGCAATCGGGAAGTTCCACGGGGTGATCAGACCGACCACGCCCAGCGCTTCGCGGGTGACTTCAACGTTGACGCCCGGGCGCACCGACGGTACGTAGTCACCGGACAGACGCAGGCATTCACCGGCGAAGAACTTGAAAATATTGCCGGCGCGGGTCACTTCGCCAATCGCTTCCGGCAGGGTCTTGCCTTCTTCGCGGGCCAGCAGCGTGCCGAGCTCTTCGCGACGGGCGAGGATTTCCGTGCCGACTTTATCCAGCGAATCGTGACGGGCCTGAATGCCCGAAGTGGAGTACGCCGGGAATGCCGCGCGGGCGGCGTCGATGGCGGCGTTGACCTGAGTCAGGTCAGCCTTGGCGTAGTCGCCGATGTTGTCGCTCAGTTCCGACGGGTTTATGTTGGCCGAATAATCGGCACCAGCGACCCATTCGCCATTAATGAAGTTGTCGTAGCGTTTTGCAGTTGTCACAGGGCAGCCCTCAACTCTAAAGCCTTTACGCAAAAAGCCGCTGATTGCTCAGCGGCTTCGTTCTTCTCGTTTATTGCGCGCCTTGCTTGTCGATCAGCGCGGCGAGCATTTCGTACTCTTCGCCGGTCAGGTCGGTCAGCGGCGCACGCACTGGACCCGCGTCATAGCCAGCGATTTTTGCACCGGCCTTGACGATGCTCACGGCGTAACCGGCCTTGCGGTTGCGGATGTCCAGGTACGGCAGGAAGAAGTCGTCGATGATCTTGCCGACGGTGGCGTGATCCTCACGAGCGATCGCGTGGTAGAAGTCCATCGCGGTTTTCGGAATGAAGTTGAACACCGCCGAGGAGTAGACCGGCACGCCCAGCGCCTTGTAGGCAGCGGCGTAGACTTCGGCGGTCGGCAGACCACCCAGGTAGCTGAAGCGATCACCGAGGCGGCGACGGATCGACACCATCAACTCGATATCGCCCAGGCCGTCCTTGTAGCCGATCAGGTTCGGGCAGCGCTCGGCCAGACGTTCCAGCAGCGGCGCGGTGAGGCGGCAAACGTTACGGTTGTAGACGACCACGCCGATCTTCACCGATTTGCACACGGCTTCAACGTGAGCGGCAACACCGTCCTGGCTCGCTTCGGTCAGGTAGTGCGGCAGCAACAGCAGGCCTTTGGCGCCCAGACGCTCGGCTTCCTGAGCGTATTCGATGGCCTGACGGGTCGAACCGCCAACGCCGGCGAGGATTGGCACACTGGTGGCGCAGGTGTCGACGGCGGTCTTGATGATTTCCGAGTATTCGCTGGCGGCCAGGGAGAAGAACTCACCGGTGCCACCGGCGGCGAACAATGCTGAAGCGCCATACGGAGCCAGCCATTCCAGGCGTTTGATGTAGCCCGCGCGGTTGAAATCGCCCTGCGCGTTGAAATCGGTCACCGGGAAAGACAGCAGGCCGGCAGAGAGGATGGACTTCAGTTCTTGTGGATTCATTATTCGAACACCCTGGTAGCAACGTTTTATTGTGAGTGGACCGTTCAGCCTTCGCTGAAGTTGTAGGTCATCGTACAACTTAAAAAATAACCGTCAACTGCATTTCATCGTTGGTGGCGATTTTTTGTCTGACAAGATCGCTTTTTGTAGTTTCGGAAATAGTCGCAAGGCCCGAGCTTGACGCTTTCGCTGGCAGAAATATCTGGTCTGGATTCGTTTAATCATCGCCGGCCGAGCTGCTCGTAAAGTACGGCGACTGCCACGAAGGATCGTGGCGGACCTTTCAAAGGAAGCCGATATGTCGATGCATTTAGCCGCCCCCACTCTCGCTCACGTCGCCCCTTCGCAGGACGATTGCGTGACGCTCCAGCTCTCGCAATTGCCAGACATCCTCACCGTGCAGGTGCCGGATTCCAGCGATTTCGCGGCGAACTGGAGCGTCTACGCGATCTTGGGTGGCGATCCGGAAGAACCGGAATGGCAAGGTGAAGAAGTGGATACCGGCGCCTGGGACGACGCTGAAGATGAGATGGAGAAACTCACCGGAATCGAATTGCAGGTCCCCAAGGAAGCGCTGCGCCCGTACCTGAACAGGGAGGTTGAATTGCGTTACAAGTTTGCAGATGAGTCGAGTATGGAGCCGTATTCGCAGGCGTTGAAGTTGCGGGTTGAAAGCTGAGTTTCGTAGCCGTCTGTTGAATTGGCCGCCAGGTGAGCACGTGTTACAAGCGCACCGCTCGTCGGGACTGGTATTTCTTACAGGTGCTCCAGAGCGCCTAACCCGGCGTTAATGTTTCCTGGAGTAAATAAACCGGCTCCGCCAGCGTGAGGCGACAACCTGCGCTTTTTCGACGGTTTAACTGGACTGTGAAAAGGACTTGACCATGACACAAACAACATTGCCGCCACCTGCTCTGTTGGAGGCCGAGAACGGAGTACTGAAGGTTAGCAGCCTGGATAAGGTCGCGAACGGTAGGGTAGACGGCTACGACGAAGCGCGGACCGGCGACGCAATCACGCTGGAGGTCAACACTTCTACTGGGAACGCCTGGGAATACAGACTCACGTTGACCACCGAGCCGACGTGGCCATTGGTTTTGGCTATCCCTAAAGATGTTTTTGCGAAGAGTCTCGTTCCGAAAGCCACCGCTGAGCTGTTCTACACCGTGGCTGGAACTGATCAGGTGATCCGAACCTCCGCCAAACTGACGGTTCACCTCATACCATAATTACCAATCAACCCTGCGCCTGAGCCTCTTCATGGGCCTGGCGCAGTCTTTCGCGGCTGTTGGTCAGGTGCAGGCGCATCGCCGCACGCGCTGCATCGGAATCCTGACGGGCAATTGCGTCGTAGATTTCTTCGTGCTCACGGCTCAGCCGCCCCATGTAGTGCTGCTGGTCATCGTGAGCCAGTCGCGCCGAGTTAAGCCGTGTACGCGGAATGATGCTGGTGCCCAGGTGGGTCATGATGTCGGTGAAGTAACGGTTGCCCGTGGACAATGCGATTTCCAGATGGAAAGCAAAGTCTGACGACACCGCATCGCTGGCATGCGAGGCGCTTTCGTTCAGCGCGTCGAGGGCGGCGCGCATGGTTGCCAGTTGCTCAGGCGTGCGGCGTTGCGCGGCGAGGCCGGCGGATTCAACTTCGAGGCTGATGCGCAATTCGAGAATCGCCAGCACATCACGCAGGGTGACAACGGTGGCAGGATCGATGCGGAAACCGCTCGGGCTCGGCGTGTCGAGGACAAAAGTGCCGATGCCGTGGCGGGTTTCCACTTGTCCCGCAGCCTGCAGACGGGAAATCGCCTCACGCACCACGGTGCGGCTGACGCCATGGGCTTCCATGATTGCCGACTCGGTCGGCAATTTGTCGCCGCGCTTGAGCAGGCCATCGCGGATCTGCTCGCTCAGCACCGTCACCAATTCCTGGGCGAGGCTGCGGCGCTTGCGGGGGAGGCGCGGGGTGTCCATCAGCTTTTCCATGGTCTGCATCTTGTCTCGAAAGTTCGGCTTGGGGCCATCATAGCTCAAGCGGGTTGTACGATCACTGCTCAGATCACATCGCCCTTTGTAGGAGTGAGCCTGCTCGCGATGGCGTTCTGTCAGTCACATCAATGTTGAATATGCCGACGCTATCGCGAGCAGGCTCACTCCTACAGGGGGTTGTGTGGGTGTCAGGCAGTCACGGGTTGCTCCACCAAACGCCCGCTGTCGATCCTCACATGCCGCGGATGGAATCGTTTCAAACTGCTTCGATGGCCGACGCTGACAATGCTCAACCCGGGAATCTGATCGATCAACGCCTGATACAACGTCGCCTCGTCTTCCTCATCCATCGCCGAAGTCGCTTCATCCATGTACAGCCATTGCGGCGCAAACAGCAGTGCACGAGCGAAGGCCAGCCGTTGTTGTTCACCGGGCGAGAGCATGCGCTGCCAGTGATTGGCTTCGTCCAGCCGCGCAACCAGATGCGGCAAGCGGCAGGTCTCGAGTACCTGTGCATAACGCTCCGGCGCGTAGATGTCGCCGGGCTGTGGATAACTTAATGCTTCACGCAGGGTGCCAATCGGCAGATAGGGTTTCTGAGGCAAAAACAGATAGCGCGCAGCCGGCAAACGGATGTTGCCGTGACCCGCCGGCCACAAATGGCCCATCGCCCGCAGCAATGTCGATTTCCCGCTGCCGGACCGACCGCTAAGCATCACCCGCTCGCCCGGCTCCACGGTCATGTCTGCACCGGTCAGCAGATGACGCCCATCGGCCAGGTCCAGGCCGAGATTGTGCACCTGCAATTCGCTGCCCTGATTCTGCACGTTGATCGCCGGGGTGCGCTGCTCGTTGTCAGTCATGGCCTGACGGAAACTCAACAGACGATCGCAAGTGGCGCGCCAGGAGGCGAGGCTCTGGTACGCACTGATGAACCAGCTGAAACTCTCCTGAACGTTGCCGAATGCCGAGCTGATCTGCATCAGTTCACCGAGTTCGATCTTGCCGGCAAGGTAACGCGGCGAGGCAACGATAAACGGGAAAATGATCGCCGCCTGACTGTAACCGGCAGTAAAAAAGGTCAAGCGCTTGGACACCTTCATGATGTCCCAGAAATTGTGCCAGACGTTGCCAAAACGGGCGCTCAACCGTCGGTTTTCGTTCGGCTCGCCGTTGTACAGCGCGATGCTTTCGGCATTTTCGCGAATCCGCACCATGGAGAAACGCAGGTCGGCTTCGAAACGTTGTTGTTGGTTGTTCAGGCCGATCAAGCGGCGACCGATCAAATGCGTCAGCCAGCTACCCACCACCGCATACACCAACACACACCAGAACATGTAACCGGGAATGGTGATGCCATAGACTTCGATGCTGCCCGAAACGCCCCAGAGAATGATCGAGAACGATACAAGGCTGACGACATTGCGCAGCAGCCCGATACCCAGCTCAAGGGTGTTGGACGTGAAGTTGTTTAAATCTTCGGAAATCCGCTGGTCCGGGTTATCGGTATAACCGCCCTGCTCCAGCTGGTAGTAATTCTTGTCGGCGAGCCAACGAGAGAAATGCTTTTCGGTGAGCCAGGCGCGCCAGCGAATCGTCAGCATCTGGGTCAGATAAAGCCTGTACACGGCACCGATAATCGCCACGGCCGCGATGCCGCAGAAATACAGAATCAATTGCCAGAACGCCGCTTCGTCCTTCTTTTGCAGAGCGTTGTAAAAATCCTTGTACCAGGTGTTGAACCACACCGAGATCCCCACGCTGAGCAGCGAGAGCGCGATCACTGCAATTAGCAGCGTCCAGGCCATGCCCTTCTCTTCACTGCGCCAGTACGGCGTGATGATCGCCCATACCTTGCGAAAAAACTGCCCGCGCACAGCATCGTTGACCGCGGAATATTCAGCGTTCTGATTCATGAATAAGGCTCGATAAAGAAAACAACAGACACGCACCGATCATAGAGGATCGGTGCGTGTCATCGCGAGGGCTGGCGATAGTCGTTCAGCGCAGGTTCAGCGACGAACCGGGCGCTTCTGCAGTTTGCGCTGCAAGGTGCGGCGATGCATGCCCAGCGCACGCGCCGTGGCGGAGATGTTGCCTTCATGCTCGGTGAGCACGCGCTGGATGTGTTCCCACTGGAGGCGATCGACCGACATCGGGTTTTCCGGCACCAGACTGTCGAGGTCGGCGTGCTCGGAGAGCAACGCGGCCAGCACGTCGTCGGCATCGGCCGGTTTGCACAGATAATTGCAGGCGCCGCGCTTGATCGCCTCGACCGCAGTGGCAATGCTCGAATAACCGGTGAGAATCACCACGCGCATTTCCGGATCAAGTTCCAGCAGCTTGGGCAGCAGCACCAAACCCGAGTCGCCGTCCATTTTCAGGTCCAGCGCGGCGTAATCAGGCAGGTCGGCCTGGGCAATGGTCAGGCCTTCTTCGGCGGAACCGGCAGTGCTGACGCGAAAGCCACGGCGGGCCATGGCGCGGGCCATGACGCGGGTGAAGGTCGCGTCGTCGTCGACCAGCAGCAGGTGCGGCAGTTCTTCGCCTTCGACTTGGATTTCGTCACTCATGTTGGTCTCCTCGGGCGCCGTGAGGCAGGCGCAGCTCGGTGAGCGTGCCGCCTTCCTCATGACTATAGAGTTTCACTGAGCCGCCGGCGCGTGTCACGCTGGCCTTGCTCAAAAACAGGCCCAGGCCGAAACCTTTGCCCTTGGTGGTAAAAAACGGTTTGCCGATCTGCTCGGCGATGGCCAGCGGCACACCGGCACCGTGGTCGCGGATACTGATGGTCAGGGTTTCCGAATCCCAGTCGAGCGTGACCTGCAGATTCTCCGGGCAGGCATCGGCGGCGTTGTTCAATAGATTCAGCAACGCCTGGGTCAGATCCGGCGGCGGCGCCATGCGCGGCACGGTGCCCTGACCGAGACGCTGGAAGCGGTAACTGGCCTCCGGGCGCATCAAGTGCCAGCGGTTCAGCGCTTCGTCGAGCCAATCGGTCACATCCTGCATTTCCACAGCCAGACGTCGGTTGGCCTCGGCGGCACGGACCAGTTGCTGCAAGGTTTCCTTGCACAGCTTGACCTGATCCTGCAGCACTTTCAGATCGTCCTGCAACAGCGGGTCCGGGTGGTCCTGCTGCATTTCCTTGAGCAACACGCTCATGGTCGCCAGCGGCGTACCCAGCTCATGCGCCGCACCAGCGGCCTGGGTCGCAACGGCAAGCAACTGCTGGTCACGCAGACCTTCTTCACGACGAATCGCGCGTAATTCTTCCTGCCGGCGCAGCTCTTCGGCCATGCGCGCGGCGAAAAACGTGATCACCGCAGCGGCCAGCGCGAAGCTCAGCCACATGCCATAGATCTGCAGATTCTCACGGGCGACCGGCAAGGTTTCCAGTGGGTAAAACCGCGTCAGCATCACGGTGTACAACGCCAGCGCGATACCCGACAGGATCACCGAATAACGCCACGGCAGCGTCACCGCCGCGATGGTCAGCGGCACCAGATAATAAGAAACGAAGGGATTGGTCGAACCGCCCGAGAAATACAGCAGCGCGCTGTGGATCACCAGATCGCAGGCCAGTTGCAGCGCGTATTCAAGCTCGGTCACCGGCCACGACGTGCGCAGCCGCACGGCGGTGAACGCGCACAGCAGAATCGAACAGCCCAGGGTCATCGCCAGTTGCACCCACGGCAACGGCAACAATTGCAGCCAGTAAGCCAGGCCGACAGACCCGGCCTGCGCGGCGAGCACCAGGGTGCGGATGAAAGTCAGCCGCCAGAGGTTCTGGCGAGTGGCGGAAGTCAGTTGTACGGGGGCGAGCATGAGCTCTCCTGATGAGCGCTCCAGGCGGATCGCACGGAGTATAACCAAGGCGCGGGCGTGAGAGGCGAAAGTGCGGCAAACGACCACATGGCGACGATGGAGAATTCATCTGAGTTGAAGAAAATTCCGAGGGCTATCGGAGATCAATTGTGGCGAGGGGATTTATCCCCGCTGGGTGGCGGAGCCGCCCCAAATCATGCGACCTCATTTAATCAGACATACCGCATCAGCCGGATTTGCGACTGCTGCGCAGCCGAACGGGGATAAATCCCCTCGCCACAAAAGCTCATCCGACTCAGGTTCTGCGGTGGGCCGCGGCATCTGTATAGAAGTTGTAACTGGGCGAACCGGATCATAAAAGCTAGAGTCTGATGGTTCACGCAGGCCCGACCCGACACCTGCGCCTCATTCAAGGAGCCTTCATGCACACCTTTCGCCGCAGCGCCGCCCTCCTCGCCCTGACCGTCGGCAGCGTCGCCAGCCTTCCGGCCCTGGCCGCCGATGAGCTGCATTACAACCAGATTTCCCTGCGCGCCGAAGTCAGCCAGGAAGTGGCCCGCGACCAGATGATCGTGACGCTCTACACCGAAGAGCAGAACACCGACCCGGCCAAACTCGCCGCTGCCATCAGCACCACCATGAACAAGGCAACCGCCCAGGCCAAACAAGTCAAAGACATCACCCTGCGCACCGGCAGCCGCAACAGCTACCCGATCTACGACACCAAGGGCCAGAAAATCACTGGCTGGCGCGAACGCGCCGAACTGCGCCTGGAAAGCACCGACTTCGCCGCCCTGTCCAAACTCACCGGCGAGCTGCTGACCGACCTGAAAATGGGCGGCATGGACTTCGCCATCGCCGACCCGACCCGCAAGGCCAGCGAAGATCAGTTGCTCAAAGAAGCCGTCACCGCCTTCAAGGCCCGCGCGCAACTGGCCACCGATGCTTTGGGCGGCAAGGGCTACAAAATCGTCAACCTGAACCTCAACAGCAACGGTTATCCACAACCCTACCTGCGCGCGCCGATGATGATGAAAGCCGCCGCCATGGATTCCGCACCGGTCACTCCGGAAGTTGAAGCCGGCACCAGTCAGGTGAGCATGACCGCTGATGGTTCGATTGAAGTGTTGATGCAGTGATTTGAGTTTGGCTGAATGAAGGACCGGCAATCAGTGGATGGTTGCCGGTTTTTTTGTGCCTGGGATTTGTAGTGAATGATCCACCCCTATCGCTGGCAAGCCAGCTCCCACAGGTTTGTAGTGTTTTGAAAATCGCATATACCCCTGTGGGAGCGGGCTTGCCCGCGAAAAACGATAACGCGGTGGCCCTGACTGATTACGTACGCGGATCAACCCGATCCAGCGCCCGATTTACCGCCAGCTCCGCCAGCATGATGATTTGCTGAATCGCCAGCGCCGTATTGCGCTGCGGACGACCGAGCTGATCGGCGAAATCGCTCGCCAGCGTGTTGGCTGAAGCGAGGGATTCACAGGCATGGGCCAGCAGGCTTTCGGTGTCGATGTCTGGCTGGATCACAAACATTGTGCTGGGTGGATAGGTTTTGCTGGGTGGAGGGCAGAGATAGAAATCGAGGGCACGCTTGATGGCTTCGCGGTTTTTCGCCTGATCGTCGGCGCGGATGGCTTCTTCGAGGGGAGTTGGGGATTCTAGGGGTGGATCGGGGACAGGTTTTGACATTGGAGCGATCTCTTGGTTGTAGCCAACACTTGTCGTTTCTCACGCGACGAAGAGGTGGCAGCTGTATGCGGAGTGAGAAACCGGTGAGATCAACCCGGCCGAACCGAAGTCCGCCCGCACACAGCCGCCATAAAACTACGCAGCAGCAAATTAGCTGGCGCGGATTATGGTTGTACTCGTGTTGGATTAAAACATCTCAACGGATTCTCACATCCGATCGCTGAACCTTCAGCGACAGATAAAGCCTAGTGATCGCACGTCCGACGGACAACCTGAAAACCTTGTGGGAAGGTTCGGGTAATTTCGCATCGGATTTAAACAATCCCAAGTCATCGGTTGCCTGAAAGGGCCTCATCGCGAGCAGGCTCACTCCTACAATGGGATCGAGTACATCCCCAAAATCAGGTCGGCTGTCAGGCCGCCTTCGCGAGCAGGCTCGCTCCCACAGAAAAGCAAAGCAGCGCAGCTGCCCGCGGCAAAGCCGCCCCACTCAACAATGAGCGTTAGCTCGAGTACCGCTCTTGATCTTGATCCACGGGCGACGTCGGAAGGCTGAGCGCAGGGATTGATCCGGGCGTGGGAGCGCAGCGACCGTTCGACGAAGTCGAACACAGCGGTAGGAGGTGCAGCGAAGCAAACCGGAAACGCTGCGCCCGGATCAATCCCGCAGCGAAGGAACCCGAGCCTGCGAGGGCCGAACGCAGGAGCAAGCCTTTTCGGTTACCTTTTCGGCGTTTGGAAAAGGTGACTCGCCGTAAGGGCGAAACCGCCAGCCGCACTACCGCAAAAAACGGATATTCACCCCAAACCCCAAGAGCATCGCCGGCCCAAAGGCCGCCAAGCCCCAAAGGTGCCACCAATCGAAACACCCAGTTGCACCAAGTAAAACTCCCCAATCCCGCCCCCCAAACCACCCCACCCCAGCCAACCCCGGAAACCCCTCAAGCCCGCCCCTACCGAACGGTATAAATAAGTAACACCAAGCCCCAGCCCAGCGCACACAACGTGACCAGCGCACCACTTTGGTGCCACGAATGCACCGCAAAAACCACCCGCAAACGGTCAAATGCGTCAAAAGTTATACGGATGCGACATTAAGGTACGTTCGTGCCACCGTTTAACGCCGCCGACCGCTCTGGATCTTGCATTGGGTATGGGGCCTGCATAAGTATCCGCAGGCACGACTCACGAGGTCGTACCTCACAACTAAAAAATGACAACAAATCATGAGGCCAACATGCTTAAACACGCGGTCATTCCGTTTCTAGTCGGCGCAGGCTTGTTAGCCTCCGCACCCTTCGCAACCGCTGCGACTAACCTGGTGTTCTGCTCCGAAGGGAGCCCGGCCGGATTCGACCCAGGCCAGTACACCACCGGAACCGACTTCGACGCCTCAGCCGAAACCATGTTCAACCGCCTGACCCAGTTCGAGCGCGGCGGCACCGCCGTGATTCCTGGTCTGGCGACCAAATGGGACATTTCCGACGATGGCCTGACTTACACCTTCCACCTGCGCGAAGGCGTCAAGTTCCACACCACTCCGTATTTCAAGCCGACTCGTGAATTCAACGCCGACGACGTGCTGTTTACGTTCAACCGCATGATCAACAAGGACGACCCGTTCCGTAAGGCGTACCCGACCGAATTCCCGTACTTCACCGACATGGGGATGGACACCAACATCACCAAGATCGATAAAGTCGACGACCACACCGTCAAGTTCACCCTGAAAGAAGTCGACGCCGCGTTCATCCAGAACCTGGCCATGAGCTTCGCCTCGGTGCAGTCCGCCGAATACGCTGCTCAGTTGCTCAAGGATGGCAAAGCCGCCGACATCAACCAGAAGCCGATCGGCACTGGCCCGTTCGTGTTCAAGAGCTACCAGAAAGACTCGAACATCCGTTACACCGGCAACAAGGATTACTGGAAACCTGAAGACGTGAAGATCGACAACCTGATCTTCGCCATCACCACCGACCCGTCGGTGCGCATCCAGAAGCTGAAGAAGAACGAGTGCCAGGTCACCCTGTTCCCACGCCCGGCCGATCTGAAAGCGCTGAAAGAAGACAAGTCGCTGAAGATGCCTGACCAGGCCGGCTTCAACCTCGGCTACATCGCCTACAACGTGATGGACAAGGTCAAGGGCAGCAACGAGCCAAACCCGCTGGCTGACCTGCGCGTACGCCAGGCGCTGGACATGGCCGTGAACAAGCCGCAGATCATCGATTCGGTTTACCAGGGCGCCGGCCAGCTGGCCGTCAACGCCATGCCGCCGACCCAGTGGTCCTACGACACCACCATCAAAGACGCCAAGTACGACCCTGAGAAAGCCAAACAGCTGCTCAAGGAAGCTGGCGTCAAGGAAGGCACCGAGATCGTCCTGTGGGCGATGCCGGTCCAGCGTCCGTACAACCCGAATGCCAAACTGATGGCCGAAATGCTCCAGTCCGACTGGGCCAAGATCGGTCTGAAAGTGAAGATCACCAGCTACGAATGGGGCGAGTACATCAAGCGCTCCAAAGGTGGTGAGAACCAGGCCATGATCATTGGCTGGAGCGGTGACAATGGTGACCCGGACAACTGGCTCAACGTGTTGTTCGGCTGCGACTCGCTGAGCGGCAACAACTTCTCCAAGTGGTGCGACAAGAAGTTCGACGGTCTGGTGAAAGAAGCCAAACGTACCACCGACCAGGGCAAGCGCACCGAGCTGTACAAACAGGCGCAACACGTCCTCAAAGATGCAGTTCCCATGACACCTATCGCTCACTCGACGGTGTATCAACCCATGCGCGCCAACGTGCAGGACTTCAAGATCAGCCCGTTCGGCTTGAACTCCTTCTACGGCGTCAGCGTCAGCAAATAAGGCACTGCAACGGCGACGTTTCTGACGTCGCCGTTGTTTTACCTGCCGTGAATTAGGAAATTGCCTACACCTACTTCTGTTGCAGATAACTGCATCGCATAGAACGTGTCGCCTTTTCCTACGAGTATTCAGGCAATTACGCATTTACTGCCAGTAGTACGGTCCCTACCGTCGCTTACTGACCAGTGGCTGCGTGGGCTATCGGTTTTGCCGTACGTATTGGATTGAGCTCAATGTGGCCACAACGTCTCTGGATTGAGACCGCGGCGCATTGCACAACACTAAAAAAAGAGGGAGCGTCATGCGCCATACCTTGGTTTTTTCCGCATTGCTGGGCGCCGGCCTGTTGGCCGCCACGTCCGCCAGTTACGCCGCCAGCAACAGTCTGGTGTTCTGTTCCGAAGGCAGCCCGGCGGGTTTCGATACCGCGCAATACACGACGGCCACCGACAACGACGCCGCCGAACCGCTGTACAACCGCCTGGTCGAGTTCGAAAAAGGCGCGACCAATGTCGTACCCGGCCTGGCGACCAAGTGGGATATTTCCGAAGATGGCCTGAAATACACCTTTCACCTGCGTGAAGGCGTGAAATTTCATACAACCCCTTACTTCAAGCCGAGCCGCGATTTCAACGCGGACGACGTACTGTTTACGTTTAATCGCATGCTCGACGCGCAGCACCCGTTCCGTAAGGCCTATCCCACCGAATTTCCGTACTTCAACGGGATGAGTCTGAACAAGAACATCGCCAAGGTCGAGAAAACCGGGCCGCTGACCGTGGAGTTCACACTCAACAGTGTTGACGCCGCGTTTATCCAGAACATCGCCATGAGCTTCGCCTCGATTCTGTCCGCCGAATACGCAGACAAACTGCTGACCGAAGGCAAACCGAGCGACATCAACCAGAAGCCGATTGGCACCGGGCCATTCGTCTTCAAGAGCTACCAGAAAGACTCGAACATCCGCTACACCGGCAACAGCGAGTATTGGGACCCGAGCCGGGTCAAGCTGAAGAACCTGATTTTCGCAATCAACACCGACGCCTCCGTACGCGTGCAGAAACTCAAGGCCAACGAGTGCCAGATCACCCTGCACCCGCGCCCTGCCGATGTTGAAGCGCTAAAGGCCGATCCGAAGCTGCAACTGATTTCCAAGCCGGGCTTCAACCTCGGCTACATCGCCTACAACGTGCGCCACAAGCCTTTCGATCAATTGGAAGTGCGTCAGGCGCTGGACATGGCGGTGAATAAACAGGGGATCCTCAACGCTGTATATCAAGGCGCCGGCCAACTGGCCGTCAACGCCATGCCACCGACCCAGTGGTCCTACGACGACACGATCAAGGACGCCGCCTACAACCCGGAAAAAGCCAAGGAACTGCTCAAGGCTGCCGGTGTGAAAGAAGGCACCGAAATCACCCTGTGGGCGATGCCGGTGCAGCGTCCGTACAACCCGAACGCCAAGCTGATGGCCGAAATGCTCCAGTCCGACTGGGCCAAGATCGGTCTGAAAGTGAAGATTGTCAGCTACGAATGGGGCGAGTACATCAAGCGCACCAAGAACGGCGAGCACGACATCAGCCTGATCGGCTGGACCGGTGATAATGGGGATCCGGACAACTGGCTGGGCACGCTGTACAGCTGCGATGCCATTGGCGGCAACAACTACTCCATGTGGTGCGATCCGGCTTACGACAAGCTGATCAAAGAAGCCAAGGTCGTCACCGACCGCGACCAGCGCACCGTGCTTTATAAACAGGCCCAGCAATTGCTTAAACAGCAAGTGCCGATCACGCCTGTCGCTCACTCGACAGTCAACCAGCCGTTAAGCGCCAAAGTCGAAGGGTTCAAAGTCAGCCCGTTCGGCCGCAACGTGTTCTCGGGTGTCAGTATCGATTAAACCCACCGATTAGCCGCAATGCTGAGGGGAGCCGTCTACTCCCCTCACGCAAGCGCTTTGCCGAAATTCGCCAATCCGGCTTTTTGCAAACGTTTGCGATGTGTGAACGAGTTCTAAACCAATAACCGGCATACCAAAAAAAGCCGGGATAAAAAGAAAGTAAAGGAGCTTCACCCATGAAACTGAGCAGCACCGCGATACTGGCCCTGGCCATCAGCAGCATCACCGCCACGGCTTATGCGGAAACCCAAAGCCAGGCGTTCACCCCGGTAACCGTTAACGAGAAGAGCGCCCAGGCTGACGCCACCGGTTTCCTCGAAGGGCAATCGATCAGCGGTTCGACCCGTAACTGGTACGCCAACGAACAACTCAAGCGTGGCGGCAAGTTCGCTTATCGCAAGAACGGCCAGTCCACCGAAACCGATCGCCGTATCAACTGGGTTCAAGGCACGATCATCAAGTACAACTCGGGCTTCACCGAAGGTACTGTCGGTTTCAGCACCGAAGTGGCGGCTTACAACGCGATCGCGCTGGAGCGTGACCGCGAAAACCTCGCCGCCAACAACGGCGGTGCTCCGGGCACTCGTCCAGGCGCAGGCAACAACCGGACCCTGACCCGTGAAGGCGGTGACGCAGTAGGCCAGTGGAGCAAACTGGGCCTGGCCAACGTCAAGGCGCGCATTTCCAACACCACACTGACCGCCGGCCGCATGAACTTCAGCAGCCCGCAGGTCGATGTGATCGGTAACCGTCCACTGCCATCGAGCTTCGAAGGTATTGCGATCCACAGCGAAGAGCTGAACAACCTGGCGTTCGACGTCGCCACCTTCGACCGCGTTTCGCCACGTACCGAAGAAAGCCTGAGCAAGTTCCGCTCCGAATACGGCGACATCAATGCCGAAGCCGATCACGTCAACACTGCCGGTATTTCCTACCAGCCGTTCGCCAGCCTGACGACCAGCCTGTGGGGCACCCAGGCCGAAGACCTGTGGAACCAATACTACTTCGGCGCCACCCATGTGCTGGGCGACAGCTCGGTGCTGAGCCTGACCACCGGCCTGAACTACTACAAAACCGTCGACGAAGGCAAAAAGCTGCTGGGCGACATCGACAACGACACTTACTCGCTGTCGTTCGGCCTGACGCATCAGGCGCACACCGTGACCTTCTCCTACCAGGAAGTGAACGGTAACGAGTACTTCGACTACTTGCACGAAACCAACGGTATCTACCTGGCCAACTCCCTGCTCTCGGACTTCAACGGCCCGAACGAGAAATCCTTCCAGGTGTCCTACGGCCTCAACATGGCCGAGTACGGCGTGCCAGGCCTGAAATTCAACATCTACCAGGCGCGCGGCTGGGGCATCGACGGCACTCACTACAAGGGTGGCGGCTACGATGGCGTGCAGGCAATGGACGGCGAGCACCACTATGAATACGGCGTGGGTGCAACCTACGCGGTACAGAGCGGCCCGCTCAAGGCCACGACCATTCGCGGCACCTACACCGCTCACCGTGCCAGCGAAAACCAGGCTGACGGCAGCATCAACGAGTTCCGTCTCGTGACCACCATCCCGTTCAACATTCTGTAAAAACGCCAACCGGCGGCTGACTCATGATGAGTCGGCCGTTCGGTTTTTTGTCTTCAACCGATTGCAGAGGGTTATCGATGAAAATGCTTCCCCTACGTGCGGCCATCGCGGCTGCGTTGCTGAGCGCCGCCATGGGCGTCTCGGCCAAACCCTTGGTGGTCTGCACCGAAGCCAGTCCGGAAGGCTTCGACGTGGTCCAGTACACAACTGCAGTCACCGCCGACGCGGCGGCCGAGACCGTGTTCAACCGTCTGGTCGACTTCAAGCCAGGCACCACCGACGTGGTACCTGCGCTGGCCGAGTCCTGGGAAATCAGCGATGACGGTCTGACCTACACGTTCCACCTGCGCAAAGGCGTCAAGTTTCACACCACCGATTATTTCAAGCCGACCCGCGAGATGAACGCCGACGACGTGCTCTGGAGCTTCCAGCGTCAACTGGACCCCAATCACCCGTGGCACAAACTGTCGAGCGTGGGCTTCCCGTACTTTGAAAGCATGGGCTTCAAGGAACTGCTGAAAAACGTGGAAAAGGTTGACGACTACACCGTCAAATTCACCCTGACCCGTCGCGAAGCGCCATTCCTGGCCGACGTCGCCATGCCGTTCACCGCGATCTATCCGGCCGAGTACGCCGACCAGTTGCTCAAGGCCAACAAGACCGGCGACCTCAACAACAAACCGATCGGCACCGGCCCGTTTGTCTTCCAGCGCTACGCCAAGGATGCGCAAGTGCGTTTCAAGGCCAACCCGGACTATTTCCGTGGCAAGCCACCGGCCGATGCGCTGATTCTGGCCATCGCCACCGACAACAACGTGCGCCTGCAGAAGCTCAAGGCCAACGAATGCCAGATCGCGCTGTATCCCAAGCCCGATGACATTCCGAGCATCAAGAAAGACAGCAAGTTGAAAGTCGACGAGCTGGACGCGATGACCGTGTCGTACATCGCCATGAACACTCAGCACAAGTACATGAGCGACGTGCGCGTGCGTAAGGCCATCGACATCGCGTTCGACAAGGAAGCCTATGTCAACGCGTTGTTTGGCAAAGGCAACGCTTCGGTGGCGGTCAACCCCTACCCGCCGACCTTGCTGGGCTACAACCACGACCTGAAAAACCCGCCACGCGACCTCGACAAGGCTCGCGCCTTGCTCAAGGAAGCCGGGGTTCCGGAAGGCACCACGTTCACCCTGTTCACCCGTAACGGCGGCGGCCCGACCAACCCCAACCCGATGCTCGGTGCGCAGATGATGCAGGCTGACCTGGCGAAAGTCGGGATCAAGATCGACATCCGCGTGATGGAATGGGGCGAGATGCTTAAACGCGCCAAGGCCGGCGAACACGATATGGTCTCGGCCGGATGGGCCGGCGACAATGGCGACCCGGATAACTTCCTGACGCCTATGCTCAGTTGCGAGGCCGCCAAGAACGGCGAAAACTACGCGCGCTGGTGCAACGAGAAATTCCAGGCACTGCTGGATGAAGCACGGGCTAAAGTAGATCCGGCCGAACGCGCCGCACTCTACGAACAGGCCCAGGTGCTGTTTAATCAGGATCAGCCATGGATCAGCATGGCCCATACTCGGATGTTTACCGCAATGCGCAATAACGTAGAGGGTTATTACATCAGCCCTCTCACCACTAATAACTTCGCCACCACCCAGGTGAAGTAGATAAGAAACGCGCGGTGGCCCTGACCCCAGGGCCACCGCGTACGCCTAACCGGCTGATGAGGTACCACACAAGATGTTTAGTTTTATTGCCCGCCGACTGGGGTTGTTGATCCCCACGTTCTTCGGCATCACCTTGCTGACTTTCGCGTTGATTCGCATGATTCCTGGCGACCCCGTGGAAGTGATGATGGGCGAACGTCGGGTCGACCCCGAAATGCACGCTCAGGCAATGGAACGCCTGGGACTGAACAAGCCGTTGTATGCCCAGTATCTGGATTACATCGGCAAACTGGCTCAGGGCGACCTCGGCGAATCCCTGCGCACCCGTGAAAGCGTGTGGACCGAGTTCACCTCCCTCTTCCCGGCGACCCTGGAACTGTCCATGGCCGCCCTGCTGTTCGCCGGCATTCTGGGCCTTCTGGCCGGGGTGATTGCGGCACTCAAGCGAGGCTCGCTGTTCGATCACGGGGTGATGGGCATCTCCCTGGCGGGCTATTCGATGCCGATTTTCTGGTGGGGCCTGATCCTCATCATGTTCTTCTCGGTAAGCCTGGGCTGGACCCCGGTTTCCGGCCGGATCGACCTGCTCTACGACATCGAGCCACGCACCGGTTTCATGCTGATCGACACGCTGCTGGCCGATGACACCGGCGCGTTCTTCGATGCGCTGCATCACCTGATCCTGCCGGCCATCGTGCTCGGCACCATTCCGCTGGCGGTGATCGCGCGGATGACCCGCTCGTCGATGCTCGAAGTGCTGCGCGAGGACTACATCCGCACCGCCAAGGCCAAAGGCCTGTCGCCATCGCGCGTGGTCTTCGTACACGGTCTGCGTAACGCGCTGATTCCGGTGCTGACCGTGGTCGGCCTGCAAGTCGGCACATTGCTGGCCGGTGCGGTCCTGACCGAAACCATCTTCTCCTGGCCCGGCATCGGCAAATGGCTGATCGAAGCCATCGGCGCCCGGGACTATCCGGTGGTGCAAAACGGCATTCTGTTAATCGCCTGCCTGGTGATTCTGGTCAACTTCGTGGTGGACATCCTCTACGGCTTTGCCAACCCACGCATCCGTCATCAGCGCTGAGGTCAATACCCATGAGCACTCCAACTTCCTCAGTAGCCACCGCCACGTCCGCCGTGGATCAAAGCCTGCTGTACCCGTCGCCGTACAAAGAATTCTGGCAAGCGTTCTCCAAGAACAAGGGCGCAGTGGCCGGCCTGCTGTTTATGCTGCTGATCGTCTTCTGCGCGATTTTCGCGCCGTGGGTCGCGCCGCATAACCCGAGCGAGCAATACCGTGACTTCCTGCTGACGCCGCCGGCGTGGCTTGAAGGCGGGCAGATGCAGTTCCTGCTCGGCACCGATGAACTGGGCCGCGATCTGCTGTCGCGTCTGATCCAGGGTTCGCGCCTGTCGCTGCTGATCGGCTTGTCGTCGGTGGTGATGTCGCTGATCCCGGGGATCCTGCTGGGTCTGTTCGCCGGTTTCTTTCCGAAGATGATCGGCCCGACCATCATGCGTCTGATGGACATCATGTTGGCCCTGCCGTCGCTGCTGCTGGCAGTGGCGATCGTCGCCATCCTCGGCCCTGGCCTGATCAACACCGTGATCGCGATTGCCGTGGTTTCGCTACCGTCCTATGTGCGCCTGACCCGTGCCGCCGTCATGGGCGAACTGAACCGCGACTACGTCACCGCCGCGCGTCTGGCTGGTGCCGGCCTGCCACGTTTGATGTTCATCACCGTGCTGCCCAACTGCATGGCGCCGCTGATCGTGCAGGCGACCCTGAGCTTCTCTTCGGCGATTCTCGATGCCGCGGCTCTGGGCTTTCTCGGCCTCGGCGTACAACCGCCAACCCCTGAGTGGGGCACCATGCTGGCCTCGGCCCGCGACTACATCGAACGCGCCTGGTGGGTGGTAAGTCTGCCTGGTTTGACCATTTTGCTCAGCGTGCTGGCAATCAACTTGATGGGCGACGGCCTGCGCGATGCGCTGGACCCGAAACTCAAGAACGCCGCCTGAGGAGATTCACATGTCACTGTTGGAAATCAAGAATCTCAACGTTCGCTTCGGCGACAAAACCGCTACGCCGGTCGTCGACGGTCTCGACCTCAAAGTCGACAAGGGTGAAGTGCTGGCCATCGTTGGCGAGTCGGGTTCGGGTAAATCCGTAACCATGATGGCGCTGATGGGCCTGATCGAGCATCCCGGCATCGTCACCGCCGACTCGCTCAGCTTCGACGGTAAGGACATGCTCAAACTGAGCAATCGCCAGCGTCGGCAAATCGTCGGCAAAGACCTGTCGATGGTTTTCCAGGACCCGATGACCGCGCTGAACCCGAGCTACACCGTCGGTTTCCAGATCGAGGAAGTGCTGCGCCTGCACCTGAAAATGTCCGGCAAGCAAGCGCGCAAGCGTGCGATCGAACTGCTGGAAAAAGTTGAAATCCCGGGCGCTGCCAGCCGTATGGAGGCCTACCCGCATCAACTTTCTGGTGGCATGAGCCAACGTGTTGCGATCGCCATGGCGATTGCCGGCGAACCGAAACTGCTGATCGCCGACGAACCGACCACGGCACTCGACGTGACGATTCAGGCGCAGATCATGGACCTGCTGCTGGCGTTGCAGAAAGAGCAGAACATGGGTCTGGTGCTGATCACTCACGACCTCGCCGTCGTCGCGGAAACCGCCCAGCGCGTGTGCGTCATGTACGCCGGCCAGGCGGTTGAAGTCGGCCAGGTGCCGCAACTGTTCGACATCCCGGCGCACCCGTACAGCGAAGCGCTGCTCAAGGCCATTCCCGAACACAGCCTTGGCGCCTCACGTCTGGCGACCTTGCCGGGCATCGTCCCGGGCCGCTACGACCGTCCGCAGGGCTGCCTGCTGTCGCCGCGCTGCCCGTACGTGCAAGACAATTGCCGTACCCAGCGTCCGGGCCTCGATCCGAAAAGCAACAGCCTCGCGCGCTGCTTCTACCCGCTGAACCAGGAGGTGGCGTAATGGCCGTCGTACTTACCGCCCGCGACCTGACCCGTCACTACGAAGTCTCCCGTGGCCTGTTCAAGGGCCACGCGACCGTGCGTGCGCTCAACGGCGTGTCGTTCGAACTGGAAGCTGGCAAGACCCTCGCCGTTGTAGGTGAGTCGGGCTGCGGCAAATCCACCCTCGCCCGTGCGCTGACGCTGATCGAAGAGCCGTCGTCCGGTTCGCTGCAGATCGCCGGCCAGGAAGTCGCCGGCGCCGACAAGGCCCAACGCAAGCAACTGCGCAAAGACGTGCAGATGGTGTTTCAGAGTCCGTACGCCTCGTTGAACCCTCGGCAGAAAGTCGGTGATCAACTGGCCGAGCCGCTGTTGATCAACACCAAGCTGTCGGCCACTGAACGTCGCGAGAAAGTCCAGGCGATGATGAAGCAGGTCGGCTTGCGTCCCGAGCATTACCAGCGTTATCCGCACATGTTTTCCGGCGGCCAACGCCAGCGTATCGCCCTGGCCCGCGCGATGATGCTGCAACCGAAAGTGCTGGTGGCGGACGAACCGACCTCGGCACTGGACGTGTCGATTCAGGCGCAGGTGCTCAACCTGTTCATGGATCTGCAGCAGGAGTTCAACACCGCGTACGTGTTCATCTCGCACAACCTCGCGGTGGTGCAGCACGTCGCCGATGACGTGATGGTGATGTACCTCGGCCGCCCGGTAGAACTGGGGCCGAAAAACGCCATCTATGAGCGCCCGCTGCATCCTTACACCCAGGCGCTGCTGTCGGCGACCCCGACCATTCACCCGGACCCGAACAAGCCGAAAATCAAAATCGTCGGCGAACTGCCCAACCCGATGAACCCGCCACCGGGCTGCGCCTTCCACAAACGCTGCCCGTATGCGACCGAGCGTTGCAGCACGGAAGAGCCGTTGCTGCGCGAGCTGGATAATCGGCAAGTGGCTTGCCACTACGCCGAGCAATTTCTCGACGGCGCGGCGTAAGCAAACCCTCAGGCGTACGCAAAACCCACTGTAGGAGTGAGCCTGCTCGCGATAGCGGTCATTCAGTCAACATTTTCAGCGACTGACACACCGCCATCGCGAGCAGGCTCACTCCTACAGGGGATTTGAGTTGATTCAGGGATTCATGCTTCAACCAGAACCCCTTCCACCTCGATTGCGCATCAGTCGGGGCAGAAGGGGTTTTCTTTCGCCGGTTATCTACGTCTGGCTATCGCCCTCTTCATCCGTGTCCGGCTCATCAGTAGTCGAGTCGTCATCATCGGCACTGCCACCCTGCCCCTGATTCCCAGGCTCCGATTCGGACTTGGCGAGCATCAGACCGCTGTGCCCGACCTGCCCATTAAACGCCTGCGAATCATGATCCTCGCACTCGGCCCAGGCCGTCGCGGTGCCGAGGGACAGCATCACCATTACTTTCAACAGCATCAAAACCCGTAGCAATCTGCTTTTCATGGCCCACTCCATCCTGTTGCGCTATGACATGCTTGCCGGACTGGCTTCGCATGAAATCTAGTTGCGAACCGTCCGACTCACCACTTAGGACGCGAACGAGCAGGCAGAAATGCCATCGATGGACAGACTGCTTTCGAATAACGCCAATAACCGAAACAGCTAAGTGCCACGCGTGGCCTGCCAGGTCAGCGGGATGGAGATCAGCACCAACAGCGCACTCATCAGCCAGACACTGTGCCCGCCAAACTGACCATAGAGCTGACCGCTGAGCACCGGCGACAACAGCGCGCTGGCGCTCCAACTCATGAAGAACAACCCGAAGTACTGACCACTCTTGCCGCTCTGGGCAAACTGCATCGCCAGCACGTTCAATGGCGGCATGAACAACGCTTCGCCCAGCGTCCAGATCAGCGTCGACAAACAGACGAAAGCCAACCCGGAACCGAACGGCAACATGCCCAGCCCACAGGCCAACAGCACACTGCCGACGAGCATCTGCCAACGCGAGCCCCAGCGCTCGACCGAATGCGAGAGCGGGATCTGCAACGCGATCACCAGCAGCGCATTGAGCCCGAACTGCCAGCCGATCGCTTCGGTGCTCAAGTGGTAGTAATCACGCAGATAATTGCCCAGCGTGCTATAGACCGTGTCGAAAGCGATGCCCAATACGGCCGTCGCCGCCAGCAGCCAGAGAAATGGCTTGTCGCGATACGGCACGCTTGAGCCATCGGCAGATTTTTCTTCAAGCACCAGCACTGGCCGCCGCCAAGTCGTACGCACAAACCACAGCAACGCCAGCATCGTCATCGCCGCACTGCCGAAAAACACCCAGCGAAAATCCGCCTGCGCCAACACCCCACCCGCCACCCCGGCAGCCGCCATGCCCAGGTTGCGCGCGACCCGGCTCAGCGCCTGCGCTCGGGAACGTTGCGCGACCTCGCAATATTCCATGATCAAGCGTTGATGCAGCGTACGAATCGCCCCGTCGATAACACCGCTGAGCAACAACAGACCGCCGAGCCAGGGCACTTTCGTGACCAGCCCCAACAGCGTCAACACCCACACCGAAACGAAAAACAACCCCGCCGTCAGCCGCGCCGTGCGCACATGATCACTGAGCCAGCCGCCGAGCATCGAACCGACCAGCAACCCTGCGCCGTAGGCCGAGAGCAACCAGCCAACCGTCTCGATCGCCAGCCCCAACTCCTGGCGCAGGTACAACGCCATGAACAGCTTGACCATCGCGCTGAGGCGATTGATGAACAACAGCGCGGCGAGGACCCAGGCCATTGGGGCGAAATAGACTTTGAGGCGTAGCAGGTGATTCAGTCGGCTTGTCACTCCATTGACCTCTTCAAACGACTTGCGGGGAATGAACACTAACGGTCAGCATGCCAGTTGTCGTACCCAAGCACACCAAACCACAAAAAAAGGATTCGCCCTACAACCGCTGGAGCTGCCGCAGGCTGCGAACTATTGACTTTGCTTTTCAAAATCGCGGTATTCAACAGCCGAGTCGGATTGAGTTGCATCAAACAGAAATCGTAGGTCGCAAACCGCCTTCGCGAGCAGGCTCACTCCTACAATTTGAATCGAATACATCTGTGGGAAACGGGTCGGCTGTCAGGCCGCCTTCGCGAGCAGGCTCGCTCCCACAATTTGGATCGAGTACATCGGCTGGAAATAGGTCGACTGTC
The DNA here is from genome assembly GCF_014268595.2 of Pseudomonas hamedanensis. NCBI lineage: Bacteria > Pseudomonadati > Pseudomonadota > Gammaproteobacteria > Pseudomonadales > Pseudomonadaceae > Pseudomonas > Pseudomonas hamedanensis. The sequence continues at coordinate 3,088,384 of NZ_CP077091.1, forward strand.
AGGTCGCCATCGCTGGCAAGCCAGCTCCCACAGGGACAGGGTGAATCTTGCAGAGACAGATTGGCTATGAGGACGTCATCGCGAGCAGGCTCACTCCTACAATGGGATTGAGTACAACTCCAAAATCAGGTCGGCTGTCAGGCCGTCATCGCGAGCAGGCTCACTCCCACAGAAAAGCAAAGCAGCCCAGCTGCCCGCGGCGAAGCCGCCCCACTCAACAATGAGCGTTAGCTCGAGTACCGCTCTTGATCTTGATCCACGGGCGACTTCGGAAGGCTGAGCGGAGGGATTGATCCGGGCGTGGGAGCGCAGCGACCGTCTGGCGCAGCCAGACACAGCGAAAGGAGGTGCAGCGAAGCAAACCGGAGACGCTGCGCCCGGATCGATCCCGCAGCGAAGGAACCCGAGCCTGCGAGGGCCGAACGCAGGAGCAAAGCCTTTTGGTTCCTTTTTGGCGTTTGAAAAAGGGACTCGCTGTAAGAGCGAAACCGCCAGCGGCAGCACCCGCAGCAACGGATATCCCCCCCAATCAACCCAAAGCCTGGTCGGCCCAGAGGCCGCCAAGACCAAAAACAGCGGCCCATAAAAAAAGCCCCCAAGGCCTACACCTCAGGGGCTCTCAGAAAAACAACTCAAACCTTAATGATGCTCCCGCGTCGCACGGAATTTCACATCCGGCCAGCGCTCTTCCATCAACGCCAGATTCACCCGCGTCGGCGCCAGATAGGTCAAATGCCCCCCGCCATCCAGCGCCAGGTTCTCCACCGCCTTGTTGGAAAACTCCTCAAGCTTCTTCTTGTCGCTGCACTCGATCCAACGCGCGGAATACACAGTGATTGGCTCATACGAGCACTCAACCTTGTATTCCTCTTTCAAACGACTGGCGACCACATCGAACTGCAGCACACCGACGGCGCCGAGAATGATGTCGTTGCTGCGCTCCGGGAAGAACACCTGCGTCGCGCCCTCTTCGGCCAACTGCTGCAGACCCTGACGCAGTTGCTTGGACTTCAGCGGATCACGCAAACGCACGCGACGGAACAGTTCCGGGGCGAAGTGCGGGATGCCGGTGAAACTCAGCGCTTCGCCTTCGCTGAAGGTGTCACCGATCTGAATGGTGCCGTGGTTGTGCAAGCCGATAATGTCGCCGGCAAAGGCTTCTTCCAGCTGTTCACGTTCGGACGAGAAGAACGTCAGGGCATCGCCGATGCGCACGTCCTTGCCGGTGCGCACGTGGCGCATCTTCATGCCTTTCTCGTACTTGCCGGAGCAGATACGCATGAAGGCGATGCGGTCGCGGTGTTTCGGGTCCATGTTCGCCTGGATCTTGAAGATGAAGCCCGAGAACTTCTCTTCCACCGGCTCGACGGTGCGCTCGTTGGCGACCCGGGCCAATGGGCGCGGAGCCCAATCCACCACGGCGTCGAGCACATGGTCGACACCGAAGTTGCCCAGTGCGGTACCGAAGAACACCGGGGTCAGTTGACCGTCGAGGAATTCCTGTTGGTTGAACTCGTGGCAGGCGCCTTGCACCAGTTCCAGCTGTTCGATAAAGCGATCGTACTCGTCGCCCAGGTGCGCACGCGCCTCGTCGGAGTCGAGCTTCTCGATGATCTTGGTTTCGGTGCGTTCGTGACCGTGACCGGCGGTGTAGACGATGATGTAGTCATCGGCCAGGTGGTACACACCCTTGAAGTCACGGTAGCAACCAATCGGCCAGGTGATCGGCGCGGCCTTGATCTTCAGGACGGCTTCGATTTCGTCGAGCAGTTCGATCGGGTCGCGGATGTCACGGTCGAGCTTGTTGATGAAACTGACGATCGGCGTGTCGCGCAGTCGGCAGACGTCCATCAGCGCAATGGTCCGTGGCTCTACACCTTTACCGCCGTCGAGCACCATCAAGGCCGAGTCCACCGCCGTCAGGGTGCGGTAGGTGTCTTCGGAGAAGTCTTCGTGGCCCGGGGTGTCGAGCAGGTTGATCATGTGTTCGCGGTAGGGGAACTGCATGACCGACGTGGTAATGGAAATACCCCGCTGCTTCTCCATCTCCATCCAGTCGGAGGTCGCGTGGCGATCGGATTTACGGGATTTCACCGTACCGGCCACTGCAATCGCCTTGCCCATCAACAGGAGCTTTTCGGTGATCGTGGTTTTACCGGCATCGGGGTGGGAAATAATGGCGAAAGTGCGGCGTTTCGCGACTTCGGCGGCCTGTTGGGTCATGGGAAATCGCCTGGCGGTGATTCAAAAAAGGGCCGCGATTATAGCCCAACTCGCTGCAATAACCGAACCGTTGAGCACATTAAGGGTGGCCAAATGCTGCCGCAGATGGGAACCTTTTAAAGCACGGAGACGTCCATCCCCTGTTACGAACTTTCGTCAGGGGCTGAAAAATCAGCAAGTTAGCCTGACGAGGCTGCGCTCATGGCTCGCTTTCACGCCGCTTGGCCGGTGCTGAAAAACGGCTACTTTTCGCGAATGACTTTCCCGGCAGCCAAGGCTTGGCTTGCCACTCGGGACTGCGCTCGCCGACTACAAAAAAGGAGTCCGCCTGTGGCTATCCGCTATGGCAAAGGGCTGATGGGAGGTGCGGTGGTGATCGCGCTCCTGGCCCTGCTGGTCCACTGGATCGGCGTCAACACGATCGAACACTACCGCGACGATTTGTTGTTTTACCTGCAAGCTCATCTGATTCTCGTCCTCGCTTCCATGCTGGCCGCCCTTGTCGTGGGCCTCCCCGCCGGCATCTTCCTCAGCCGCCCGACCATGGTCGGCCGCGCCGAACGCTTCATGCAGATCTTCAATATCGGCAACACCGTGCCACCGCTGGCCGTGCTCGCGATCGCGCTGGGCATTCTCGGCATCGGCAGTGGTCCGGCGATTTTCGCCCTGTTCCTCGCCTCCCTGCTGCCGATTGTGCGCAACACCTACGAAGGGCTGAAAAATGTCCAGGGATCGCTGAAAGAAGCGGCCGTCGGCATCGGCATGACCCCGCGTCAGGTGCTGTGGAAAGTCGAATTGCCCAACGCCGTGCCGATCATCGTCGGCGGCGTGCGCGTGGCCCTGGCAATCAACGTCGGCACCGCACCGCTGGCGTTCCTGATTGGCGCCAACAGCCTTGGCAGCCTGATCTTCCCCGGCATCGCCCTGAACAATCAGCCGCAACTGCTGCTCGGCGCCGCGTGCACCGCGCTGCTGGCCCTGCTGCTCGATGGCGTGGTCACCCTCGCCAGCCGTCTCTGGCTGGAACGCGGTTTGCGCCCGTCTTAAGGCTTTGCGAAGGAATATTTATGAAACGACTTAGCTTGATCTTAGGCTGCGTCTTGCTGTTCGCAGGAATCGCGCAAGCCGCTGAAAAACCGCTCATTCGCCTCGGCGCCCGGGTGTTCACCGAACAGACCCTGCTCGCCGAAATCACCGCGCAGTACCTGCGCAGCAAAGGCTACGACGCGCAGATCACAGGCGGTCTGGGCAGTAACCTCGCCCGCAGCGCCCACGAAAGCGGGCAACTGGACCTGCTCTGGGAATACACCGGCGTGTCGCTGGTGGCCTATAACCATGTCACCGAGAAACTCGACAGCGCGCAGTCCTACGCCCGGGTCAAAGAACTCGACGCGAAAAAAGGCCTGATCTGGCTGACCCCGTCGAAGTTCAGCAACACCTACGCCCTCGCCCTGCCGAAAAAAGTCGCTGAGCAATATCCGCAGATCGGCAACATCAGCCAGCTCAACCAAGTGCTGCGCGCCGAGGCCAAGACCAATCACCTGGTGGCGCTGGACACCGAGTTCGCCAACCGCTCCGACGGTCTGATCGGCATGGTTGATCTCTACGACATGAACCTGACCCGCAAGAACATCCGCCAGATGGACGCCGGCCTGGTCTACACCGCGCTGCGTAACGGCCAGGTGTTTGCCGGCCTGGTCTACACCACCGACGGTCGTCTCAATGCCTTCGGTCTGAAGTTGCTGGAAGACGACAAGCACTACTTCCCCGACTACACCGCAGCTCCCGTGGTGCGTCAGGCCACGCTGGACGCCAACCCGAAACTGGCCGAACAACTGAAGCCGCTGGCCGAACTGTTCGACGACGAAACCATGCGCCAGCTCAACGCGCGGGTCGATGTCGATCATGAAAGCCCATCGTCCGTTGCCGCCGATTTCCTGCGCCAGCACCCACTGAATTAAGAGAGGAGAAGTCATGGAATTCCTGAACGCCTTTTCCCATCTCGACTGGCAGCAGGTGATGCACCTGACCTGGCAGCACATCACGCTAGTCGGCATCGCCGTGACCCTGGCAATTCTTGTCGGCGTGCCACTGGGTATTTTGATGACGCGGTTCCCGACGCTTGCCGGGCCGCTGCAAGCGAGCGCCACGGTGCTGCTGACCGTACCGTCGATTGCGTTGTTCGGCCTGCTGCTGCCGTTCTATTCGAAATTCGGCCAGGGCCTGGGCCCGATGCCGGCGATCACGGCGGTGTTCCTTTATTCGCTGCTGCCAATCATGCGCAACACCTACCTCGCCCTGACCGGCGTCGAGCCGGGCATCCGTGAAGCCGCACGCGGCATCGGCATGACCTTCGGCCAGCGCTTGCGCATGGTCGAACTGCCGATTGCCGTGCCGGTGATCCTCGCCGGCGTGCGCACCGCCGTGGTGATGAACATCGGCGTGATGACCATTGCCGCCACCATCGGTGCCGGCGGCCTCGGTGTGTTGATCCTCGCCTCCATCAGCCGCAGTGACATGTCGATGCTCATCGTCGGCGCGCTGCTGGTCAGTCTTCTGGCGATCTTCGCCGACCTGTTTCTCCAATGGCTGCAACGCTCGTTGACTCCAAAAGGACTCCTTAAATGATCGAACTTCAAAACCTCAGCAAAACTTTCCAAAGCAACGGCAAAGATGTCAAAGCCGTGGACTCGGTAAGCCTGACCGTCAATGAAGGCGAGATCTGCGTGTTCCTCGGGCCATCAGGTTGCGGCAAAAGCACCACGCTGAAAATGATCAACCGCCTGATCAAACCGACCTCGGGCAAGATCCTGATCAACGGCGAAGACACCACCGATCTCGACGAAGTGACCCTGCGCCGCAACATTGGCTACGTGATCCAGCAAATTGGTCTGTTCCCGAACATGACGATCGAAGAGAACATCGTCGTCGTGCCGAAACTGCTCGGCTGGGACAAACAGAAATGCCACGACCGCGCCCGCGAGCTGATGAGCATGATCAAGCTGGAACCCAAGCAGTATCTGCATCGCTACCCGCGTGAACTGTCCGGTGGTCAGCAACAGCGTATCGGAGTGATCCGCGCCCTGGCGGCCGACGCCCCGCTGCTGCTGATGGACGAGCCGTTCGGCGCCGTCGACCCGATCAACCGCGAGATGATCCAGAACGAGTTTTTCGAGATGCAGCGGGCGCTGAACAAGACGGTGATCATGGTCAGCCACGACATCGACGAGGCCATCAAACTGGGCGACAAGATCGCGATTTTCCGCGCCGGCAAACTGCTGCAGATTGATCATCCCGACACCCTGCTCGCGCATCCGGCAGACGACTTCGTCAGCAACTTCGTCGGTCAGGACAGCACGCTCAAGCGCCTTCTGCTGGTGAAGGCAGAAGACGCGGCGGACAACGCGCCGTCGGTCAGCCCGGAAACGCCGGTTGCCGATGCGCTGGAGTTGATGGACGAGCACGACCGCCGCTATGTCGTCGTCACTTGCGCCGAGAACAAGGCGCTGGGTTACGTGCGCCGTCGCGACCTGCACCGCCAGACCGGCACCTGCGCGCAATTCCTGCGCGAGTTCAACGCTACGGCGGCGTACGACGAGCACCTGCGCATCCTGTTGTCGCGCATGTATGAGTTCAACCGTTCCTGGCTGCCGGTGATGGATGCCGAGCGGGTGTTCCTTGGCGAGGTGACGCAGGAGTCGATTGCGGCTTACCTGAGCTCGGGGCGTTCGCGGGGGATGAAAACCAATATCGTCTCGCCGGCTGAGACTGTGGTCGCGTAACCCATTATTGCCGGATTGAAATGCAATCCCCTGTAGGAGTGAGCCTGCTCGCGATGGCGTAATCCCGGCCGACGGATATGTTGGCTGGGAAAAAGCTATCGCGAGCAGGCTCACTCCTACAAGGATCGGTGCGAAATTTTGATATTCACAAGGTGGCAAAGAATCTCAACAATCAAACCCGTAAAAGCCGTAAAGATTCACGCCTTGATCCTTCCAAAATCCCCTGCGCCACCCTCTCTCGCTGCCAACGTCGCCGATGTTGTAGTTATCACACTTACCAGCAACTTGGCTGACAAAAGCCCTGAACGTGCAGGCATATTTAACACCGGCAAATTCCCCGGGAACATCTGTCCGTCATCTCGGTCGGCTACAAAGAGTGATATCCGCGACGCACGTCAGAAGCGTGCAGAAACGCGACATTTTTAGTTGATCTCAGGCCCCTCACGCCCTAAAGTTCGCGCCGAACGTCCATGCTGGAAACGATCCATCCGGCTCAAGTACTGACGACGAGACAGCAAGGCCAAGGGAAGCTTCATTCCCGTGGCCTTTTTGCTTTCGGCGACATGCCTTGGGAAGTAGGCGAACCAAAGTGGGGATACGGAGGGCGTTCATTTGCACCCATTGTTTTTTAGAGTTTGCCCATAGGAGCTCCCAGCATGTCGATCAACGTCGAAGATTATTTCGCGCGCGCCACTTTTGACAAAATGAAGGCGTTCGCCGACAAACAGGAAACCCCGTTCGTGGTGATCGACACCGCGATGATCGCCCAGGCCTACGATGACCTGCGCGCCGGTTTCGAATTCGCCAAGGTCTACTACGCGGTGAAGGCCAACCCGGCCGTCGAGATCATCGACCTGCTCAAAGACAAAGGTTCGAGCTTCGACATCGCCTCGATCTACGAGCTGGACAAAGTGATGGATCGCGGCGTCAGCGCTGACCGTATCAGCTACGGCAACACCATCAAGAAATCCAAGGACATCCGCTACTTCTACGAGAAGGGCGTGCGTCTGTTCTCCACCGACTCCGAAGCCGACCTGCGTAACATCGCCAAGGCGGCACCGGGTTCGAAAGTTTACGTGCGCATCCTTACCGAAGGCTCGACCACCGCTGACTGGCCGCTGTCGCGCAAGTTCGGCTGCCAGACCGACATGGCCATGGACCTGCTGATCCTCGCCCGCGACCTGGGCCTGGTGCCGTACGGCATCTCGTTCCACGTCGGCTCGCAACAGCGCGACATCAGCGTCTGGGACGCGGCGATCGCCAAGGTCAAAGTGATCTTCGAGCGCTTGAAAGAAGAAGACGGCATCCACCTGAAGCTGATCAACATGGGCGGTGGCTTCCCGGCCAACTACATCACCCGCACCAACAGCCTGGAAACCTATGCCGAAGAAATCATCCGTTTCCTCAAAGAAGACTTCGGAGATGACCTGCCGGAGATCATTCTGGAGCCGGGCCGTTCGCTGATCGCCAACGCCGGTATTCTGGTCAGCGAAGTGGTGCTGGTTGCGCGCAAATCGCGTACCGCCGTCGAGCGCTGGGTTTATACCGATGTGGGCAAGTTCTCCGGCCTGATCGAAACCATGGACGAAGCGATCAAGTTTCCGATCTGGACCGAAAAGAAAGGCGAGATGGAAGAAGTCGTGATCGCCGGCCCGACCTGCGACAGCGCCGACATCATGTACGAGAACTACAAGTACGGCTTGCCGCTGAACCTGGCGATCGGTGATCGTCTGTACTGGTTGTCGACCGGTGCGTATACCACCAGTTACAGCGCTGTTGAGTTCAATGGGTTTCCGCCGTTGAAATCATATTACGTATAATAGTGGTTAAAAACGGAGAACCCGTGCCCAGGCACGGGTTTTTTTATTTAGAGACTGGAATCCCGCCCCCCCACCAACAGCCCGTTACACAGAAAAACTATACCCACCCCATAAAACAGCTCTAACCTGCAAACTCAAGCACACTTAAAAAGGAGTTTAACGTGCAAACGAGCTCAAGCAAGTTAGTAACAAAAAATGATATTAAAAAAATCAAGGACTACATTTCGACCGCGCATTCCCTACCCCGCACGATCGCGGATGTAGAAACGCAGTTAAAGGCAAAAAATACCGGCATTGTCGGGCTTGAGCCATTTGATATTGTCGAACTGAACCATAAGATCATCAACAACGCGAGCTCGTGGAATGATATCGAATACTCCATGAAGCGCGTCGGTGGCAGCCTCGCAACATTCTCGGAGGACTTGGAAAACTTTGGACAGGAAATCATCGACGCCATCTCGACCATGCCCGGTTACCTGAATTACCTCGGTACCATCAACACGCTCACCGAGGATGAAATAAACAGTCTGCCGCCACTGGAAATAGGCAAGGCAGAGAAAAACAGATTTGGCTCCATCCAGGAGTCGCTGGTGTTTATCGCCGATTCTATTGATGAGAAGAAGCTGAACAGTCAGGACGTGATAACGCGCCTGCAGTACTTCAAGGCCGAACTCAACAATACCGTCGCTCCAGGCATCGGCAGCAAGATGAAACTGGCTAACAATAACGAGATCAATCGACAGATCACCGATTTGAACCTGGCCATTGATAACGCTCAAGCGCGCCTCGATGAGAAGATTCGAGAGGCCGAACCAAATTTCTTCCAGCACTTCCTGGCTTTTATGAGCCCCTACCCGAAGGGTGCTTATCTGGCCTTTGAAATATTCGAGATCAAGAATATTGCTCCATTGCGCGAGCAACGGGACCAACTGATAGAACAGGTTAAACAAAAAGACATTCTCGCCGGTACTCTTCTGCAGTTGCACACCGACCTTGACAGTCTCTTAATCTATGTCGACGGCGCTGTCCAGAGCGCTTCGCAACTTGAAACAGTCTGGGCATCAATCTCCGAATATATCAACGCTTCAAAAAACAAAGTAATGGGGATGCATGACTTCCTCACGCTGAGAAGCTTCGTTTCAAGCTTGCGTGTTGTCTTGAAAAACTGGAAGACCATCCAGACCCATTCGAATGCTTTGATCGCTGCGTTCGACTGACTCATACAAAACAATAAAAGGATATTCCTATGGAACTTGCAAGTTATCTGCTCCCCGATCTAGCCATTGTTCACAACAGCCGTGAAGCCATCCGATATCAGGCAATTGTTGGCTCCGCCAATCTGTACATCAGAGCTTTGGGCAACGAACTGGTCGGACTCAATGCAGCGATTGGCCACGCAGACCAACTGGCCGCCAATGCCATTAGCAGCGCCATCATTGCACTGGAAACCGGCGAGTTGCGCGAGAACCTGCAAGCGCTGACAGCGTTGAAGGCGCGTCAAACAGACACCCAGACCCTGAATGCCATAAAGGTTTACTCGACAATCTCCAGTCAACTGATGGACCTGTGCACTGACCAGGTTTCGCAATTGCACGAAAAACTTGAAGACGGCGTCTACAACGTCCAGAGCGCAACCATCAGTAACAATCGCTTCAGGCTGGCTGAGCTTGCCGATGCCAGAGTCGGCCTGGAACAACAACTCATTGCCGAGCAGAAGCCCCTCGTCGAAATGAACGCCGGTTTGACCGTGCTGAACAACGCGATCGCTGAATTCGAGAAGCTGACAATCATCGACCGCCTCAAACCACTGCTGGATCAACTGAAAACGTTGGCTGGCAACAAACCGGCAACGCCTCAAAGCGCCGCAATGGAGGCGGGTATTATTGTTGCCAGCAAGTTTCTGGACGAGGCCAATGAGCTGATCAAATACCAGAGCCTGACCGAGGCCCGGAACATCGTTCAAACCCGCATCGCGCAGCGCGAAGAACGCTTATCGGCTTTGACCAGCCAGCTACGTGAGAACGACAGCAGAACACTGCAACTGAACGACACGCAAAAAGTCATTCCCCACCGACAGGCCTATATCGGTGAAACCAACAAACTGATCGACGCGCTGTATGGCTTTCTCGATACGGTTATGTATGCGCCCCGCCATGACGTTGAGGCCCGCGGCGAGCTCATGCTCAAAAACAGCCAGACACTGCGCAGCTACATGAACAAGCTTCAGGGACGCTGGTTACGCGGCTGACCGCTAACTGTTGCCCCTCATTGCAGATGAGAGGCAACAGTGCGGGCTCTCAGTAATGTCATTCGCTCACGATACGCCTGAGCCATGCTGCGGATGGCTGGATCGGGGGAAGCCAGCAGCGACTCACTGCTGACACGAAGAAAAGACAGGTTACCTTTGTTCAACGCTGCATTGAGCCAACTGATGGCCTCTTCAATCCTCCCCGCATCCGCCAACACCGCCGCATAGCTGAACTGGCCACGAAAATCTCCCGCCTCGGCCGAATGCCGATACCAGTCGCGGGCGGCTAGCGGATCCGCCGGGCACACCTGCCCTTCCTCCAGATAGCGCCCCAGCAGATTCATCGATTTCGCATGGCCCAGTTCAGCCGCGCGTCGATACAGCACCAACGCCTGCAGATGATCAACTGCGACACCGCGCCCGGTGGCCAGCAGATTGGCAAGGTTGTACATCGCCCAATCCAGCCCGGCCTCGGCGGCGATCCGATAATGCTGCGCCGCCACCGACGCATCCGCCATACACCCCCAACCATGCTCATGACACCGCCCGAGCATGTTGCGCGCCATCAGATGCCCACGCCCGGCAGCGATGCCGAACCAGCGCAACGCCAGCGGTTGATCCTGGGCGATGCCTCGGCCGTCGAGCAAAATCTGCCCGAGCAACGCCTGCGCTTCGACTTCGCCTTCACCTGCCGCCAGCAGAATCGCCTGTGCAGCACGGCCCGGGCTTTCTTCGAGCATCGCTGGCAGATCAGCAACGTCGAGCACTTCCTCGCGGCGCAGGTGGAAGCTCATACCTCGACCCAGCGTCGCAACAGGTTGTGATAGGTGCCAGTGAGGCGGATCAGCGAAGGGTGATCGGGAACGTCATGCGTCAGCTGCTGAATCGCACCGTCCATCTCGAACAGCAACGCGCGCTGGCTGTCTTCGCGCACCAGACTTTGCGTCCAGAAAAACGACGCATAACGCGCGCCACGGGTGACCGCATTGACTTTATGCAAGCTGGTGCCCGGGTACAACACCAAGTCGCCGGCCGGCAGCTTCACCCGTTGCGTACCGTAGGTGTCCTGAATTTCCAGCTCACCGCCGTCGTAATCCTCCGGCTCGCTGAAAAACAGTGTCGCCGACAGATCAGTGCGCACCCGCTCGATGCTGCCCTTGGGCTGGCGCACGGCGTTGTCGATATGGAAATCGAAACTGCCGCCCGCGGTGTAACAGTTGACTAACGGTGGGAACACCTTGTGCGGCAGTGCGGCAGACATGAACAGTGGATTTTTCCACAGCCGTTCGAGCATCGCCGCGCCGATTTCCTTGGCCAGTGGGTGGCCTTCAGGCAGTTGCAGGTTGTGCTTGGCCTTGGCCGATTGAAAGCCCGCAGTGATTTTGCCATCGGCCCAATCCGCCTGCTCCAGAGCCTGGCGAATGCGCTGCACCTCTTCTTTTGCGAACAGTCCGGGGATGTGCAGCAGCATGGCAATGTCACCTGATGGCAAAGAATCGCCAATGGTATTGATTCTTATTGGCCGTGTAAAACCCGGGAGACGAACGAAACGTCAAAAACCATAAGGTGAAATTGTAAAGAATGTAAATTCAGTGCAGTTAGCAATGTTTCGCAATTGATACGAATACCTGTTTACCCTATATTCCGCCGCCTCAAATCCTTGGGGAGGGGAATAAAAATGGCACGTCTACACGCTCAATTACCGGTCAGTTCACCACGTCTGCTCGCTTCTGCGATCGGTGTGGCAATCACCGCCGGCTCCGCTGGCCAGATGGTATTCGCTGCGGAAAAAACCGAGAGCAAAGCCTCCGGCAATGCCATCGCCCTGGACGCTACCGCCATCACCGGCGAAGCGCAGGACCCGACGTCCTATCAGGTCGAAAAAGCCTCCTCGCCCAAGTACACCGCCCCGCTGGTCGACACGCCGCGCTCGGTCACTGTGATTCCACAACAGGTGCTCAAAGACACCGGCGCCCTGAACATGCAGGATGCGCTGCGCACCGTGCCAGGCATCACTTTCGGCGCCGGTGAAGGCGGCAACCCGCAGGGCGACCGTCCGTTCATCCGTGGTTTCGATGCTCAGGGTGACACCTACCTCGACGGCGTGCGCGACACCGGTGCGCAGAGCCGCGAAATCTTCGCGGTGGAAAACATCGAAGTCAGCAAAGGCCCGAACTCGGCCATTGGCGGCCGTGGCGCGGCGGGTGGCAGCATCAACCTGGTGAGCAAGAAGGCCCACTTGGGCAACTCGTTCGACGGCGGCTTCACCTACGGCTCCGACCAGACCCAGCGCTACACCCTCGACGGCAATTATCAGTTCAGCGACAGCGCTGCCGGCCGCCTCAACCTGATGAGCCACGAGAGCAACGTCGCCGGTCGCGACAAGGTCGACTACGACCGTTGGGGTATCGCGCCGTCCCTGGCGTTCGGCCTGGGCACCGACACCCGCGTCAACCTCGATTACTACCATCTGGAAAGCAACGACACCCCGGATTCTGGCATTCCGTATACGCTGTCGAACCCGCGCACCAAGTCCAATCCGGACAAGCCGTACGCCGGCGGTGACCATGAGAACTTCTACGGTCTGGACCGCGACTTCCGCAAGGGCCGCACCGACACCGCGACGTTCGCCATCGAGCATGACCTGAACGATGCGCTGACGATCAAGAACACCCTGCGCCACGGCACCAGCATGCAGGATTACATCCTCACTCAGCCGGACGACAGCAAGGGCAACGTCAACAACGGCAGCGTCTGGCGTCGCGCCAATACTCGGGTGAGCAACACCGAGACCACCACCAACCAGACCGACCTGTTCGGCACCTTCTACGTGGCCGGTTTCAAAAACAGCTTCTCCACCGGTGTCGAATACACCCGCGAGCAGAGCGAGAAATCCTCGTACAACGTCAACACTGACACCACGCCGCGCACCGGCGCTGTGACCACCAACTGCAACCCGGGCCTGATCGGCGCGCCGAGCGGTTACAACTGCACCTCGCTGTCGAACCCGAACCCGAACGATCCGTGGAACGGTGCGATCTCGCGCAACTACGCCGGCACCGACACCCAGGCCGACACTTACGCGCTGTACGTGTTCGACACGCTGGAGTTGTCCGAGCAGTGGCTGGTGAACATGGGCCTGCGTTACGACCATTTCGATACCGATTACAAAACCTACAACGCCGCCGGCCGCACCACCTCCAAGGGCGATGACACCAGCGAGTTCGTCACCGGTCAGTTCGGCGTGGTCTACAAGCCGGCGGAAAACGGCAGCATCTATGCCTCCTACGCCACCTCCGCGACCCCGCCGGGCAACACCCTCGGCGAAGGCCAGGAAGGCAACCCGTTGGGCGGTACACCGGATCGCAGCGGCAACCTGCTGAGCAGCGACATGGAGCCGGAAACCACCAAGAACTACGAGATCGGCACCAAGTGGGATCTGCTCAACGATCGCCTGTCGCTGACCGCTGACATCTTCCGCACCGAGAAAGAAAATGCCCGCGTGCAGGTCGACACCAGCTCGTACGAGAACGCCGGCAAGACCCGCGTGCAAGGCTTCGAACTGTCGGCCAGCGGCAAGCTCACCGATAAATGGCAGGTGTTCGCCGGTTACGCGTTCATGGACAGCGAGCAGGTTGACGGCGGACCGATGGGTCGCGCCAACGACGGCAATGATCTGCCGAACACGCCGAAAAACAGCGCCAGCTTGTGGACCACTTATCAGGTCACGCCGAAGCTGACCATCGGTGGTGGCGCGTTCTACGTCGACGACGTCTACGGCAGTGTGGCGAATACCACGATGGTCGACTCGTATGTGCGTTACGACGCGATGGCCGCCTACAAGCTGACCAAGAATGTCGACCTGCAACTCAACGTGCAGAACCTGACCGACGAAACCTATTACGACAAGGCCTTCTCGACCCACTTCGCCAACCAGGCGGCGGGACGGACGGCGCTGTTGAGCACCAATTTCCACTTCTGATTTCGGTGGAAACCTGTAGGAGTGAGCCTGCTCGCGATTGCGGTGTATCAGTCAGCATCTATTTATCTGACAGCTAGCTATCGCGAGCAGGCTCACTCCTACACAGGTATGCGTCGCGAGGCTCGGCCCCGTTCATTCAGTTGAACGGGGCTTTTGTGCGTAAGAAAGAACGCTTCTCGATAACCCACGGCATAATGCGCGCCGTGATGACAATTTCCGAACGGACGGCGAGTGACGTGTTGAAGAAAACCCTGTTCCAGTTGCACTGGTTTTTTGGCATCACCGCAGGCCTGGTGCTGGCCCTGATGGGCATCACCGGCGCGGCCTATTCCTTTCAGGACGAAATCCTGCGGGCGCTCAATCCGTCGGTGTTGCAGGTGGAAAAACAGGTCGCTGGGGTGCTGCCGCCGGTTGAACTGGTAGAACGTATCGAAGCCGAGTCCGGCAAAAAAGTCGCGATGCTCTGGGTCGAGATCGACAGCGGCCACGCCGCGCGGGTGTTCTTCACCCCACCGAAGGGTGAACGGCGTGGCGAGATGCGCTACTTCGATCCGTACACCGCCGAGTTCAAGGGCGACGCCACCGGCCAGGACTTTTTCGGCCTGATGCTGCAACTGCACCGCTTTCTGGCGATGGGTGATACCGGGCGTAACATCACTGGCGCCTGCACCCTGATGCTGCTGTTCTTCTGCCTTTCCGGTTTGTATCTGCGTTGGCCACGTCAGTGGAACAGCTGGCGCGTGTGGCTGACCCTGGATTGGAAAAAGAAGGGTCGCGCGTTCAATTGGGACCTGCACTCGGTGGCCGGTACCTGGTGTCTGCTGGTGTATCTGCTGCTGGCCTTGACCGGGTTGTCGTGGTCGTACGAGTGGTACAACAAGGGCCTGACCCGGCTGCTTTCCGACGCGCCGCAAAACGAGCGTGTGCGCGGTGGTCGCGGCCCGGCGCCGGAAGGACCGGCGCCGACGGCTGACTACGCAGCGATGTGGAGCAGCATCTACAGCGCCGCCGGCCCCGGCCTGGCCGCCTACAACATTCGCATGCCGGCGGTGGCCGGCCAACCGGCGACGGTGTTCTATCTGCTCGACAGTTCGCCCCACGACCGCGCGCTGAACCAGATCACCCTCGACCCGGCCACCGGCGTGGTCAAACGCGTTGATCGCTATGCAGAAAAAAGCTTCAAGGCACAACTGCTGACCAGCATTTATGCGCTGCACGTCGGCAGCTATTTCGGTCTGGTCGGACGCATCATCGTCACGCTGGCAGCGGTGTGCATGCCGCTGTTCTTCATCACCGGCTGGCTGCTGTATCTCGACCGTCGGCGCAAGAAAAAGCACATCAAGGACGCACGAAAAGGTCTTGAACAACCGGCCAGCGAGGCTTCGGCGTGGCTGATCGGCTTCGCCAGCCAAAGCGGTTTCGCCGAGCAACTGGCGTGGCAGACCGCCGGCCAATTGCAGGCCGCCGGGTTGCCGGTAAAGGTGCAGCCGCTGGCCAATGTCAGCGAGCAGGATTTGCGTGATTCGAGCAACGCCTTGTTTGTGGTCAGCACCTTCGGTGACGGCGAAGCGCCGGACAGTGCGCGCGGTTTTGAGCGCAAGGTTCTCGGTAAGGCCTCTGCGCTCGACAGCCTGAATTATGCGGTGCTGGGTCTTGGCGATCGTCAGTATCAGCACTTCTGCGGCTTCGCCAAACGCCTGCACCAGTGGCTAAGCGAACACGGGGGCAAGTCGCTATTTGCCCCGGTGGAAGTCGACAGCGGCGATCCCTACGCCCTGCGCCACTGGCAGACGCAACTCGGCCAGCTCACCGGGCAAGCACCGGCCGAAACCTGGCAGGCGCCGAGCTACGCCAACTGGACGCTGCTGCGCCGCGAACTGATGAACCCCGACAGCAGCGGTGCGCCGGTTTACCTGCTCGGTCTAAAAGCGCCGGACACCAGCAGTTGGCTGGCCGGCGATCTGGTCGAAGTGCTGCCGCGCAACTGCCCTTGGGCCATCGAACATTTCCTCGACGGCCTCGGCATCCGAGGCGAGACCATCGTCAAGGTCAACGGCCTCGACGAGCCGCTGGAAGTAGCTCTGGCCTCGCGCCAGCTACCGGAACACCGCGCGCACCTGGTCGGCCTGCATGCGCAAGCGCTGGTCGATGCGATGGTGCCGCTGGCCATGCGCGAATATTCGATCGCCTCAATCGCCGCCGATGGCGTGCTGGAGCTGATCGTGCGCCAGGAACAGCACAGCGACGGCAGCCTCGGCGTCGGCTCTGGCTGGCTCACCGAGCATGCGCCAGTGGGCGGCAGTATCAGCCTGCGCGTGCGACGCAACAGTGGTTTCCATCTGCCGAACGAACCGCTGCCGATGATTCTGCTGGGCAACGGCACCGGTCTGGCGGGTTTGCGCAGCTTGCTCAAGGCACGCATTGCCGACGGCCAGCAGCGCCAGTGGCTGCTGTTTGGCGAGCGCAATCGCGAGCACGATTTCCTCTGCCGCGCCGAACTGGAGGAGTGGTTGATCAACGGTGATCTGGCACGGCTGGACCTGGCCTTCTCGCGGGATCAGGCCGAGAAGGTTTATGTGCAGGATCGCTTGCGTGAGTTGGCGGATGAATTGAAGCAATGGCTGGCTGATGGTGCCGTCATCTATATTTGCGGCAGCCTTCAAGGGATGGCCTCAGGCGTGGACCAGGCACTCACCGACATCCTCGGCAGCGCTGAAGTCGAACGCCTGATCGAACAGGGCCGCTATCGCCGCGACGTTTACTGACATTATTCACACCCAACTGTGGGAGCGAGCTTGCTCGCGAAGGGGTCGTGTCAGTCGGTATATCTATCAACTGACACACCGCTTTCGCGAGCAAGCTCGCTCCCACAGGGGGCGCGGTGTTCAGACCGGTTGTAGTTTCTGTTCGAAAACCGCCACCCCATCCAGATCCCGCAACACCACACTCATCTCCCCGCTCTGCCCTTCAATATTCACCTCGCCAAAAAACTGAAACCCGGCAAACGGCGAGGTGTTTTGCGCGGCAGGCGCTTTCTCGAAAACCACCTCAGGCCCAAAGGTCTTGTCCAGCGGATTCGGCCCGAAACTACCGGCGTTCAACGGTCCGGCGACGAATTCCCAGAACGGTTCGAAATCCTGAAACGCCGCGCGATCCGGGTGATAGTGATGCGCGGCGCAGTAATGCACATCCGCCGTGAGAAAGACGAAATTACGCACCTGCTGCGCGCGTAGAAAGCCGAGCAATTCGGCAATTTCCAGCTCACGCCCCTGCGCCGGACCGGGGTCGCCGTTGGCCACCGCTTCCCAGCGCGCAACGCCCGGACTGACCTCGCCGTCCGGCACGCCAAGGCCGATGGGCATGTCGGCGGCGATGACTTTCCACTGCGCCTTCGACGCTTTCAACTCACGCTTGAGCCAGTCCAGTTGCTCACGCCCCAGGAACGGCTTTGCCGCGCCGAGGTTGTCATCGTTGGCCTCACGATAGCTGCGCATATCCAGCACAAACACATCAAGCATCGGCCCGTAACTCAGCTTGCGATAAATTCGCCCGCCACCGTCCGCCGCCTGTAAACGCATCGGCGCATATTCGAGCCAGGCCTGTCGCGCACGGCCAACCAGCTTGTGGATATCTTTCTCCTGATAGCGCTCGTCTAGCTGCTTGCCCGGCGACCAGTTGTTAACCACTTCGTGGTCGTCCCACTGCCAGATCTGCGGCACCTGGGCATTGAAGAGTCGGACGTTTTCGTCCATCAGGTTGTAGCGGTAATTGCCACGATAGTCGTCGAGGGTCTGCGCGACTTTGCTCTTGGCTTCGCTGGTGATGTTGCGCCAGATGCGCCCGTTTTCGGTGGTGAGCTGTGCCGGCACCGGGCCGTCGGCGTAGATCGTGTCGCCGCTGTGGATAAAGAAGTCCGGCAGGCGCAGGCGCATGGCTTCGTAGATGCGCATGCCGCCGATGTCCGGGTTGATACCGAAGCCTTGGCCGACGGTGTCGCCGCTCCAGACAAAACGCAAGTCACGCTTTGACGTTGGCACGCTGCGCAGATGACCAAACCATGGCTCGCTGGGGACGCCGCTTTGCGCGTCTTCAAAGTGCACGCGATAGAAAATTGCCTGGTCGGCGGGCAGACCGCTGAGTTCGACGCGGGCGGTGAAATCAGTGCGGGCATCGGCCAGGGCCGAGACGAGGCGGCGCGGGTTGCCGAACAGGCTGCGGGTGTCCCATTCGACGACCATCCGTGCCGGGCGGTCGCTGCGGCTCCAGATCATCGCGCGGTCGCCGAGCAGGTCGCCGGACTGCACGCCGTCGGTGAGTTGCGGGCGATCCTTGACCGAGGCAATCACTGCCGGTGCCAGCCCCGGCAGCAACAGCCCGGCACCGACGGCTTGCACGACGCGACGGCGCCCGAGGTTGAAATCGCTCATGGTGTTCTCCCTGCAAAAGGGAAAACTTAAGCATGGCTGTGTGAACCCGCCATGACATCGGCCACACCGCAATTCAAATGTAGGAGTGAGCCTGCTGGCGATCGCGGTGGGTCAGTAACATCAATGCTAACTGACACACCGCTATCGCGAGCAGGCTCACTCCTACAGGGAGATGGCGTTGTCAGGCGCTGACGGGTTCGACTGCCAGCTCGACAGTCTCGGGCCGCTTGAGCAGCGCATACACCACCGCCGTCACCAGGCTCCCCGCGACAATCGCCAGCAGGTACAACAGCGCATGGTTGATCGCATTCGGAATGGCCAGCACAAACAGGCCACCGTGCGGCGCCATCAGCTTGCAGCCGAAGTACATCGACAGTGCACCGGTCAGCGCACCGCCGGCGATGCTCGCCGGAATCACCCGCAGCGGATCTTTCGCGGCAAACGGAATCGCCCCTTCAGAGATGAAGCACAGGCCCAGCACGAAGGCCGCCTTGCCGGCCTCGCGCTCAGTCTGGGCAAACTTGCGCCGCGCGATAAACGTGGCGATCCCCAAACCAATCGGCGGCACCATGCCGGCGGCCATGGTCGCGGCCATCGGCGCGTAACTCTGCGAGGCCAGCAGCCCCACCGAGAACGCATAGGCCGCCTTGTTGATCGGCCCGCCGAGGTCGACGCACATCATGCCGCCGAGCAATACGCCGAGCAAAATGGCGTTGGTGGTGCCCATGCTGTCGAGGAACTGCGTGAGTGCGGCAAGCATGCCAGCGACCGGTTTGCCGACCACGTAAATCATCACCAGACCAGTGACCAGACTGGCGAGCAACGGGATGATCAAAATCGGCTTCAGCGCTTCCAGACTCTGCGGCAATTTCACATAGCGGGCGATGGCTTTGGCGGCGTAACCGGCGATAAAACCCGCAATGATCCCGCCGATGAACCCGGCGCCCAAAGTGCCCGCCAGTAACCCGCCGATCATCCCCGGCGCGAGGCCCGGACGGTCGGCAATCGAATAGGCGATGTAACCAGCCAGCAGTGGCACCATCAGTTTGAACGCGGTTTCCCCGCCAATCTGCATCAGCGCCGCCGCCAGCGTGCCTTCTTCCTTGTACGCGGTGATGCCGAAGACGAACGACAACGCGATCAGCAGACCACCGGCCACGACCATCGGCAGCATGTACGACACACCGGTCAGCAGGTGTTTGTAGATGCCGGTTTTTTCTGACTTGGCCGCAGCCTTGCCTGCGTCCGCCGCATTTTCCACACTGCCTTCGGCCAAGGCTTTTATCAACGTAGCTTCGGACTGCTTGAGTGCAATCCCGGTGCCGCAGCGATAGATTTTCTTACCGGCAAAACGCTCGGTGGCAACGTCGATATCCGCCGCCAACAGCACCACGTCGGCTTCGGCGATGGCCGCTGCGCTGAGCGGAGTTTTCGCGCCGACCGAGCCTTGGGTTTCAACCTGCAATTCATAGCCCAGACGCTTGGCGGTCTGCTGCAAAGCCTCGGCAGCCATGAAGGTGTGCGCGACACCCGTCGGGCATGCCGTAACGGCGACGATGCGCGGCGCACGCGGCGTATCAATCGCCGGTTCGACTTCGCTGGCGACGTAGACTTCAGCTTCTTCAGCGCCCCGCCGCAGCACCGCTTCGACATCCTGCAACGCCTGCGCCGGAGCAATCTGGAACACCCGCTTGCCGACGAAGCGGGTCATGTCCACCGTCCCCGTACTCACCAGCAATACCCACTCGGCGGCTTCGATCGTCGCCGCCGACAATTCACGTTCCGGGTGTGCCGGATCGACCACTTCCACGCTGGTGCTCCAGCCCTGACGCTGCGCCGCCGCATCGAGCAGACGCGCGCACAGGACACTGGTGACCATGCCGTTGGGGCAAGCCGTAACAATGGCTAACTTCATGACAAACCCTCTTATTGTTCTGTCAGGGGGCGTACGCGCACACCCTGTTCGAGCTGCGCCAGGTGCGCGGCGTCGTTGATGCCGAAACCGATCTGGGTCACCGCCATCGCGGCAATCGCCGTGGCTGTGCGCAGGGTCTGCTCGGGTGTGTCGGCACTGAGCAAACCATGGAGCATGCCGGCCAGCAATGAATCGCCAGCACCGACCGTGCTGGCGACGCTGACTTTCGGCGGCGAGGCATGCAAAGCCGAGCCGACACTGAACCAGTTCACCCCGTCGGCGCCGTGGGAAATCACCACGTGCTCGATGCCCTGCGCATGCAAGCGTGCAGCGGCTTGCGCTTCGGCGGTCGGCGAAACCACTTCGCAACCGAGCGCATCGGCCAGTTCCTCGGTGTTCGGCTTGATCAGCCAGGGGCGGGCCTGCAACGCGGCGCGCAAGGCTTCGCCGCTGGAGTCGAGGGCGACTTTCAAGCCCAGCGCGTTGAGCTTCTCGATCAGCTCACGCAACCATTGCGCACTGACGCCGCGCGGCAAGCTGCCGGCGACCACCACCGCATCGTGCCCCGGTGCGATCTGCAACAGGCGATCGAGCAACGCCTGCTGCGCCGCCGCGTCAACGTTCGGCCCAGGACCATTGATATCGGTGATGCGCCCATCCTGCTCGGCGACTTTGATGTTGCTGCGGGTCTCGCCCGGCACGCGAATAAACGCATCGACAAAACCGCGTTTGGCAAACAGGGTTTCGAACGCTTGCAGGTTGTCCTCACCGAGAAAGCCGCTGACGGTGACTTGATGGCCGAGGTCGGCCAGCACCTGCGCGACGTTCACGCCCTTGCCGGCGGCATGGGTGTGCATCTCGTCGCTGCGATTGACCTGACCGGCGTCCAGCCGCGCCAGCTCGACGGTGAGGTCGAGCGCCGGGTTGAGGGTCAGAGTAAGAATCCTGGCCATTACAGGGCCTCCACTAATGCGCGCACTTCGTTGGCGCTGCCCACGGCCAAGGCCTGTTGAGCAAGGGTTTGCGCCTGGGTCAGGCTGAGTTCGCGGATGCGCGCCTTGACTTCGGCAATGCTGCGACCGGACACGCTCAGCTCGTCGACACCGAGGCCGACCAGCACCGGCACCGCCAGCGGATCGGCCGCCAGTTCGCCACACACGCCGACCCATTTGCCATGGGCATGGGCCGCGCGCACGGTGATGTCGATCAGTTGCAGCACCGCCGGATGCAAGCCGTCCGCTTGTGCAGACAGCGTTGGATGACCACGATCGATGGCCAGTGTGTATTGGGTCAGGTCGTTGGTGCCGACGCTGAAGAAGTCGACTTCCTTGGCCAGCACCGGCGCGAGCAAAGCGGCCGACGGCACTTCGATCATGATCCCCAGTTGCAGATCAGCGACCGGAATCTCCAGACGCAGACGCTCGGTCATATCACGGGCCTGACGCCACTCATCAACGCTGCCGACCATCGGGAACATGATCCGCAGCGGACGGTTGTCGGCCGAGCGCAGCAAGGCGCGCAACTGCGCTTCCATGATCTGCGGACGCTGCAAGGTCAGGCGAATACCGCGCACACCCAGGAAGGGGTTTTCTTCCTTGGCGATCGGCCAATACGGCAACGGCTTGTCGCCACCGACGTCCAGCGTGCGCACCACCAGCGGTCGCCCGGCCAGACCATCGAGGACGCGACGGTATTCAGCTTCCTGGGTCGCCTCATCCGGCGCTTGCGGGTGGGCCATGAAAATCAGTTCGGTGCGCAGCAGGCCGATGCCTTCGGCGCCCTGCTCCACCGCACTGGTCACGCCGGCGCTTTCGCCGATGTTGGCGAACAC
Source organism: Pseudomonas hamedanensis (assembly GCF_014268595.2). NCBI lineage: Bacteria > Pseudomonadati > Pseudomonadota > Gammaproteobacteria > Pseudomonadales > Pseudomonadaceae > Pseudomonas > Pseudomonas hamedanensis. Next base: position 3,110,612 of record NZ_CP077091.1, read on the forward strand.
TTCGACGGCGTGGCCGTCGGTGGTGAGTGCCGGTTGATGGCGTTGTTCGGCGGCGATTTTCAGGCGTTGTTCACGAGTGTCGCGTTCCTCGGCAGCGCGTTGCAATGTCGCGGCATCTGCATCGACATGCAAACGGCCGCGTTGGCCATCGAGCAGCAGCGGCGTGCCCGGTTCGAGCAACAACACCGCCGCCCCCGCGCCGACCAGCGCCGGAATGCCGAGGGCGCGTGCGACGATGGCGCTGTGCGCGGTGGCACCACCGCGCGCGGTGAGAATCCCGGCGACACGCGCCGGATCGAGGCGCGCGACGTCGGACGGACCGACTTCGTCCATCACCAGAATGTACGGTTGCTCTGGCTCGTTCGCGGTTTGTACGCCACACAGCTGCGCCAGCACACGACGGCCGATGTCGCGCAGATCCGCTGCGCGTTCGGCAAGCAAGGCGTCCTGCAACGATTCCTGCTGTTTCGCGGCCGCTTCGATCACCGCCATCCACGCCGCTTCAGCGCTTTCGCCTTGCTTGAGGCGGGTGTCGACTTCGTCGGTGAGATCCGGGTCGTCGAGCATTTCCTGGTGGGTAATGAAAATCTCGCGGATCGCCTTGGCTTTGCTCCGTTCGATCAAGCCCTGAATGTCGCGGCGCACGTCGCTCAGCGCTTGCTTGAGACGCTCGCGCTCAATCGCGGCGGACTCGCCACGCAGCGGGTAATCGATGGTTTGCTGCACCTGAATATGCGCCGGGCCGATGGCGATGCCGGGGGCTGCCGGGATCGCTTGCAACTGGCTACCGGAGGCTGGGGCGACCAGCACTTCGGCGATATCGGCAATGACTTCGCGCTGCTGACTCACGGCCGGCAGCGGCTCGACTTCTTCACCGAGGCCTTCTTCAATCGCCGCGAGCAAGGCCGGCAAGGCGTCGGCGGCGATGCTGGGTTCGGCGATCAACTCCAGCACCTGCCCGCGCCGGGCGCCGAGGCTCAACAGTTTGCTCAGGCTTTTCACCGACACGGCGCTGTCCTGGCTGTCGACGATGCGCACGCGAATTTCGCCGTCAAAGCTTTTCGCCAGTTGCGCCAGAATCTTCGCCGGGCGCGCATGCAAACCGTGGGCGTTGGCCAGCGCAATGCGCGCGCTCGGCCAGTCGGCGGGCAACTCGCCGCCAAGCACTTCAAGAACTTTGCGGCTGCTGGTGGCGCGGCCCAGTTCATGGCCGCGACCTTCGATCAACAGCGCACACAAACGCTCAAGCAATGCCTGATGCGCTTCGCCCAGACTCGCCAGGCAGAACAGACCACTGAGCGGCTGCCCGAGGTAGCGCATCGGTTTGTCCGGGGTGACGAACGCCAGACCGGGGCGCTTCACGGTTTGCTCGCTGTGCAACCACCACAGGCCATCGCCCAGTGGCAGCGCTTCGACTTGCTGCAACACGCCGGCAAACCCGTTGCTCACGCAATCAGCCTGACGCAGCAGACGCGCGCCACGCCAGACCAGCTCTTCGAAATCGTCGGCCGAGACACCGAGGCCGATCATTTGAGCGTCCAGGGCGAGTTCCTGCGGCGCGCCTTGCAGCAGTTTCAGCAGTGCTTCGGGGGAACTGGCGCGACGCAGGGCCTGGCCCAGATCGGTCTCACCGAGGGCGCGGGTCAGCAGTTGCAGCAGGCGCAGGTGTTCGTCGGATTTGGCCGCGATGCCGATCGCCAGATAAACGATCTGGCCATCGCCCCAATCGACGCCGTCGGGAAACTGCATCAGGCGCACACCGGTGGCGAACACCTGATCGCGGGTTTGCGGGGTGCCGTGGGGAATGGCGATGCCTTGACCGAGAAAGGTCGAGCCCTGGGCTTCCCGGGCCTGCAGGCCGGCGAGGTAGCCATCGGCAACCAGACCGTCGGCGACCAGATGGCTGGCGAGCAATTGCAGGGCGGCGGGTTTATCCACGGCCGACTGGCCCATGGATATCTGCTCTATAGTGAGCTCGAGCATGCGATCTCCTTTTTGGCGCAGTTCAACGCCAGGTATTGTTTTGAATGGTCACAGCTTAGGCGCTCTGCCGCGCTTTTCAGCGGCAGTTTTGGCGGTTTCACGGCAGGACCGGCCAAAAGCGTCCGAAACGTAGAAAATACGCTTGCTGAAACGTTTAATCTAGATTGATCGGCACGTTACTCGATAATGTCCCATCCTTGAAGTCCAACTTGTCGGATGCGCGTAGGCCATAAGTCGCCTGCCCTAATCGGGTAGGATTGGCGAAAATCTCGCGGCATGCTCGAAAAAACAAGGAAATCCCGGGTTGAAACTCAGTGATATCGCACGGTTGGCCGGCGTGTCCGTCACCACCGCCAGCTACGTCATCAACGGCAAGGCCGAACAGCAACGCATCAGCAATGCGACCGTCGAGCGCGTGCGCGCGGTGGTCGATTTGCATGGCTTCACGCCCAATCCGCAAGCCGCCGGCCTGCGCAGCCGGCACACGCGCACGCTGGGTTTTATCCTGCCGGATCTGGAAAACCCCAGTTACGCGCGGATCGCCAAGCTGCTGGAGCAAGGCGCACGGGCGCGCGGTTATCAATTGCTGATCGCCAGTTCCGACGATGCGCCGGACAGCGAGCGGCAGTTGCTGCAACTGTTCCGCGCCCGTCGTTGCGATGCGCTGATCGTCGCCAGTTGCCTGCCCGCTGGCGATGACAGTTACCGTCAGTTGCAAGACAAGGGACTGCCGATCATCGCCATTGACCGGGTCATGGAGCCTGAGCATTTCTGCTCGGTGATCAGCGACGACCGCGAGGCCAGCCTGCATCTGACGCAAAGTCTGCTCGACCCGCAGCTCAAGCAGATCGTGCTGCTCGGCGCCCGCCCCGAGCTGAGCATCAGCCAGGAACGTGCCGCCGGTTTCCGCGAAGCGCTCAGCGACTTCAAAGGCGAAGTGCTGGTCGAACACGCCGAGTCGTTCAGCCGCGAGTGCGGCAAGCAATTGATGGAAGAACTCCTGCAACGTCTGGGGCATTTGCCGGATGCGCTGGTGACCACGTCCTACGTGCTGCTGCAAGGCGTGTTCGACGCGCTGCATGACTTCCCGCTGAAATCCCGCCCGCTGCGCCTCGGCACGTTTGGCGACACGCAACTGCTGGACTTCCTGCCGCTGCCGGTCAACGCCATGGCTCAGCAACACCAGTTGATCGCCGACAAGGCGCTGGAACTGGCGCTGGCCGCGGTCGAACAAGACGATTACCAACCGGGCGTGCAAGCCATTGCGCGGACCTTCAAGCAGCGTATTCATCGGGACTGAATCGTGGAGCTGATCGACAGTCACACCCACCTCGACTTTCCCGACTTCGACGCCGATCGCGCGGCGCTGCTGGCCGAAAGTCGCGCCCTCGGCGTGCGGCGCATCGTCGTGCTGGGCGTGTATGAGGGTAACTGGCAACGGGTGTGGGATCTGGCGCAAAGCGATCCGGATTTGTATGCCGCATTCGGTTTGCACCCGGTGTTTCTCGATCAGCATCGCCCCGACGATTTAAACGCCCTCGGTGATTGGCTGACACGGCTGCGCGGTCATCGGCAGTTGTGCGCGGTGGGCGAGATTGGCCTGGATTACTTCATCGAAACCCTGGACCGCGAGCGGCAGCAGGCGCTCTTCGAGGCGCAGCTGCAATTGGCGGCGGACTTTGAGTTGCCGCCGCTGATCCATGTGCGCCGCAGCCATGCGGCGGTGATCGCCACGCTCAAGCGCTTCAAGCTCAAACGCGCCGGGATCATCCACGCCTTCGCCGGCAGTCGCGAAGAGGCGCGTGAATACATCAAGCTCGGTTTCAAACTGGGTCTTGGCGGCGCACCGACCTGGCCGCAGGCGTTGCGTATGCATCGGGTCTTGCCTGAACTGCCGCTGGAGTCAGTGGTGCTGGAAACCGACTCGCCGGACATGGCGCCCGCGATGTTCCCCGGTCAGCGCAACAGCCCGGCGCATTTGCCGGCGATTTGCGAAGCGCTGGCTGAGTTGATGAATATCACTCCTGAACAACTCGCCGCTGCCAGCACCGCCAACTGCTGCGAAGTCTTCGGCTGGTAACCGATCCCCTTGTAGGAGTGAGCCTGCTCGCGATAGCGGTGTGTCAGTTACCGATATTTTTTCAGACAGACCGCTATCGCGAGCAGGCTCACTCCTACAAGGGATTAATGTATGGCTCAGACGCGAAACGCGCTGATAAGCTGTTTGAGTTCAACGACCTGCACCGACAACGCGCGGCTCGCATCTTCGGTCTGGTGTGCCCCCTGCGCGGTGCGCTCGCCGGCGCGGTTGATCTCGACAATATTCTGATCGATGTCATGGGCCACAGCAGTCTGCTGCTCGACGGCGGCGGCGATCTGCTGGTTCTGATCGACGATCATGCCCACGGCGCCAAGAATGTTTTCCAGCGCCTGCTGCACCTTCTCCGATTGCCCCACCGTGCCGTTGGCCATCTGATGACTGATGCCCATGGCCTTCACCGCCGCGCCAACGCCGCCATGCAGTTTGGCGATCATCTGCTCAATCTCTTCGGTCGATTGCTGAGTGCGTTTGGCCAGGGTGCGCACTTCGTCGGCGACCACGGCAAAACCGCGTCCCTGCTCACCGGCCCGGGCCGCTTCGATCGCGGCGTTGAGCGCCAGCAGGTTGGTTTGTTCGGCGATGCTTTTGATCACTTCGAGCACGCGGCTGATCGACTGGCTGTCGCTCGCAAGCTGATTGATCACCAACACCGACTGATCGATCTCGCTGGCCAGTGCGGCAATGCTGCCTTGTTGCGATTGCACCAGACCGCGACCGCTGAGGGTCTCGTCGTTGACGCTGTGGGCGCTGTTCACCGCCGCCGCGGCGCTGCGCGCGACCTCCAGCGACGTCGCTGACATCTGGTTCATCGCCGTCGCCACTTGCTCGATCTGCGTGCGCTGCCCGGCAACGGCCAGGTTGCTTTGCGCCGACACCACTTCGACCTGCCCGGCCTGACGCTCGACCTCGCCGACGGTCTGACCCACCCGCTCGATCAGGTCGTGAATTTTCTTCACCGTGCCGTTGAACACCTCGCCCAGCTCACCCAGTTCGTCACGGCTGCTGGCCTTGAAGTTGACCGTCATGTCCCCCGCCGCCACCTTGTCCATCATTGCGCCAAGGCTTTTCAGGGTGGTGCGGGTCGAGGCGTAGAAACCGCCGTAGAGATAGAAAATCAGCACGAACACTACCGACAGTGCAGACGCCTGCAGAATCATGTGCGTGCGGTTCTGCGCCAGGCGTTGCTGCAATTGGCGGTCGAGGAATTTCAGGGTCGCTTCATTGAGCTGATAAGTCTTGTCGATCAGCACCGTGACCTGATCGTAGAACGCCTGCCACGGCGCATCGAGAGTGTCGGCCATGACCACTTGCTCTTCGAACAGCTCGCTCGCTTGCTTGAGCGAGGCCTTACTGCTATCGGCGTGTGCGCTGAGGGTATCGCGCGCTGCGCTGCTGGAACCGAGGGCGTCGTGCAGTTTCAAGGCGTACTCGGCCTGGAGTTTTTCAATCTGCGCCAACAGTTCATCAAAACGGGTACTCGACGCGCTGTTGAGAAAGCCCTGCCCCAACGAATAGGAGCCCATGGCGCGACCTTCGCCGAGGGTTTGTGTGACCGTCGGCGTCACCAGGGTCAGCAGTTCGCTGAGTTGACGGATGTCACTCTGGTTGTCGCGGCTCAAGCCGGCCTGACTGGTGATGATCTGGCTGAAAATCTGCGCGCTGGCCAGTAGCTTGCCAATCAAGGCACTTTTGCTTTGCAGCGAGCTTTCCGCTTGCTGAGCCTTGAACGCAGCAATCATTTCATCGCGCTTGGCGTCGAACACTTTGATCTGTTCAGGGTCCTCGGTCATTGCTGTCAGCCCCTGCAGGCGTGCCAACAGGGCCTGTTCGAGCGTGCCGATCTGCGCCTCGACATCACCCGCCTTGCCGGATTGACCGAGGGTGACGTCGATCTGCACCAGATTGTTCAAGGTTTCCAGATCCCGGCGCAGGCTCAGGCTGCTGCCCAGCAGGTCGAGGCTTTGCAGTTCGACGCGGGTGCCTTGAAATTCGCGATAGGAGTCGCGCACCAGATAGAAATTGGTCACCAGCATCGGCACCAGAAACAGCACGCTGATCAGGCTGAACTTCATGCCGAAGCTCAGGCGGTTCATCAGCGAGACGGCGGGATAGAGCAAGCTCTTCACGGGGAGTCTCCCTTGGTTTTTCTTGTTTTTATTGGCAGGCGCAGGGCGAAAGCAGATAGCCACTATCGGGCGCTATCTCTGTATAGCTCAAATCGAAGGGAGGTTTTGTAACTTAAGGTTAACAACAGGAGGACAACGAAAGATCACGGTGGCGAGGGAGCTTGCTCCCGCTCGGCTGCGCAGCAGGCGCAAATCAGACGACGCGTTTTAGGTGATTAACGGCGAGGGTGGCTTCGCCACCCAGCGGGAGCAAGCTCCCTCACCACAATAGGCTTCACTTGAAATGGTCAGTGAACCAGAACAGTCCACAGGGCAACCCCGGCATACCACAGCACCGCGGCGCGCAGCAGCAGTTCCCACAGGCAATCGAGGGTGGTAATGCCTTCCGGACCGGCCACCGGTGGCGGGATTTCTCCGGCCGCCAGGCCGACCTTGTTTATCAGCTGCGCCGCGCTGATGTTCCAGTTGAGCAGTTCATGCAGCATCACCCGGCTGACCGCGACAAAATTGCCAACCAGGGCCAGGCTCGCCGCGAGCAATCGCACCGGCACCCAGTCGAAGGCGTGACGCATCTGTGCCGCGCGCTCGACCAGCGCCGGGTTTTGCCCGTGCTCTTCGGCCAGCGCCAACAAGCGATAAGCCAGTGCAACCACCGGACCGAGCAGGAAATACCAGAAGATCACCGCGAAAAAGCTTTGATAGGCCTGCCACAACAGGTGCCCCTGCACACGTTCGAGCAACTGCTCGCCGCTGTCGGCGCAGATATTCAGATCGCGCTTGGCAACATGTGCCGCCGCTTGCAGATCCTCACGGCGCCAGGCATCGCGGAACGGCCCGAGGCCGCCGAGCAAATCGCCACGGCCCAGGCTATAAATGACCACCAGCAAATGCACCGGCAGTGCGAGCAAACCGTAAGCCACCGGTTCCAGTACCAACAGCAGCAAACCGAGCAAGGCGACCGGCAGCAGCACCAGAATCGTCAGCACCAGCCAGGGTTGTTTCGCCAGCCGCTCGCCGGCTTCGAGTTTGTGCAGTTCGCGGATCCATCCGCCGTCGCGTTGAAGCCGATGGCGCAGGGCCGAAAACTTCTCGATCCACACCGCCAGCAGTAACACCAGAAAACTCATTGTCCTTCCTCTTTTGCCAGGGCGGCGCGGTAGCGTGCCCAGTCGAATGCCGGTCCCGGGTCGGTCTTGCGGCCCGGAGCGATATCGCTGTGTCCGCAGATACGCTGATCGGTGATAGCCGGAAAACGTGCCTGCAACTGCCGGGTCAGCGCAGTCAACGCCTGATACTGCGCATCGGTGAACGGCAGATCATCGGTGCCTTCGAGCTCGATGCCCACGGAAAAATCGTTACAGGTTTCGCGGCCTTCGAACACCGACACGCCAGCATGCCACGCGCGCTCCAGACAGGAGACAAACTGCGTGACCTTGCCGTCACGTTCAATCAGAAAGTGCGCCGATACGCGCAAGTCAGCGATGCCTGCAAAGTAAGGGTGTTCGGTGACATCCAGACGATTCTGGAAAAACTCCTGCACTTTGCCCGTAGCAAATTCTGCCGGCGGCAGGCTGATGTTGTGGATGACCAACAGGGAGATTTCGCCCGCCGGGCGCTCATTGAAGTTAGGCGATGGGCAAATCTGCACCCCGTGACACCACCCGCTAGCGGGATCCAACTGCATACCGATTCCTTCAACGCCGACTGTGTTGGCGCCCAGTATGCCGCGATCCGCACCCACCGCGCGATCACTTGCCGCGATTGAGTCGCCGCAGATGACCCAGCACCGACTCCAGCGCACGGTCGAAGAGCAAGGTGTCATCCAGTATGCGCACCGTGCCACGGCAAAACGCCTGGGCCAGGTCTGTGCGGCTGCGCTCCAGCACTTTCATGCCGGTGCGGTCGACGAACACGTATCGGCCCGTCGCGTCGATGATCGCGGCAAGCTTGCAGCGCAACGCCTGCCCGTCCTCATCGTCAAACGTCACCCAGTGGCCCATGCGCAGTTGCTCAACCTGGCGCAGGCCGGCGTCGTCCTGTGGCACACCCGCCGACGGTGTCGCGGCAGCAATGGGGTCGGCGCCCTGCTGCAAAACCTCTGGCGACACTTCAATCAAGCCCGTTGCGTGGCGATCAGTATCATCGGAGCGCTCCAGCACGCGGACATGCAGCGCTTCCAGCGCACTGAAGAATTCACTGGTAGCAAACGGATCGAACGCCGTGCTGCTCAAGCCGTCACGCAGCGACTTGAGCAACCCCGGCAGCAGCGCCAGCAGACGCAAGCTGGACTCGGCGTCGTCATGACGCTGCACGCTCCAGATCAATTGTTCCATGGTCTGCACGTCGGCCTGCCACTCGGCAGACTGGTCGCCATGTTTGAGGCAGGTCAACAGCAGCACTTTGCTCCAGGCCTGCTGCACAAACGCAAGCACCGAGGCCGGCAGCACTTCCCCCAGCAGCGCCTGCTGCAACGCTTGTTCGACGCGACGCCGGGCCAGGTCGGCTTTCGCCCGGCCTTCTTCGGCGTCACGCAAGCGCTGTTCGAGCAGCTCGGTGCGCCGGCGTTCGTCCTGAGTGAATGCGAGGAAATCGGCGAGCAGTTCGGAGAATATCGCCGGGTCATCGACAAATTCCGTCAGCAGTCGCTGCACCACTTGCTCGATGCGCACGTAGAGACTGTCCCGAGCATCGCCGTCACAGTCGCTCCAGCCCATGGCGGCATCGGCGATTTCATTGAGCAGGCGTCGCGCCGGATGCGTGCTGCGGCTGAAGAAACTCTTGTCGAGCACGGCAACCTTGAGCATCGGAATCTGCAAGCGGGCAATCAGCGCCTTGAGCGAGTCGGGAACGTTGCGATCCTCAAGAATGCACTCGAAGACCATGGCAATCAGGTTGATGACATCTTCGTCTGCGGTGCCGACCACACGGGATTTGCCACTCCTGACGCTGACGCGGGTAAGCAATTGTTCGAGCTGATTGCGCAGGTCGAAGTCTTCCTGCGCCTCAAGCGCCGGCACGTATTGTTGTAAATGCGAGAGCAAGCGCAGCAGATCGCGCGTATTGATCGGTTGCGCCGGGGCGCCGGGCTCCAGTGTGGGCGCGACACGGCCACGCACATGCACCAGTAATTGCTGCAACGCCGCGAACGCTTCCTCCACGCCGTCGTCCGCCGGGGGCGGATCGTCGTGTACTTCGAAGGAAATGTCGGCCGACGCATGCTCGCTCTTGCGCCGCGTCGTCGCCGGTTTCAAATGCGGCAAGACGCCGGTAGCGAGCAGCAGTTGGTTGGCTTCGGCATACAGCTGTTCGGTGTCGGCCAGCACATAGCGTTCGAACAGCTTGAGCAGGATCAGCTTGACCTTGATTTCGACGCCGAGGTTACGTCCGGCCTGCAAGAAGTACTCGCAGAGCATCGCCGGGCCGAGCGGGTTGTGCGGATTTTCCAGACGGTTGCCAAGCAGCGCACTGAACCGTGCCGTCAGTTGATCAAGCGCGAAGCCATCACGCTTGAGCACGCGGCTGACCATGGTTTGCACGGCAACGGTACGCTCCCTGTCATCGGTGCGCGGCGCCGACTCTTCAATCACCCGCGTGCGTGGCAGGCGATCGGCAGCGGGATCGTATTGGGTGAGGCTGGCAAACGCTTCGAAGAATTGTTCGAGAAAGCCGCGCTCGATGTTTTTGCGCTTGAGGCGCAAATCGCGCATGGCTTCGAAAAAGATATTCTGATCAACGTCATTGCGCGCCCGATCGGCCATTTCAAACAGCGTGTCGTCAGCGTTATCGAACAGCTCCTGCAAGCCGTGGCGCAACTGCTGGGCAGCCTTGTCGCGAACCTGAAGCAGAATCACCGGCAGGCGGGCAAGCGGCGCGCGATCAGCCTGATCGCCAGCGGCCCTGTGCAAAGGCACTACTTTCCCGTCGTTGTGCATCCAAGCCTCCTGGAGCGGTGATTCGGTTCGTCGTTTTGACACTGCCCCGGTGGAGTCGTTCGTCAAAGCCATGACGTCAAATACAAGGCGGATTATCTTGCAAAAGATGTCCGCGACGCTATAGGCGTCAGGGTTTCCCCTATACCCGCGCCCCTCTGTGACGCCGGCGCCGCGCACTCGGCTCACGGAAAAATCGACCAGATGCAGCCAGCCGCGCGCGTTCTCGCCTTGGGTTGGCTCGCGCCCTGCCTCTATAATCGAATCACTTTGTTTGTGGAGTCCGTTATGCCGAATCTACGTCTCGCCGATCTGACCGCCGAAATCGAAGCCAACGTGCGCCGTGCGTTGCTCGAAGACGTCGGCAGCGGCGACATCACCGCGCAACTGATCCCGGCCGAACGCCTGGCCAAAGCCACCATCATTACCCGTGACGACGCGGTCATCTGCGGCACTGCGTGGGTCGATGCGGTGTTTCGCCAGCTCGATCCGCGCGTGGCGGTGCATTGGCAAGTGGTCGATGGCGAACGGGTCAAGGCCAATCAGCCGTTGTTTCATCTGGAAGGTCCGGCCCGTTCACTGCTGACCGGCGAACGCAGCGCACTGAACTTTTTGCAGTTGCTTTCGGGTGTGGCGACGCGTGCGCAGTACCTGGCGGACTTCGTCGCGCAAACGCAGGTCAAGCTGCTCGACACCCGCAAGACCCTGCCTGGCCTGCGTCTGGCGCAGAAATATGCGGTGACCTGCGGCGGCTGCCACAATCACCGCATCGGTCTCTACGACGCCTTCCTGATCAAGGAAAACCACATCGCCGCCAGCGGTGGCATCGCCGAAGCCGTGGCTGCCGCGCACAAGATCGCCCCGGGCAAACCGGTCGAGATCGAAGTGGAAAGTCTTGGAGAACTGAAGGAGGCGCTGGAAGCCGGCGCCGACATCATCATGCTCGACGAGTTGAGCCTGGATGACATGCGCGAAGCCGTACGCCTGAATGGCGGCAAGGCGAAACTGGAAGCCAGCGGTGGCATCAACGAAAGCACACTGCTGCCGATCGCCGAGACGGGCGTGGATTACATCTCCATCGGCGCGATGACCAAGGACGTCAAAGCGGTGGACCTGTCGATGCGCCTCAGCCTTTAAACGCAGCGGTAAGCTACAAGCTACAAGCTACAAGCCAGAGCGCTTTTGCTTTGACTTGCAGCTTGTAGCTTGAAACTCGCAGTTGCTTTTATACGACGAGATTATTCATCTCGCAGTACTCGTCCCACTCGACACCCAACACTTCAGCCGCTTCCTTGTGCAGTACAAGGCGTTGCTCTTCGAACTCTTCGGGTGTGCTGGTGTACTTGAGGGTCAGCTCCCACGGCTGCAAGCCCTGCGCTTCGGCTTCGTCTTCGAAGGCCCACTGGATCTGGTCTTTCTGATCATCAGGACTCAGGTCCTTGATCTCTTCCTTCAGGTCCGGCACATCCTGAAGGTATTTTTCCAGCGCTTTTTCGTGGCGTTGCTCTTGGGTTAATTCAGTCATGGGGTTCTCGCTGATCTTAAGAATGGAGGATGGATCTGGATCATCAAGGATCTCTCTGACGCGGACTGACCGGCCTTCGGAACCATTCGGGATCATTTGAAAACTGCTAAGCGATGCTCATGCAGGCACCGAATATAGGACGTTTGCATGACGAATTACACGGCTCTTTACATCTATCCCACAAAAAGCTGACCTGCGGAACATGAATCGACGTGGCGCGGTGAGGAGATGGTGCCCGAGACAGGAATCGAACCTGCGACCTTCGCGTTACGAGTGCCTGAACTCGACATTCCAAGGAATCTAGGTAGCCTAGTCTACAAGCACTTTGTAGGCAACCTCAGCCTCCTGAGAAGACAGCTCTTGGCTTTATTGTCCCAATTCTGTCCCACTGGTGGCTGACATCTTGGGAGTAAAACAGTATGGCTAGCTTCCGTAAACGCGGCGAACTGCAATGGCAGGCACGTGTTCGCCGTAGAGGCTACCCCGACCAGGTAAAAACCTTCAACACTCGGACCGACGCAGAAGAATGGGCCAGAGCAATTGAACATCAAATAGATCGAGGGGCTTTCGTCAGCCGCACCGAAGCTGAAGCCACCACGCTCCATGAAGCGTTGAGCCGTTATGAGCGGGAAATCACTGCCCATAAAAAAGGAGAGATAGCAGAGCGCTCAGTGCTGCGAATCTGGAAGGCCAGCGAGCTCGCCATAAGAACGATGCCGGCAATCCGCAGCTCTGATATTGCCAAGCTACGTGATCAATGGTTGAAATCCGTGAAACCCGCCACCGTATTAAGGCGATTCCAAGTGCTTTCCCACGTATTTAATATCGCTCGCAAGGAATGGGGTATGGAGAGCCTTAGCAATCCCCTTGAACTTGTACGCAAACCGCAGCCCAACAATGCGCGTACGCGACGCCTCTTCACGACAAGCGGTTCGGACATGGTCATACGAAGCGAGCTTCCTGTTTCTGCCGAGGAAGGCACAGAGCAAAGCCCTAGCCGCAGCGCACGCGACGATGAGTTGGAGCGCATCATCGCGGCCACAGAATCGGGCGCCCTCCCCTCTATAATCCAGCTCGCCGTTGAAACAGCAATGCGTCGAAGTGAAATTGTTAGCCTCCGCTGGGAGCATATTGATCTTAGGGATAGAGTCGCGCACCTACCAAGGACCAAAAACGGCGATTCACGAGACGTCCCCCTTTCATCGAAAGCAGTGGCAATCCTTAAATCACTTATGCCCACAAGTATGGAGATTCCCCATGAAAACAAAGACACCAGAGTGTTTCCAATTCGAAGCGATGCGGTCACGCGAGCTTTTGAACGGGCAGTAACACGTGCAAGAAAAATTTATGAGGCCGAATGCCAGGAGGCCAAGATCCGGCCAGCGCCGAGGTATCTCACCGATCTACGATTCCATGACCTACGGCATGAGGCGACGTCTCGCTTGGCGGAAATTTTCCCGATGCATGAGCTGACCAAAATTACGGGCCATAAAGAGCCACGCATGTTGATGCGCTACTACCATCCAAGAGCAAAGGATCTAGCCAAGCGGTTGGCATAACAGAAACGAGTACTTATGTCCCGTATGGCTAATGCTGGGGTTAAACACCTACGATTTGCGTATCCGCATGATGACATCCGTGTGTAATCGAGCTTCTCGCTTACGTCTTCGCCAATGCGCTGAAGTTGGCAGCCGCACACGCATTGGGTGTTTTTTGGCTTGTGACGGGGCACTGTACGTGGGAACTGCGATGGCAGCGGCGCACGCTTGGGTTTCTGACGTAGCTCGTCCGGTGCAGGTGGCGAATTGACCGCCTTCAGCTCGGCCTCAATGGCCGCGATATCAGTGTCGAGCAGATCGTCGAGCAAGCTACCTTGGTCAGGGCTTAGCTGTTCGCTGCGCTTGCCGCTGCTATGCTTGATCTTCCTAGAAAGGAGTCGACCCCATGCCAAGTGATTACTCACTACCCGATGTTCTGGAAAGGATCTATGACAATCAGCTCGCATTGGAGGCGGCGGTAATGGAGCTGACGTTGTGGGTGGAACAGAGGGCTTCGTCAGAGGTCGGCGATAATATCCGTGGAGCACTGGAAGCTATTGGAGAGAATGCTGGCCACATCAAACAGGGTTTGGCCAAACTCAAGCGTACGAATCGCGACTAGGCATCAGCTTCCCGAGTTGAGCTCAGATTCGCGTAGAAACGCGATTTCCAGTCCGGTTTGGAGTATCTGACGCGCTCAAAAACGTTTTTACACAGCCTCGGCCGAGAGCGGCCCTTTGCGAGAAGCAGCAATCGGCCAAAAGAGGACGCTTAAGGCGCCTATAGAAGCAGGGGCGATTCGCAATGATAAAACAACAGTCGTACAGACATCACTACGTGCCCCAGTGGTATCAGAGGGGATTTCTTTTACAGGGTCATACCGCGTTCAAAATACTGGACTTGCGGCCAGAGATTTTCCGCGATGCTAAAGGAGCGGTTGTCGGTCAAGCGCGTGCAATTCTAACCAAAGGGCCGGATGCTTGGTTTTTTGAGCGGGATTTATACACCACCCGCGTGCTGGGCGAACCGAATGATGACATCGAAAGGTTTCTGTTTGGAGCAATAGACAGAACGGGGAAGGAAGCAATTCAGGCGTTACTCGAAAGTGACTGGAACAAAGTGCACTTCACATACACCCAAGTTTTCGAGTTCCTCGATGCACTCCGATTGCGTACCCCCAAAGGCCTCCGATTCCTTCAATCAACACTTGCGACGAAAAATCAGCAAGAACTCATGGTTCGCATGCAGGAAGTTCGCAGGATGCACTGTGTGATGTGGATGGAAGGCGCCATAGAGATTTTCGAAGCTACCCAATCAGGGACCAAGTTCATTTTTTCAGATCACCCTGTGACGTTTTTCAATCCTCACGTTTTTCCGAAAGATCGTGCCATACCGGAAGGTTTAGACGTTCCTCAGCACTGGTTGGGGACCCAAACCTTAATTCCACTCGATAGCAACCATTTGATGGTGATCACACATAGGGAGTGGGGTCGCAAGCAAGGCGAAATTCGAGCTAGAAAATCACGCACCAATCCAAGACTTTTTGATAATCCGCTAGTTACTTACGATGGAATTCAGAGAGGAAGACAGCTTTCTGAGAAACAGGTGCGAGAGGTCAATTACATAATTAAAACTCGTGCAGAGCGGTACATCGCGAGCTGCAACGAGCAGCACCTGTTCCCTGAACGCCATCTTAAAACTACTCTGTGGAGCAAGCTGGGAAGCTTTTTAATGCCTCGAAGCTATGCGACAGCGCTTCAGAGCGGCTTCATGACAGTAAAAATGAAGGACGGCTCTTACTATTTTCAAGATGAATTTGGCCGACGCCCAGACAGCAAAGCCGAATTTGATAAGGCGGTACAAGACGCCAAATCAATGGAGGCAATGATGAAAAGGGTTCTAGGCGAACGGTATAGCGGGAAAGAGTGAGAGGCCGCTATCGGCCAGATGATTGATGAGGCGGAATCGCGCTCCGAGACAATTTTCGAGTTGTGTGGGGCTGCCGGAAAGACGCAAGAGAGCGAGCGTGGGTGGCTACGCACGAGATGCCATGCTCACGCTATCTGAGGAATTCTCCGCGTGCCTAAACCCCCAAACGGCGCTTCTGCTTATCTGATAGTGGGTTTTCGACTGCATCTTTATGGGCCGCTTGGCATTTATCCCAAAATGCCCGATGAAACCATCTTAAAGCCTCTCCCGAAATCGGCAGCAAGTTCGTCCAAAATCGATACCGAACCGCGCCCAGGCTGATTGAGCTAATGAAACTCGTAGGCCTTCTAGTCGTTGAGTCCACGGGGACGATTAGCCCCCCGTGGGCCGCATACTTATGTTCACCGTGCGCTTCCCGGAAATCTTGATAGGTTGGATCCGCATCAATTCTAAGCCAAACGACATTACGGTCAACGGCACCAATGGCAAACCGACTGACATCCAACGGCCGAGGGCCGGATGACTCCGCGACATGGCAGCACAACAGCTTTGAAAAATAGCGGAACACATTGAGATAGGCTTCGCTACCGATCTCATACTGGGGTAGGTCGAAGACTGATGACGGATCTTCGCCTTTCAGCAAACGCGCTGATACCAGTGCATGAAACCTGTCGAACTCTCTATCGGCTGCCTGGGTTCTCGCTCCATTACAAGTTGAGCACATCCGGGCGGTGAAGTGGAAAGCTTCGGATTTTGGGCCTTGAGCCGGTCGTACAATGCTCTCGCCATCGAAATTTCCGATGACCATACGATCCTTTCCGAAGATTTTTCGCAAGGCAGATGCTTTGATCTTGTGTTCACCAGTTAGCGATTCACCAGATCCACACAAGCAACACACCTTGGCCTGATACGACTCAAAGAATATTCCCACCGAGGTCCCCTTCGAAAACGAGAGTAAGTGGCATTGGCACTTCGCCGCCAACGTCAGGGAGAGTCATTACGGATAGCCCTTGGGGCGGTCAAGTTAAAGATCCAAACCATCAAGTGGATGGAGGATCTCATCTCTCACAAGAGCCAGATCTGAATTTTTCAAGAAAAAGTAAAACGTAGAGTCAACCACCTTCAACTGCCGTGAGTTTGAATCATAAGCCAGTACTGGCGGACTAATGCCTTTACCCGATTGAACCTCAGCCAATCCTTTCAATACGGACACCAACTGAGCCCCTTTAAGATCCTGCGCCCTGTGGTGAACCTGCTTTATCGCGTGTAGCAATGCCTCCTTGCTAATGCCGCCATTGAGGCCAGCAAAGCCAATTTCCAAGATATGCATCACAATGTAGTAATTCAAGAAATATGGCAAAGGCTTTGTTTTATCAATAACAGAGGTATTCCCAGACGCGATAGCTTCGAGATTTTTCAGGTGCCGTCCAGAATAATCTTCTGATTTACGAGCAATTGCACGAGCAACTATTCCCATATCATCAACAAACAGTTGTTGACTCTGCGTTTCTAGAATATTAGATTCCAAGCAGGTGGCCTTTAGCAACTCTTGGAACACCCCAACACTCTTGAACGCATTATCGATGCATTCTTGAACTAGCACCCTTGAGAACTGTATATTCAACTCAGGCTCGCCCTTCGCGACAATTCGCAGAAAATCGGCTTCATGCCAGGGCTCTACGGGGACCTCGGCCACTCGGTCCTGCAACTCGCCATTGAACTGGATCAAGCGGTTAGCTTCTTTCCAGACCCCCAGAATCACAAACCGGATTTTGAGGTCATGAAACGTCCGCAAGTCGAAAGCGAAATCTCGCTGTACGTTCTCCGGCAGGTAGTGAAAATTCTCTAAAATTATCGTCTTTTTTTCGCCAAGCCTAACCATCAGACTGGCCACGTCATCAGGAAGGTCTAGATTAAGCTCAATTTCTTCGTACTTATCTTCAAGGCGATAAGCTTTTTCGTTTTCTATAGCAACTTCAGCCCGACCTTTTAATACCAATGCGATTGCGCCTTCAATGAAGGCTTTACCTTTAACCTTTGAAACGTCGCCAGTTCCTTCAGTGTAGGAGGTATTTAGGGTTACACCTGACTTTCTCAGCATTGACTGATAAATATCTCGTAGACTGGTCTTCGGAGACAGGCTAATCACTATATTTTCTTCATAATTCAGATGCTTTTTTACGAGCGCTGTTTTGCCCTGTTTGGATGCTCCATACACGATGATTTGGTGTCCGGCTTCCAGCGCGGATGAGAATTTATCGTCTACATGCTGCCTTTCAACATAACTCAATACGTCTTCGCTGCTCACACCGAAAACTTCTTCAACCTTTTTCATCTAAAGCAGACTCCATGTCAAAACTCAGCAGAGTAAAAAGTGGCACCATGCTACTATCGACTTCCTACTCCGTCTAGTCGCTCCATCTTCGTTACATTTCCATCTCATTGAGATCTCGGAGGAGACCTTGCCGAAGAAAGTACCCCGCTTGGGGGCAGCAGTCCGTGCGCGACGAAAAGCCGTGGCCCTCTCCCAAGAAATCCTGGCAGACGCTGCCGAGGTGGATCGGTCGCATAACTGTCTCCGCTTCATCAGTCGAACAATCATTTCTGGCTACCCGCCGCCCGGCGCGAACGTCAGTTTTGGGTCGTCTACCGCCTTTCGTGATAGGCAGTAATCGGCCAAAAGCGGTCTTACGCGCAAGGCCGTTTCCAATCCGTTACGTGCGTTCGCTACCGTACAGATTACCGAAGGCGAGTGGCCATATCGGGATATGTAGAAACAAGAAAGCCAGCAAGAGGAGGGCTTTCTTGTGGCCTCCGGCCATATAGGACTTGCACTTGATAGGGCCGAGCGGAGGCGAAAGCAACCAAGCCATGAGGTAAATTATTTGTATTTCAAAGACTTAAGTTGAGCTTGTTGGGAGGCAGCCACCCTTTGACCATCAGAGTGCAGCCCATGACGCGTTGAAATTAGACGGAGTATGCCGAGTTTAGGTGGCTTGCACTAGCTTGGACGGAGGGCTGAAAGCGCTCTACAAATCTAACAGGCACAGTGAGGTCAAAAATCGAATTTTTTGGTTTCTCGCTGCTGGATGGGCCCGGTCCTAAGGACACAAGTCATAGCGTTCTGATATTGTCTGACAAAATAGTTTGCTCGTTTCGCAAGCTGAAAAATGACAAAGGAATGCGTAAATGCACCTATCTAAGGTCACGCTTGTCAATTATAGAAATTTTGAGAGCGCTAAATTCGTATTTAATAAGGGCGTCAATACTATAATTGGCGAAAATGGATCAGGGAAAAGCAATCTATTTAGAGCAATTCGGTTGCTACTAGATTCAAATATCTATCGTTCGGCCTACACCATCGACGAAAATGATTTCTTTAGGAAAAAAGGAAGTTGGAAGGGGCATTGGATAATTATCAGTCTTGAGTTTGATAATATTGGTCAAGACGAAGCGATTCAATCTCTTTTTGTTCATCGTGGAGTTGTTGTCGCGGGGCAAAAGGTAGGTAAGGCGACCTATAATTTGATGTTCCGTCCAAGTCAGTCGGTTAGGGCTGAGTTGGCCGCTCTGAAACCTGGGGATCATGAGTCATTACGAAAACTTCAGGAGCGTATTTCTGTAAGCGATTATGAATCATTCTTTACAGGACGCAGCGATGCCGATTTTACGAATCCGGAGCATTACAAAGAGCTTACGGGTGATTTTGAAAAGGTTGTTTTCCCAACAGTTACTTCTCCACTTTGCGGATCACCAATTCCAAATCAGCTTTCAGTATCAAAGGAAGTATCTTTTACGTTTGTAAAAGCCCTTAGAGACGTTGTGTCGGACTTCAGTGGCAATCGACAAAATCCATTATTGAATCTACTAAAGAGAAAGAGTGAAGAGATTGACCATAATAAGTATAAGACTATCACTGATAAGGTGAAGCAGCTTAATAGCGATATTGAAGTGTTAAAAGATGTGCAGGATGTACGCGGAGATATTCGTGACACCATCGCTGAAACAGCCGGCGAGGCTTATGCACCTGCCAGTTTACATATAAAATCTGACCTCCCAAGCGAGGCTGATAAGTTATTCCAGTCGCTGAAGTTGTTCGTGGGGGAAAATGACGAAAGATATTCTGGCGATATATCTGAGTTGAGCTTGGGTGGCGCTAACTTAATTTATCTTACGCTGAAACTGCTTGAGTTTAAGTATCAGCGACAGCGAGAAACTGCTGCAAATTTCCTGATTATTGAAGAGCCTGAAGCACATATCCACACCCACATTCAAAAAACGCTATTCGAAAATATCGATTTTGAAAATACTCAGATTATTTACTCAACGCATTCAACTCAAATTTCCGAAGTTAGTAATCTAGAAAATATCAATATTCTGGCAAGAAAGGGTGTTAAGTGTGAGTCTTATCAACCCTCAGTTGGATTGAAACCCGCAGAGATTCGACATTTGCAGCGTTATCTCGATGCGACGAGAAGCAGTTTGCTTTTTGCAAGGGGCGTAATATTAATTGAAGGTGATGCAGAAGAGATTTTAATTCCAGCGCTGATAAAAAAATCACTCGGTATAAGCTTGGATGAGCTGGGTGTTAGTTTGATTAATATAAGAAGCACAGGTTTTGAAAATGTTGCCTGTGTATTCCATAACTCAAGAATAAAACGCCGTTGCAGCATCATAACCGATTTGGATCTAGCAATAGCAGACACCGTCATTGTTGATGGTGACCTTGAACCGGTGAGAAAATACAAGAAAAAAATGGCCGGGTCACAAAAGGCTGGTTTGGCTCGTGAAACTCGATTAACTAATTTTTCTAAAGGAAATAAATATCTAAGCGTGCATTATGCAAACCACACTTTTGAAGTTGATTTTATAAAAAGTGGAAATCAGTACGAAGTAGCGGAAGTTGTTGACTCGGTGTATGAGGACGAATTGACGAAAACTAAATCTCGGAAAGAGATAGAGTCGGGAGATATTGCTGTCTATGGTAAACGGGTACTGACAATGGCAGCACATTCCGGCAAAGGCTGGTTTGCCATTATGCTTGCCGATACAATCACTCCTTGTACATCTATACCACAATATATTCTAGATGCGGTTTTCGATGCGCAAGAAGCCATGTCTGACAGTCTTCGATTAAGAATTATCAAATATAGATTAAAGACGTTTGAGAAGTATGCTTATTTTGAAGATCGTAAAGCCGCTGTGGAGGAGGCCAAAGTCTACTTTGAAGAGTTTGAAGCAGGCAATATTGACTATAATGACTTATTGTCTAGCTTGGAAAATAGTTTTCCGAGCGATAATATAGTCTTAAAAATGGTCGGGCTATAATATGGATGACTTAGTTTCCGCGGGTTTGAATGATGAGCAAATAAGCGCAATTAATCATCCAGGAAGCGTATTTTTAACTGCTTGCCCAGGTAGTGGTAAAACAAAAACACTTACGTTTAAAATAGCTGAAGAGCTAAAAAAAATATCGTCGCATAGGGAGTTTGTTGTCGCGATTACTTATACTCATAGGGCCGCCGACGAAATACTGGAACGCGTAGAAGGTCTGGGGTTAAATACGAATCAATTGTGGATAGGTACCATTCACTCTTTCTGTTTGGAGTGGATCATAAGGCCGTATGCTATTTATGAGCCAAGATTACAGCACGGTTTTACTATAATAAATCAGCCTGATGCTGATGCGTTATTAGATGAGATTTGTGGGGAACTTGGAAGACCCCGCATTACTTCATTTGATTGTAATTATTATTTCAAAGATGGCAAAGCCACACCTCTAAGTAGTGATGTTAATAAGCATGAAAAAATACGTGCGGCCCTAGGTGAGTACTTCAGGGTTTTAAAAAAAGAGCGTAAAATTGATTTCGAATTGATATTGTACTTTGCTCATAATTTGATAAAGAAGTATCCAGCTATTGCAGTTACTCTTTCACAAATTTTCCGTATAATTTTAGTTGACGAATATCAGGATACTAAAGAAATTCAGTATTTAATAATTTGTGCTATTTTTGCTGCCGGGAACGGGAAAACGAACGCCTTCATTGTTGGAGATCCAAATCAGGCTATCTTTAAAACGCTGGGCGGTTATCCCATTGCATTTGATAAGTTTGTCCAGCTTTCAAAGCTTAAAGTTCAAGAGTTTTCGTTGAGTAAAAACTATCGTTCATCTAGCAGAGTTGTAGAATATTTTAGTAATTTTAGTGTCTTTCCAGTCGCTATTTCAGCTTTCGCTAAATGCAAAGATTATCCGAGTGTTATTAGTTATAATAAAAACATAGGTGTTGAGTTTTTAGAGGACGAAATTGTTAGGCTGATAAATTACAGTTTGAACGATTTAAATATTAGCCAAGATCAGATATGCATAGTAGGGCCCCAGTGGCCGTTTCTAGCGAAGCTTACTCGCCGGTTAATGAGTAGGTTGCCTCAGTGTAATTTCGATGGGCCAGGAATGGTGCCCTTTGGTCGTGAACTTGATAATTTTTGGTATAAGTTGAGTAAGATCTGTCTGTCAGAACCTGGACCTGAAATGTATATTCGGCGCCTTCGATGGGCTGGAGAGGTTTTAAGCGCATTGCACGAAGAGGGAATCAAGTGTTCATACTCAAAAAGCCAATTGCTGAAAGAGTTAAATCGAATAGACATTGATGAAGAAAATGGTATGAAATATTTAGAAAGGTATTTTTCTGCCTTTCTTCATTTGTTGGAAATAGATGTCGAGTGTAATAATGGATTAAAGAACCATTATGAATCGTTTTTTGATAGCGCGACCAAAAAAATTCAACGTGCAAAGAAAGATGGTAACGATCTGATCGAAGGTATCGAGAATTTTAGGCGTGTGTTCAGACCTCGTGGTGGAATAACAATTTCCACCATACATGGTGTTAAGGGTGCTGAGTTTGACAATGTCATTGGGTTCGCACTATTGCAGGGTATGGTTCCACACAATACAGACCCTGAACCTTTGGAGAGCGCAAAAAAATTGATCTATGTGATATCTTCTAGAGCGAGAAAGAATCTGTTTCTGATTTCCGAGTCAGGTAGAGATAAACTTCCGACAACTGTCTTGAAGGACTATCAATATGGGTATTCGCCGATAAAATTTTAGCCATCTGTCGCGTAGCACCTTGAGTCGTCCCGGATTTTATAGACATCTCCAGCGACCGCTTTGGGCCGGAAGCCGCCGTACCAGGCAGACCGTTTTCGGCCAAAAGCAGTCGTTCGTGAGCGACCGTATCCAGATAGGTGCATCTTTCGCAAAAGACCGCTAAATCGGCCAGGAGCGGTGGTTCACTCACGAGTTGCTCGCGCTCGATACGATTTATGTATTGGGCAATTAAAAACCTAACCTATTTTTTCTCACATCCCTTATGTTCTATCAACTGTTGGGTAATTATTCGTGAACACCGCGAAATCACTGGTGGGCTGCTCCCATAGTGGCAGGCACTCGCTTGCTGCAAAAAGCCTTGGCTGCAACTAGCTATGTCGAGATCGTTCAGACCATTCTTGAGCACGCCTGCTTGGATCACAGCAAACCTTACCCAGCTGTGGGTACGCAGGAAGTCCGACGTGCATTTGAACTTGCGCCGGCATAGTGATATCGACGACTCTCTCTTACGTTTGAACGTTATGAATAAAAGAAAGCGACTATGAGTGCAAATAGGACAGAGCTGGAACAGGTGGCCCTTGCCTGCCGCAATGGGCTTATGAGCCTTGTTGATGCAAAGGGCTCAACCTTCAATGGCTTCCCGTCAGGCGCGTGCGGAGTTGCTTCCGACATCGTGGGGCGAGTGGTATGGGAAACGCTTCAATATGAAGGTGAGTACGTTTGCGGTCGGCACCACCCGCAGATGAAAAGCGAAGCGTCGCACGCATGGTTTGAGGTCGGTGATTTCATCATCGATGTCACCTATGACCAGTTTCAAGCTACAGGGCTATACGGCTGGGTTTTCGACCGTAACGATGGATGGCACGCGCTGTTCCCATCGCAGGAGCGACGTAAGGGATTTTACGCTCCCTCCCAGTGGCCTGCTTACCCGTTTGATGGATACAAGGCAGCCCAAGAAGAGGTCAAGAAAATAGGCCTGCTAAGTAAGCCGGTTTAAAAGGGAGAGTTCCCGCGCAGTTATACTAAAGCCCGCCGTAAAACGGGCCAAACCTAGATAGGGGGCTTCGCCCCCCATGAAAAAGGATGTTTGTATGTCGCTAGATTCTGAAACTCCATTTGAGGCCGCAAAGCACCAGGTTGCACGTATCGGAGTTAGTAGTATTGATGTCGAAAGCGTCGATGCATTTTATGCAACTGCGGATGGCTATATTCAAGCGTTGCGAGACTTTGATCTCATCACTGAAATTCAATTGGACCAGCTTCACGCTGAGATGCGAGAGGTCCGAATTGACGCTGTTGAGAGGATTGAAAAAAAGCTTAAAGCACGCAGCCGATAACACCATGGCTCCCTGATTTATGTAGGAAAATCGAAGCTGCTGTATTGTCCGGTTTGTCACGTTAATTTCAAGGATAGGCTAGGTAAATTGTGACTATTGATACTAGTTTTTGGGTTCGGAATTATAGAGGTTTTAAAGAGGACGGGGCTGGCTTTTTGGTGATCAAGCCAGTTAATGTGATAGTTGGTAAGAACAATATAGGCAAGTCAAGCCTTATTGCTGCTGTGGATCATATGTTTAGGGAGCATGGAACCGAAGATGAAATTGGTGAAAGTATTGAATTTGGAGCGGTATTAGCCGAGGCCGAATTGCTGCCATATTTTAGTAACAATACGGCAGGTGGAGATTTACCTAACAATCACTGGCGGGGGCATGGTCAGAATTTTATAGGTAAGCGTGTTGTATGGAGGGAGCTGGGAAAAGACGTAGAAGTGCTCAGCGTTGAGGGGTACGAAGAAAGTTTATTAACAGGTGAAAGATCACGGATTGGCAAGGTTGTAGCAGCGAGTAAACGTAGGAGTTTTCGACACGTTAGGCTTGATGCAGATAGGGATCTTGTCAAGGAGCCGTATACACATGAATTTACACTGAAAAGTAATGGTGAGGGCGCCACAAATATTGTTCAGAGTTATATAAATAGCTCTAATCTTGATAGGGATCTGATTCAAGTTAGACTACTTACCGCGTTGAATGTAATTTTTACGCCTGATGCTGTATTTTCAGAGATGGTCGTGCAGCATCATTTCGATACTGACACATGGGAAATTTATCTTGGTGAGGAAGGTAAGGGCCTTGTCCCACTTTCAGCATCGGGTAGCGGGCTGAAGACTGTTATATTAACATTACTTAACCTCCTGGTGCGCCCGGACTTTGAGAAAAAAGACATTGCAAATTATATATTCTCATTTGAAGAGCTGGAGAATAATTTGCATCCTTCGCTACAAAGAAACTTGTTTTCGTTTCTACTGGATTATGCGCAATCGAAGGATTGTCATATTTTTTTGACTACGCACTCGCAGGTAGCAATTGACCTTTTTCATGGTGAAAATGATGCGCAGATTCTCCATGTAAAAAAGCAGAATGGCGACGTTCTTGGTCTGATTTTGGATGACTTAAATCGCGGATATTCCATTCTAGATGATTTAGGTGCCAAAGCCAGTGACATACTCCAGGCAAATGGCATCATCTGGGTAGAAGGACCATCAGATAGAATTTATTTGAATAAGTTTATTGATTTGTGGGGTGGGGGTGCTTACAAGGAGGGGCACCATTATCAGTTTATTTACTATGGCGGTAGTGTGCTAGCTCATATAGATGCTAGTACTCCAGAGGCGGATTTGCAGGAGGCGGTGAGTGCTATAAAAATAAATAGAAATTTTATATTTGCGTGTGACAGTGATAGAAAAAATAAAAATGGTAAATTGAAGAGCAGAGTAACAGAGCTTCTTTCAAATGTTGCTAGTGATCGTGGGTATGTATGGGTTACCAGATGTCGAGAAATTGAAAATTATATCCCCAAGGAATCTTTTGAGTTGGTTTATGGAAAGTCTGGCTTGCCTCAAATTGGCGAGTATGAGTACGTGCAGGATTATCTAAGGAGTAATAATCTTTCCCGCGCCGCTGAATTCACAGATAAACATCATAAGGCGGTAAAATTTAGTGAGGCTTTCTCCAAGGAGAATCTGTCATTTAGGCCGGAGTTGGCTACGGAAATGACGGCAATAATCAATCGCTTAATGATCTGGAATAGTTGAATTAATTTTTAATGTTTGGACATATTGGCCGCTATGAAATCAGACCAGTCCCTCTGGACCGCGCTGGAAAGTGATCATTACCCAATCTAGCTAACAGGGGGCAGTGACCGCTTTGCCAATACAGCTACGAGCCCTAGGAATGAGGATGTACAGGGGGCGCATTGTGTCCCCTATACCGGTGACTGAAACCCCTTGGCCTCGTAAGGGAGGCGGAGTGACCGTTTTTGGCCGATTGTTGCCAGCCGCTACCGGCAGCAACGGGCATTTCTTTGCGATTACGACGCGAGTAGGTCAAGTCCGATGCAATCGGTGGGTCAGGTCGGATGCAAACGGGTGGTCAACTGGAGCGTAATTCGCACCTCAGGATTTTTCTTGGTTGACGAGGTAGCGTAGGTGACGAACCTCTCCTGCGTAGCTCCTCGCCCTCTGGACGTCTCGCGCCAGTGCTTCGATAGCACGCTGGGCTTCTGGATCTTCCAAGGACTTTTCAACAAGGCGCACGAGCCTAAACAAAGTCCACGCTGCAATGAGGACGAGGTCCTGCATAGGTTCATCAATATACGCATCACCAACAGGCTTATTCCGCTGCTCACCGTGCCATGCCGGATTCTTCATGAAGGAGGGTGTGCTTCCTTCACCAAGTGCAAGCAGATAACCGTGGACGAGGCTATTTCGATATTCATTCAGGTCCTCTGCAGCAAGCGCTGCAGCCTTCAGCACGTCATTACATTTCGTACTGAGCTTCGGATTTCCCTCGCCAAGCCTTTTAAATTGGTCTTCAGATTTCAGCTTTTCTGTAAAGGGACGAACTCCCGCCACGCAGGTTTCAGATAGAGTCCAAAGTGCTCGTTCTAATGTGGTCTCGAACAGGCCATAGGCTACGATGAAGGCCCCGATCAGCCTAAGGTTGTCCGGCATAAGACCCAGGGTGTGTAGCCGCACTTGAATATCGAGTGATTCAGCAGGGTAGTCATGTGGCATAAGGCCCGTCCGAGCGCGGAGTTTGGAATAGAAAGTACCATTTGTTTGCAATTGATGGGTATCAGCGGACCACTTAGCGGACATTAGCCAAGCACTGGAGGACTGCAATTGAGCAGACAGTTATTGGCCGTTTATGTTAAAGGCCGATCCTTACAGAGCATGCGCATCCTGACCACTGAAATGCCTTGTTCGCATCCCGATAGTTGGGGCCTTATTGATAGGGCAAATGACCTTCTTGCGCGTCGCTCGCTCGGCCTTGGCTCGGGCAGGTCTGCAATGGCCATTCCATTACCGACGTTTCGCACTACCGACCCTGACGCGGCCGTATCAAACGTTCACCCGCAACCTTGAATAAGCCGTCAATCATCCGGCTCACTCAATGTTCCAGCGCTCAAGGCTGGCAGCGATGGCTGCGCTCACAGTATCCGTATGCCTGTCGATGATGCGACTTAGCTTCTCGATCTGATCGACAGTAATTTTTTCATCCTTGCCTTCGTTCAATCGTCGCGCGATCTGATTCAAATTCCGGCCAATCATGAGTAGCTGATAGTTCGACTCGCCCAGGGCGTCGATTTCGCTCATGCCGAACTGTGGTTCGTGTGTAAGACCAACTCGGCAAGCATCCACAATCCAACGACGCATCGAGCACCGCTCGATATTCGAACGCTCTCGGATGGCACGCTTTTCAGATTCGGTTAGCAGGATTTCAAAGCGCACTTTAGGTTCGGCCGGGATGGCTTCATGCGCCTGGTGGTAAATCTTCGACGTCGGGTCCTTTCCGGCCTTCTCTAGCTGCTCCTCGATAGCTACCTTGATAGCAGCACCGGGCTTCTTGCCCAAGGCTTTGCAATAGTTGACCCACGGTTCCTTAGAGGGGCCTAGATACACATTCAAATACGGGTTTTGTTTCTCCATAAATACCTGCCATAGCTTCACGAGCAGTAAAGGGGACTGAAACAAGCGAGTACGCGCGTAGTTTACCGGTGCTTAGCCTATCCTGCACTAGTCCTCATGAGCATACGTTTCTTCGTCATGACGAAATTTCAGGCGCGTTTTGAAGGTGTTGAGTAAACGACTCTGCGGCTTTGCGTAATCGACATTCCATTGCCAAAATGGGAAAATGTCGCACGCCAGAATGAATAATTTTGGTCTTCTAACGAACGTTGCTCTGCCCCAAGAACGCCCTCGCGCGTACCGGGTGCCGGCCTGAGAAGAAGGGCCTGACCGCCAAGAACAGAATGGCCGCCTAGTCGCCCCAAGAACGCTCAGCGTGCCGGGCGCGGTTCCTAAACAGACCGACAGATCGGAACAGTACGATCCTGCGTTCGCCCCCAAACCTTTGGAGTGGCGAATATGAAAAACCCTCTACCGTCTTGGTTCTTGGCTGTGGGCATTGCGATGCCTTCAGCAGCCTTCGCGCAAATACCTGTAACAGTAACCACCCAAGCAAGTGATTCGCCGATGACGATGGCCGAGTTCACGGCCAACACTGCGCGCTGGGCGCAGCAAGTCGAGCAGATGACGTCGCAGATTGACCAGATGAAGCAGCAATACCAGTCGATCACCGGATCGCGTGGAATGGGCGGCATCATGTACAACCCGGAACTACGAGACTACCTGCCCCAAGACTGGCAAGCCGTTTATGACAGCGTAAAAACCGGCGGCTATTCCGGCCTGAGCGGGCGAGCTGGCCAAATCTACAGCGACAACAAGATCTACGACGCGTGTGCCAATTTCGCAGTGACGGCGCAGCGGACAAGCTGCGAAGCGCAGGCCGTAAAGGGTGCTCAGGATAAAGCTTTCGCCCTGGACGCCTACGACAAAGCCAAAGTTCGCTTGCAGCAAATTGATGGACTGATGGGCCGCATCAGCCAGACCCAGGACCCCAAGGCCATCGCGGAGCTGCAAGGCCGGATCGCGGCCGAGCAAGCCATGATCCAGAACGAGCAAACCAAGCTCCAGATGTACCAAA
The DNA here is from genome assembly GCF_014268595.2 of Pseudomonas hamedanensis. Taxonomy (NCBI): domain Bacteria; kingdom Pseudomonadati; phylum Pseudomonadota; class Gammaproteobacteria; order Pseudomonadales; family Pseudomonadaceae; genus Pseudomonas; species Pseudomonas hamedanensis. Next base: position 3,138,895 of record NZ_CP077091.1, read on the forward strand.
TGGTGGCGCAGGCCGAGGACCGTCTACAGCAGCAACGGCAGCGTGAAATCAATGCCAAGGTTCTGGCAAATCGTGAATACACGAAGCACCAGCCTTTCAACCTGCTGGACAAGTGAGGGACACACCATGATTTCCTATATTCACGCCCCTGTTCTGGCTGCTTGCTTCTTCACGCTCCTGTTTATGCGGCGGTGGTGGCTCTACATTGATCGCATGGGCTTCTCGCGTGAAGTCGGCCGCCGCGCACCGTCCCTTGTTCAAGGCGACATTCTGGCCGCAACCCTCGCCATCGTTCCGTTCCTGGTGGCGGCAGTAGATTGGTTCGGTATCACGCTACCGCGTCAGTCGGCCCCAATTGCCCCCGGCATGGCGGCCTTGATCTCCGTGGTGTGCCTGAGCGGCTGCGTGTTTGTGCTGCGCAATTCTGGCCAACGCTTCGCCGGCCATTGGGCAGGCACACGGGAAAGCGCTCTGCGCACCGTCGTGGCGCTACGCATCATCGACGCGTCCGAGCTGGCCCACGCATTGGACGTGCTGCAACAGCACGAAGCCCGGCAATTCAACGACCGAACTATCGACGCCGAAGCGCGCGAGGTCCGCAAATGAAAAAGCTCTTTATCCCCCTGGTCGTCGCGGCTGTCCTGGCTGGCTGCGGCGAGAACACGCCTGTTCAAACCGTCGATTGGTACAAGATCCATGAGGCCGAGCGCTCGGCCATGATTGCCAAGTGCAAGGCTAACCCCGGAGAACTAAACGCCTCCCCGAACTGCATTAATGCCGTTACGGCGGCAAACCATCTGACCGTTGAAAAGCGCGGCTACACGAAGCACGCCCCGATAAACGCGCTCGAAGGGGGAAAGTGAAATGGCAATCGAATCAAATATTTTCGAGTGGATTGGCGAAAGTATCGACATGACCCTGAACACGTTCGTTCAAGTCACGTCGGGCAACGTCATTTCCATGTTCACCGACGTTTTCATCTACGGTGGAACGCTGACGTTCGTCCTGATGGGGTTCGCCATCATCTTCGGATATGTCGAAGCGCCCTCCTCCAACTTTATGAAAACGTGCGGAAAGTTCATTGTCATTAGCGGCTTGGCGATGAGTGCCCCGACATACCTTTTATGGGTTGTCGAAGCTCTGCGCGGCTTGGAAACCGGCGTGGCTGATGCATTCTCGGCATCGGGTAGCAGTACGCAGGCAACCTCGGTCTATCAGGTGCTTGATAAAGCAGTCACGGATGGCTTCAAGATCGGCGGCGACATGCTCGAAAAAATGGGCAAACGGCAATGGTATGAATACACCATGGCGGCATATGACTTTCTGAACGCCGTCATCATCTATCTCGCCACGCTCTTAGTCGCCGTTCCTGCCGGCGCGATGGTCATCGTCTCCAAGATCATGCTTACCGTCATGCTCGGAATCGGCCCGTTCTTCATCGCCATGCTGATGTTCCCCGTCACTGCTAAATGGTTTGATAGCTGGTTCGGTCAGGTCATGACCTACATCATGCAAATCGCTCTCGTGACAACGGTACTCGGCATGGGCATGAAGTTTTTCAGTACGCTTACGGCCGCGGTTCTGGCTTCCACTACTGACAACCCTATCGCCACGATGCTTGAAATCCTGATCGTCACGGGTGTCACCCTGTTCTTGCTGCAGAAGGCATTTGAAGCGGCGGCGGCCTTGGCCGGCGGCATGTCCTCCGGAGGTATCACGCTCCGACAAGTCACCCAGGCAGCGGCCTCCCCCGTCACCCAGATTTTGAACAGACAAAGCACGCGCCGCGATTTGCAAAGTGGGATGATGGTCACGGGGGGCCGGCTTAATCATTTAGCGGCGGGTAACTCGATGTGGAACCCTGCCTATCGGCAGCACATCATGGAGAACCTCGGCAAGAACTGGGGACCCGCCAAGGGTGGAGGGATTGGACGAGACTAATCGTCCTTCATCGACTCTCCTTGGCTATATGTGCGTTCGTCCTGCGCGCCCTGCTGGGCTTACCCAAAGGGGCTCTGCCCCTCTGGACTTCCTGCCCCTCGCCGGGTGGCAGGGCTGCGGGGTAACGCCTCCCGCAACCCAGCCAATAGGGTCATCGTGGAAAGCGCGTCAAGGGTTCGCTTCGCCGGCATCCTCACCCGGTCTCGCTTCGCGAGCTGCGGCTTGCGGTACCGCCCTTGACCCTCTGCGTCCGCGCTGAACTTGTCTTGTTATTAACCTGTTCTCGGTGTTTTCGGAGTGATCGAATGAAGCTACGCAATACAATTTCCGACGAGGAGCGTAAGCGCAGGCAGGAAGCGGTCGATTATGCTCGAGCATCGATCGAGCTTTCGGGTTATCACCTAGGTACCGAAGATGAAGCTCGCGCTCAGGCTTTTGTAAACGGCGATCTGGATTTGAGTGATTTTGTACGCTCTACGGCGCCGTCTCAGCTGGAAGATGTGTCAAGGGCATCACCGGAGGCCGCAGCGGAGCGGAGCCCGTCAGGGCGAGCACCGAACGGGCGAGGATGATGGGCGCAGCCTTTACCCTTGATACAGCTGCAAGCGTCCCAGCCTAGCGCCAGGGGTAGGAACCAGGCGAAGCCGCAGGACCTGCCCCTGCCGCCAGTCCGGCAAGGATAGGACGCGGATGCAACCGAAGGGGTTGCCCACGCGAAGCGTGGATCTGCCGAACTCAGACGGTTGCCTTGAAACGCGCTCACGCCTCACTCCCAACAGCTTCGTCTTGCTTCATGACGGAGATGAGATAAATAACTGTTGATATTTGGTTATTTGAAAGCTACTTGCAGAAGCCGAATGAATTTAAATTTCCTTTATAAATCAATAAGTAGATCCATAAACCAGCAAAGCTCTTATCGGCGTTTCAGCGTCATCGTATCGGTGTTTCAGCAACCCTATATCGGAGCTTCAGCGTAGCGATATCGGCGTTTCAGCGAAAACGCCTGGTTTTATCCACAGGGCGATCGCTACCACATTCCGGACTTAACGACGTTCCGCTGGGACCGTCTCTACAGCTCTATGGAAGCGCTCGAACATGAGGCGGACTTGGAAGCAGCCGTAACCCATCCCGTTCAGACGAAAGTCGGGCAGCCGGATACAGCACATGTACATCGTGCAAACAGCGATTGAACTCCGCGCGGAAATGCGCCCTCCCCTGGGGAGTGGTCGCGTAACCTACGCCAAATTGAAAGCGCAGAGCGTCCCATGGAATCAGGGCTGGCCGTCGAAGAATGAACATGCGCCACGTCAGCCATAAATACAGATCTATCGCCAGGGGTGATCGCAAGCAGTGCAATACGCGCAGATCGAACGGCACGGCGTAGTCCATACACTCCCGGTAGAATGCTTCCGACAGGGTAATCGTACTCTCCCAAAGCGAACCTCCACCGGAGTTCTTCTGACCCCAACGGAGTATGCCCTCATCCGACAGCGCGACGTTCTTGTAGGAAAAATCCTGACCCTGATGCGCTTTTAGCGAAATAGTAGTGCTAAACAATTTCGTAGCCTGCATCTTCAGTCGAGAGGTATCGCCACGTAGCCCCCCACTCGTTGACAGGCCGAGCTTCTCGACGAATTCATTAAAGCTCCGACCAAGCTTCAACTCACGCGACCCAGTCAACTTTGCCTCCCGCGTTAACCACGCGGAAATGAGTCGCGGCAACTTTCCATACGGAAGACCAATATCAGGGTCCACCAACATGGTGATGGAGGCAAGGCCGTTGTCGCGCTTGTAAAATGCTCCATCAACTCTCTTATGCGGCATTGATGCCCAGATCATAGCGCGCGCCATATATCCAATCTGGCCGGCCGCTGCCGCCTCTTGGTTCTGGATCGCAAGAGCAGTATCAAAAAGATCCGCTGCCTTCGCTGCGCTTGCCTTAGCCGCCTTTGTAGAGTGAATACGCGTTTGCTTTGCTATGGACGCTGTCTTGGGCTCTGGAGGCAGAGACGACAAACCTCGTAGGGCAATATCAGCGGCTGGACGGAGCCCAGGAACGCGCGCTGGCTTCGCCGATCGTGTTGATCGATCTGATTTTACATGTGCAACCTGCGTCGCCTTTATTGCTGCTGTCTTGGCTGCAATTACTGCAGCCGTTTCGGCGTCTATGCCCTTAAGCACAAGTCCTTCGCAGTACCGCGCCTCATCAAACCCTTCAGTATCGGCATTTAGGAGCGAACGGGATAATAGCCTGGCCCCCATAACTCAGCCCCCGCTCACGTGCGTAGTCAGCGGCAGTACATCCTCTGCCGGGCGCCGCCGGGCCATTTGCTCAATTTTGGTGGGCCTGCCGCGCCGGGGTTTTAAATGACTCGGATGGCTGGGGTCAGCTTGGAATTGCCTGTCAATGAAGTCAGCAACATCCACCAGCCGAAAAACACGCTTGCGACCAATTTTGAAGGAAGGAATACGATAGCGCCCCTGGCTGACCAAATTACGAATGGTCTGAGGCTGTTCACTAGTGATTTCGCTGACCTGCTCAACGGTAAGCGTCGGCGGATAGCTTTTGCATAGGAATTCAAGCGTGCTTATCGGAAAGACGGCCATGCCGCACCTCATGCGTAGAAGGCAGTCGTCCCTTGGGACGACGCCAATACGCGAGTTGCGGTGAGGCTCTATAAGGCGTTGGAGGAAACAGCACTTCCTAACAACGCCCGCAAGACTAGGGCCTGATTTCGGGAGCCTAAGGGTGGCCTTGCCATGTCAGCGGCAGGATTGAGTAAGGTCACTCGCATGCCCTTACACCCCGAGACTCTTTACCGGACGCTACCCCGGCGCTGTGTCGCATGTTCACTTTTGCCTATCCCCTATCTCACCTTTGGGGTAGCTCAACTGCCGCGTTAGCGTCCAGTGATCCCTGAGTGGTTGAATCCGCGGCAGCTTAGCTTTCTTGGGACACCCATTGGGCAGCATGGGCGGATTAATCGCCCGTCCGGAAAGCGCCAGAACATTCACAGTCCTAGCCTCCCACTCATCCTGGATCACATTCGAGGTTGACTACCTCGAAGGGTATCGAGCCTAAGCTCAATATCCCGGATCATAAGCCACGTTACCGATAACGCCAAGTGGTGCACCCCCGTCAGTTAACGTGAGCGCTGATTGACGAAGCCGGATCGATCAGGAGGACCATGACAGATTTGTCCCAATTTTGTCCCACCGAGGCACAAATTTTTATGGGATTTACACATATATCTAGATGTACCTCGGTTTACCAAAACTCTCCGATCACACCTACTCACTGACTTACAAATTTTATGAAAGCTCAATGAAAACTGATACATAAAAGCAAAAAGGCCCTGGAACGGACACCATTCCAAGGCCTTAACATATTTTGTTCCTGGTGCCCGAGACAGGAATCGAACCTGCGACCTTCGCGTTACGAGTGCGCTGCTCTACCGGCTGAGCTACACGGGCGGTGGGCTAAACCTAGCACCGGTCTCGGACTCCGGCAACTTGTGGGCTGCCTGATGGTTTTCTTTTGAGAACTACATTTGTGGCAATTTCTTTATTTCAGGCAAAAAAAATGCCCCCGCCGTTTGCACGGCGGGGGCATTTTCATTGGGCTAAAGCGTCGGGGTGATTAAACGCCCGAAGCCTTGGCCGCTGCCACGTCTTTGATGGACAGCTTGATACGGCCGCGGTTGTCCACGTCCAGTACCAGCACTTCCACTTCCTGGCCTTCTTTCAGAATGTCGGTCACTTTCTCTACACGAGCGTCGCTCAGCATCGAGATGTGCACCAGACCGTCCTTGCCCGGCAGGATGTTGACGAATGCGCCGAAGTCGACGATGCGCTCAACCTTGCCGACGTAGATCTTGCCGATCTCGGCTTCGGCAGTGATGCTCAGAACGCGCTGACGCGCTGCTTCTGCGGCATCCTTGGTTTCGCCGAAGATCTTGATCGAACCGTCGTCTTCGATGTCGATCGAAGCCTTGGTTTCTTCGCAGATCGCACGGATGGTCGCGCCACCTTTACCGATAACGTCACGGATCTTGTCGGTGTCGATCTTCATCGCGATCATGGTCGGTGCGTTGGCCGACAGTTCGGTACGCGACTGGCCAATGATCTGGTTCATCTGGCCGAGGATGTTCAGGCGCGCTTCCAGGGCCTGGCCCAGAGCGATTTCCATGATCTCTTCGGTGATGCCCTTGATCTTGATGTCCATCTGCAGCGCGGTCACACCTTTGGCGGTACCGGCTACCTTGAAGTCCATGTCGCCCAGGTGATCTTCGTCGCCGAGGATGTCGGTCAGGACGGCGAACTTCTCGCCTTCTTTAACCAGACCCATCGCGATACCGGCAACGGGTGCCTTCATCGGCACACCGGCGTCCATCAGCGCGAGGGAAGCGCCGCACACGGAAGCCATCGAGCTCGAACCGTTGGATTCGGTGATTTCCGAAACCACGCGGATGGTGTACGGGAACACGTCAGCGGCTGGCAGCATCGCCGAAACCGAACGACGGGCCAGACGGCCGTGGCCGATTTCGCGACGACCGGCGCCACCCATGCGACCGCACTCGCCCACCGAGAACGGCGGGAAGTTGTAGTGCAGCATGAACGGGTCTTTCTTTTCGCCTTCCAGAGTGTCCAGCAGCTGTGCGTCACGGGCGGTGCCCAGAGTCGCGACTACCAGAGCCTGGGTTTCGCCACGGGTGAACAGCGCCGAACCGTGAGTCTTCGGCAGAACGCCGACTTCGATGTTCAGCGGACGAACGGTGCGGGTGTCGCGGCCGTCGATACGTGGCTTGCCATTAACGATGTTTTCGCGAACGGTGCGGTATTCGATTTCGCCAAAGGCAGCTTTGACTTCAGCAGCGGAAGGCTGGCCTTCTTCACCGGACAGCTTGGCAACCACCTGATCCTTCAACTCACCCAGGCGAGCGTAACGGTCGGCCTTGATGGTGATGGTGTAAGCCTGGGAGATCGCTTCGCCGAACTCGGCACGGATAGCGCCCAGCAGTTCGGTGGCTTCAGGCGCAGGCGCCCAGTTCCAGGTTGGCTTGGCGGCTTCGGCAGCGAGTTCTTTGACAGCGTTGATCACAACCTGAAATTCGTCGTGAGCGAACAGTACCGCGCCCAGCATCTGGTCTTCCGTCAGCTCTTTGGCTTCTGATTCAACCATCAGCACAGCGTCGGCAGTACCGGCCACGACCATGTCCAGGCTCGAAGCGGCTTGCTGTTCGTAAGTCGGGTTCAGCAGGTAGCCGGTGCTTTCGTGGAAAGCCACGCGAGCGGCGCCGATCGGGCCGTCGAATGGAATGCCGGAAATGGCCAGGGCAGCCGAGGTACCGATCATCGCAGCGATGTCCGGATCGGTCTTCTTGCTGGTGGAAACGACGGTGCAGACAACCTGCACTTCGTTCATGAAGCCTTCTGGGAACAGCGGACGGATCGGACGGTCGATCAGTCGGGAAGTCAGGGTTTCTTTCTCGGAAGGACGGCCTTCGCGCTTGAAGAAACCGCCAGGGATCTTACCGGCAGCGTAAGTCTTTTCCTGATAGTGAACGGACAGAGGGAAGAAACCCTTGCCCGGATCGGCTTGCTTTGCGCCGACGACAGTCACCAACACGCTGACGTCGTCGTCAACGGTGACCAATACTGCGCCGGAGGCCTGACGGGCGATACGGCCTGTCTCGAGGGTAACGGTCGATTGACCGAACTGGAATTTTTTGATTACCGGGTTCACGGTGTCCTACCTTCTTTGTGGCTCTTGGGGGAAACGGTTTCTTGCGAATTCTTGGGCAATCTCGGGAATCGGCCCGAGGGCAATTGTCCGGGTGTTACAGGTAAAGCCATATTGCAGATAAAACTTGAGGCTGGGAGCCTGCAAGGCGCCAGCGGAAAACCGCTGACGTCTGGCAGACAACCAACCTCATAGCGCAATCGCTGATTAGCGACGCAGACCCAGGCGAGCGATCAGAGCAGCGTAACGGCTCACGTCCTTGCCTTTCAGGTAGTCCAGCAGCTTGCGACGCTGGTTTACCATGCGGATCAGACCACGACGGGAGTGGTGATCTTTACCGTTGGCCTTGAAGTGACCTTGCAGTTTGTTGATGTTGGCGGTCAGCAGTGCAACCTGCACTTCTGGCGAACCAGTGTCACCAACAGCTTGCTGGTAGTCAGCAACGATTTGAGCTTTTTCTTGAACGTCGAGAGCCATGAGGCAATCCTTCCTTATCAGGAAACTGTTTCAGGGAAACAGCTTCAACAGGCCAGGGACAAATCCCTGTATCTATAAATGAGTAGTGACCATGCCTGTTAACAGCCACACTCGCCGGCCCGCTTTCGCAGACCGGTTCCGGTCATTCTGACCGAATCAAGCGACGCGGCGCGATGCGCCCGTCTTCGCTCACTTCACCGATACCGATGAAGCGACCATTGTGATCCTGTACCCGCACCATGCCGAACTTCGGCGCATCCGGGGCACGCACCGGCTGGCCGTTGAGCCAGTAGAACGCGCTCGCTTCGGAGAAGTGCAGTAACGGCCAATCCTGCAGGCCGCTGTCCGATGGCATCAGGAAGCGATCGACCGCTTCGTTGCCGCCTTCGGCATGTACCGCTTCCAGCTCTTCGAGGGTCACGGTTTGCGCCAGGGTAAAAGGCCCGGCCTGGGTCCGACGCAGTTCTGCGACGTACGCACCACAACCGAGTTGCTCACCGATATCCTCCACCAGGGTGCGAATATAGGTGCCCTTGCTGCAGTCCACCGCAAGCCGCGCAGTATCGCCTTCGAAGGCCAGCAATTCCAAGCGCGCAATAGTAACAGAACGCGGTTCGCGCTCCACTACTTCGCCTGCACGTGCCAGTTTGTACAACGGCTGGCCATCACGCTTGAGCGCCGAGTACATCGGCGGTATCTGACTGATTTGCCCGCGAAATTTCGGCAGCACCGCTTCGACATCGGCGCGACCAACGGTCACCGGACGCTCCTGCAAAACCTCACCTTCGGCATCGGCCGTGGTGGTGGTCTTGCCCAATTGCGCCAGAGTCTCGTAGCCCTTGTCGGAATCGAGCAGGTATTGCGAGAACTTGGTCGCCTCGCCAAAGCACAACGGCAGCACGCCGGTGGCCAGCGGGTCGAGGCTGCCGGTGTGCCCGGCCTTCTCGGCATTGAGCAGCCAGCGCACCTTCTGCAAGGCGGCGTTGGAGGTGAACCCCAACGGCTTGTCCAGCAGGATGATGCCGCTGACGTTACGACGGATACGTTTGACCTGAGCCACCGAATTACTCCTTGGTGTCTTCAGGTGCAGGAGCGGCAACGTGCTGATTGTCTTCAGCCACGGCACGCTCGATCAATGCCGACAGATGCGCGCCACGCACGACGGACTCGTCGTAGTGGAAGTGCAATTGCGGCACGCTGCGCAGCTTCATTTCACGGGCCAGTTGCATGCGCAGGAAACCTGCGGCGGCATTCAGCACCTTGATGCTTTGCGCGATGTCTTCAGCGTTGTCCTGGCCCATCACGGTGATGAAAATTTTCGCGTGACCGACGTCACGGGACACTTCCACAGCGGTAATGGTGACGAGGCCGACGCGCGGATCCTTGACTTCGCGACGGATCAGTTGAGCCAGCTCGCGCTGCATCTGATCGCCGATACGTTGGGTACGGCTGTATTCTTTTGCCATGATTTGTTACCTGTTACTGCCCAGCGGTGAGATCCGCAAGGTCTGAAAGCGGCAAACGCCCGGCCTGACAAAAGCCAGACCGGGCGTTGCGTTTAGAGTCCGGACGCTGTGCCGTGCATTTGCATGCTACGGCCCATCGTGGCCCTTGAAATGCGCGAGTCAGAGGCTGCGAGCAACCTGAACCTTCTCGAAGACTTCGATCTTGTCGCCGACTTTGACGTCGTTGTAGCTCTTCACGCCGATACCGCATTCCATGCCGGCACGGACTTCGGATGCGTCATCCTTGAAGCGGCGCAGGGATTCCAGCTCGCCTTCGAAGATAACGATGTCTTCACGCAGTACACGGATCGGACGGTTACGGTGCAAAACACCTTCGATCACCATGCAACCGGCGATCGCGCCAAACTTCGGCGAACGGAACACGTCGCGCACTTCGGCCACACCCAGGATGTTCTCGCGAACATCGCTGCCGAGCATGCCGGTCAAGGCTTTCTTGACGTCTTCGATGATGTCGTAGATCACGTTGTAGTAACGCATATCCAGACCTTCCTGCTCGACGATCTTGCGAGCGCCGGCATCGGCACGCACGTTGAAGCCGAACAGTACAGCGTTGGAAGCCAGTGCCAGGTTGGCGTCGGACTCGGTGATACCACCGACACCGCCACCCACTACGCGCACTTGTACTTCGTCGTTGCCCAGGCCATTCAAGGCACCGTTCAACGCTTCCAGCGAACCACGGACGTCGGATTTGAGGACGATGTTAAGCGTCTTCTTCTCGGCCTGACCCATGTTTTCGAAGATGTTTTCCAGCTTGCCGGCGTGAGCGCGAGCCAGTTTGACTTCGCGGAACTTGCCTTGACGGAACAGAGCCACTTCACGGGCTTTCTTCTCGTCGGCAACCACGCTCATCTCGTCGCCAGCGTCCGGCGTACCGTCCAGGCCGAGAATCTCGACAGGGATGGAAGGACCGGCTTCCTTGATTGGCTTGCCGTTCTCGTCGAGCATGGCACGCACGCGGCCATAGTTCGAACCGACCAGAACCATGTCGCCTTGACGCAGGGTACCGTCTTGAACCAGCACGGTCGCAACCGGGCCACGGCCCTTGTCGAGACGCGATTCAACCACAACACCACGGCCAGGAGCCGACGGGGTTGCCTTCAGTTCGAGAACTTCGGCTTGCAGCAGAACGGCTTCAAGCAGCTCGTCCACGCCAGTACCCATCTTCGCCGAAACCGGAACGAATGGTGTGTCACCACCCCACTCTTCGGAAGTCACGCCGTGAACCGACAGTTCGCTGCGGATGCGATCGAGATCGGCGCCCGGCTTGTCGATCTTGTTCACCGCAACCACCAGAGGCACGCCAGCAGCCTGAGCATGCTGAACCGCTTCGATGGTTTGCGGCATCACGCCGTCGTCCGCTGCAACCACGAGGATCACGATGTCGGTCGCCTTGGCACCACGGGCACGCATTGCGGTAAACGCAGCGTGACCCGGAGTGTCGAGGAAAGTGACCATGCCGCGATCAGTTTCAACGTGGTATGCACCGATGTGCTGGGTGATGCCGCCGGCTTCGCCAGCCGCTACCTTGGCACGACGAATGTAGTCGAGCAGGGAAGTTTTACCGTGGTCAACGTGGCCCATTACGGTCACGACTGGAGCACGGGAGAACGACTCACCTTCAAACTTCAGGGACTCGGCCAGGGAATCTTCCAGGGCGGTGTCGCTGACCAGGGTCACTTTGTGGCCCAGTTCTTCGGCTACCAGTTGAGCAGTTTCCTGATCAAGCACCTGGTTGATGGTCGCTGGGGTGCCCAGTTTGAACATGAACTTGATGATTTCAGCAGCCTTGACCGACATCTGGTTGGCGAGATCGCCAACGGTGATGGTCTCGCCGATCTGCACGTCACGCACGACAGGGCCGGTCGGGCTCTGGAAACCGTGGGCGTTGCGCTTCTTCAGCTTGGCCTTGCCGCGACCACCACGACGGAAGCCATCGCTTTCTTCGTCGGTGGTACGAGGTGCCACACGTGGCGCCGGGGCTTTTTCTTTGACCGAAGCACGATGCGGAGCGTTTTTGCGCTCGCCATCGCCGCCACCGCTGCGACGATTGTTGTCGTCTGCACGTGGCTTGTCCGGGCGGCGCTGTTCGTTCTGCTTGTTGCGAACGTCAGCCGATGGCGCTGGAGCAGCGGCAACCACCGGTGCGCTTTCGCGAACAGGCTCGGCTGCGGCAGCCGGCGCCGAAACGGCGTTGCTGGCAGCGTTCTGCGCAGCAGCAGGCTGGCGACGCGCTTCTTCTTCGGCGCGTTGCTTGGCTTCTTCTTCAGCCTTCTGACGGGCAGCATTTTCTACTGCGCGACGCTCATCCAGTTCACGCTTGCGCTCGGCCTCGATTTCTTCCGGGCTGCGCTGTACGAAAACTTTCTTTTTGCGAACTTCAACGCTGATGCTCTTGCTACCAGCCACACGCAGGGTGCTGGTGGTTTTACGCTGCAGCGTGATCTTGCGTGGTTCTTCCACTTTCGCCTTGTGACTGCTCTTCAAGTGAGTCAGCAGGGATTGCTTCTCACTGTCAGTCACATTTTCGTCGGCGGCGGTGTGCGGCAGACCTGCCTCACGCATCTGCTGCAACAGGCGCTCTACCGGTGTTTTGACCTCATCGGCCAGTTGTTTCACCGTGACTTGCGTCATGCACTTCTCTCCTCAGGCCGCGCCTAATTACTCGAACCAGTGGGCTCGGGCGGCCATGATCAACTTGCCGGCACGATCATCGTCAATGCCGTCGATGTCGAGCAGGTCGTCAATAGACTGCTCGGCCAGGTCTTCGCGGGTAATTACGCCGCGCACCGCCAGTTCCATCGCCAAATCCTTGTCCATACCCTCAAGCGAGAGCAGGTCTTCGGCCGGATGGGCGTCTGCCAGCTTTTCCTCAGTAGCGATGGCTTTGGTCAACAAACGATCCTTGGCGCGAGCGCGAAGCTCGTTGACGATGTCCTCGTCAAAGCCGTCGATGTTGAGCATTTCTTCCACCGGTACGTAGGCAATCTCTTCCAGGCTGGTGAAGCCTTCGTCAACCAGCACCTGAGCCAGTTCTTCGTCGACTTCCAGCTCGTCGATGAAGTTGCGCAGGATGTCGCCGGTTTCCGCTTGCTGCTTAGCCTGGATGTCCGATTCGGTCATCACGTTCAGGGTCCAGCCAGTCAATTGGCTGGCCAGACGTACGTTCTGACCACCGCGACCGATGGCCTGAGCCAGATTGTCTGCGCCAACGGCGATGTCCATGGCATGGGCATCTTCGTCAACAATAATTGCCGCAACCTCGGCCGGGGACATGGCGTTGATCACGAACTGCGCCGGGTTGTCGTCCCACAGCACGATATCAACACGTTCACCGCCCAATTCACCCGATACTGCCTGGACGCGCGAACCGCGCATACCGATGCAAGCACCTTGTGGATCGATGCGCTTGTCCTTGGAGCGAACGGCGATCTTGGCGCGCGAACCCGGATCACGGGACGCAGCCATGACCTCGATGAGGCCTTCAGCAATTTCCGGCACTTCGATACGGAACAGCTCGATCAGCATTTCCGGCGCGGTACGCGACAGGATCAACTGCGGGCCGCGGTTCTCGGTGCGGATTTCCTTGAGCAGCGCACGCAGACGCACGCCGACACGGAAGGTTTCGCGAGAAATGATGTCTTCACGGGCCAGCAACGCTTCAGCGTTGTTACCCAGATCGACGATCACATTGTCGCGGGTGACTTTCTTCACGGTGCCGGAGATGATTTCTCCCAGGCGCTCGCGATAGGCGTCAACCACCTGTGCGCGCTCGGCTTCACGCACTTTTTGCACAATGACCTGCTTGGCAGTCTGTGCAGCAATGCGGCCGAACTCGATCGATTCGATTTTTTCTTCAACGACGTCGCCAACCTTGGCACCAGGATGCGTTTCAGCAACCTTGCTTGGCCAGGTTTCGATGGCCGGATCATCGAGATCATTCTCTTCGACGACCGTCCAGCGACGGAAAGTTTCGTAAGAACCGGTGTGGCGGTTGATTTCCACACGCAGGTCAACTTCGTCTTCAAAACGCTTTTTGGTAGCAGTGGCCAGGGCCAGCTCCAGCGCTTCAAAAATTACGCTTGCCGGTACACCCTTTTCATTGGATACCGACTCAACAACCAGCAGTACTTCTTTGCTCATCGTACGCCTCGCCTTTCGCAAGCCATTGGATCCGCGGGATCCGCGTCTCAGTCAAAAACTGGGAATAATGTTGGCCTTGTCGATCATATCGATCGGCAACAGGAACTCGTGGTCTTCTACCTGCACCACGACGTCCTGCTCTTCTACACCGCGCAGAAGGCCCTGAAAGTTGCGTCGACCTTCAAAAGGCGAGCGCAGCTTGATCTTCACTTGTTCACCAACGAACTGGGCGAACTGCTCAAGAGTGAACAGTGGGCGCTCCATGCCTGGCGAGGAAACTTCAAGGGTGTATTCAACGGCAATTGGATCTTCGACATCCAGAACACCGCTGATCTGACGGCTGACAATGGCGCAATCGTCCACCAGCACGCCGCCCTCTTTATCAATATAAACGCGCAACATCGAGTGCCGACCCTGAGCCGAAAACTCGATACCCCAGCATTCATAGCCCAGGGCCACGACCACCGGGGCCAGCAAGGCCTGCAACTCTTCTAGCTTGCTCGACACCTGAACCCCCTAGTGCATGATATGTGCATGCTTTGCAAAATAAAAAAATGGGCATAACGCCCATCCTTGAAACGCCGTCGAACAGCGGCGTTGAAGTGTCCAGCTAACAAAAAGCCCCTTAAAAGGGGCTCCTGAAACTGGTTGCGGGGGCCGGATTTGAACCGACGACCTTCGGGTTATGAGCCCGACGAGCTACCAGACTGCTCCACCCCGCGACAAAGCTGGGGCGGAAGTATACGACCGATCCCTTCTAGGGTCAATGTAACCTTCCACCTGCAAGAAAGCCCGCAACAGCGGGCTCTCCTGACTAATTGGTACCGAGAAGGGGACTCGAACCCCTACACCCTATGGGCACAACCACCTCAAGGTTGCGTGTCTACCAATTCCACCACCTCGGCAAAACTACGTTTGAAACCCTTCTTACTTCTGCTCTTGAGCTGGAGGTACGTCAGTCGCTGGAGTAGCCGACTTTTGCTCTTGAAGCACCGGGACATCATCAGAAGCCGGTTGTTGCTTAGGTACTTCCAACACTGCTGGATCTGGCAATCCTGCTTGAGTTAGCTGATGAGCTTTCTCTTTAGCAAAGTAACCTAACCCCAAGCTGGTTATGAAGAAACCGGCGGCAAGTATAGCAGTAAACTTACTAAGAAAGGTAGAGGAACCTTGGCTTCCGAACACAGTATTTGAAGCACCTGCTCCGAAAGACGCGCCAGCGTCCGCACCCTTACCCTGCTGCAGCAAAACCAGAGCAACTACGCCCAATGCACCCAGCAGATGAAAAACGACTACGACTGTTTCCAGCATTTTTTCAGTTTCCCGCGGCGCGACAGATCGCACCGAACTCATCTGCATTCAGGGAAGCTCCACCAATGAGCCCCCCATCGATATCCGGCATGCCGAACAGTTCGACCGCATTGGCCGCCTTCACGCTGCCGCCGTATAGAAGCCGCACACCTCGTGCGACTTCAGAATTCTCTGCCGCCAACTGCTCGCGAATGGCTTTATGCACATCCTGAGCCTGTTGCGGCGTTGCAGTCAGTCCGGTACCAATGGCCCAGACCGGCTCGTAAGCAATGACTGCCTTGGCAAAGGCACCGACACCCAGCTCCTCGATGATGCTGCCCAGCTGACGCCCGACAACCTCAAGAGTTTTTCCGGCTTCGCGCTGCTCAAGGGTTTCCCCTACACACAACACCGGGATCAAGCCACATGCCTGTGCCGCTGCGAACTTGCGATTCAGCATTCCGTCTCGCTCGCCCAGAATCTGGCGGCGTTCGGAGTGCCCGACAAGCACGAGGGAACAACCTGCATCCACCAATTGACTCGGCGCAATTTCACCGGTCAATGCGCCTTGCATGGCTTCCACCGCAGAATTCTGCGCGCCGACCGAAATCGACTTGCCTTTCAAGCCATCAATCACTTGATTGATATGCAAGCAAGGCGGGAATACCGCGACATCAACACCGCTTGGCAAGGCCAGATGACGAAGGCCGTTGATCAGCTCAGCGACGCTGGCGCGGGTACCGTGCATCTTCCAGTTACCAGCTACCATAGGGCGACGCATGCTGTACCTCGTCGGTCAAAGTGGGCGCAGATGTTACCCAACACAATCATGGCTGGCAAGCCGTATCAGGCAGAAACTTCAGTTACCAGTTTTGCCAGTTCCTCGGCGTAGCCGCGAACCTGAGTTTCGTCCTCGCCTTCGACCATCACACGCACGAGCGGCTCTGTCCCGGACTTGCGCAGGAGCACTCGACCGCGCCCTGCCATGGCCTGAGTAACACGCGCACTGGCTTCCTTCACAGCGGGATGCTCCAGCGGGCTTTCGCCACCACCGAAACGCACATTGATCAGCACCTGGGGACATTTGCGCAATGCCTGACGAGACTGCGCCAAGCCTTCATTGCGAGTCTTCAGTGCCATCAACACCTGCAGCGCCGCGATGATCGCATCGCCGGTGGTCGTGTGATTGAAGCAAACGATATGCCCCGAATTCTCGCCACCGACCAGCCAGTCGCGTTCCAGCAATTCGGCAATCACATATCGGTCGCCGACGTTGGCGCGAATGAACGGAATCGAAAGATCCGCCAGGGCCAGTTCGAGCCCAAGGTTACTCATGAGGGTACCTACTACACCGCCGTGCAGCTTTCCGCGCTCATGCAGGTCGCGGGCAATGATGAACAGCAGTTCGTCACCATCAACAATGGCGCCTGTGTGATCGACCATCAAGACCCGATCACCGTCGCCATCGAACGCGATACCCAGGTCGGCGTGCTCGGCCAGCACCGCAGCCTGCAACTGATCCATATGGGTCGAGCCGCAGTTGTCGTTGATATTCAGCCCGTTTGGCTGTGCCGACAACACGACAACTTCCGCACCCAGCTCGCGGAAAACACTGGGCGCCACCTTATAGGTCGCACCGTGGGCGCAGTCGAGGACAATCTTGAGGCCGGAGAAGCTGGTACCGGTCGGCACGCTGCTCTTGCAGAATTCAATATAGCGCCCGGACGCGTCGTTGATTCGCGACACCTTGCCGATCTTGCTCGACTCGACCACGGTCATCGGTGCATCGAGCAATTCCTCGATCATCAGTTCGACCTCATCCGGCAGTTTGGTGCCCTTGCCAGAGAAAAACTTGATGCCGTTATCGTCATGGGGGTTGTGCGAGGCACTGATGACAATGCCGGCCTCGGCCTGGAACGTACGCGACAGGTAAGCAATGGCCGGTGTCGGCATCGGGCCCAGCAGCATCACGTCAGCACCCGCCGATGTCAGGCCTGCCTCGAGTGCAGATTCGAACATATAGCCGGAAATTCGCGTGTCCTTGCCAACCAGCACCTTGCAGGCGCCCATCTTGCGGAACGCCATGCCCGCCGCCCAGCCGAGCTTGAGCATGAAGTCAGGAGTAATCGGGTAAACACCGACACGACCACGAATGCCGTCGGTGCCAAAATATTTCTTGCTCATAAGTACTCCATCATTCTTATTCGGCTGATTCCACGGCCGCGATCATCCGCACCACGTCTACCGTTTCCGCCACATCATGGACGCGCAATATACGCGCCCCTTTGGCCGATGCCAGTGCCGCCAGCGCCAGACCGCCGTACAGTCGCTCGCCCACGGGACGATTCAAGGCGTGCCCGATCATGCTCTTGCGCGACACACCGACCAACAGCGGTCGCCCCAGCGCATGCAGGTCTTCCATATGCTTGAACAAGCTTAGATTGTGCTGCAGGGTTTTGGCGAAACCGAAACCGGGGTCGAGGATGATACGTTCGGCAGGAATACCCGCTAGCGCACATTGTGCCATTCGCTCAACAAGAAACTCGCCAACCTCGCGGGTGACATCCTGATACTGCGGATTGTCCTGCATATCGCCAGGCTCACCCAGCATGTGCATAAGACAGACCGGCAGCCCGGTTGCCGCCGCCGCGTCCAGTGCACCATCGCGCCTGAGCGAGCGCACGTCATTGATCAATCCGGCGCCAAGCCGCGCGCTTTCACGCATGACGGCAGGGGTCGACGTATCGACCGAGATAATGACATCCAGCTCGCGACTGATCAGCTCGACGACCGGCGCTACGCGCTCAAGCTCCTCCAGCGGCGAAACTGCTCGTGCACCCGGCCGGGTCGACTCGCCACCGACATCGATCAGTGTCGCACCGGCCAGCACCATCGCTTCGGCATGACGCAGCGCCGCATCGAGCTGGCTGTAGCGGCCACCATCGGAGAAGGAATCAGGAGTGACATTGAGAATGCCCATGACATGCGTCTGGGCCAAATCAAGAACCCGGTTGCCGCAAGGCAACCGGGTCAGGGACTGTACAGAAGTCATTTCAAGCCTTAAACGTCAGCAGCCGGACCGCCAATCGGTTTTTCCGGACGCTCGTCCTGCACGACGGGCGGCGGAGGCGTACCGGTGCCACCTGACCAGTCGCGCGGCTCGCGAGGCGTACGACCCGCCATGATGTCGTCAATCTGTTCGGCATCAATGGTTTCGTACTTCATCAACGCATCAGCCATTGCATCGAGCTTGTCACGGTTGTCCGTGAGGATCTGCTTGGCGGTGCCGTAGCAGTGATCAATGATGCTGCGCACTTCAGAGTCGATCAGCTTGGCTGTCTCACCGGAGAAGCTGGCAGCCTGACCACCGCCGCCGCGACCGAGGAATACTTCACCCTCTTCTTCGGCGTACATCAGCGGGCCGAGCTTTTCCGACAGGCCCCACTTGGTGACCATGTTTCGAGCAATCTGGCTGGCACGCATGATGTCGTTCGAGGCACCGGTCGTAACCCCGTCGAAGCCCAGGGTCATTTCCTCAGCGATACGGCCGCCATACAGCGAGCAGATCTGACTGATCAGCGCACGCTTGGACAGGCTGTAGCGATCCTCTTCCGGCAGGAACATCGTCACACCCAGCGCTCGACCGCGCGGGATGATCGAGACCTTGTACACCGGGTCATGCTCAGGCACGACACGACCAACAATGGCGTGACCGGCTTCGTGATAAGCGGTGTTCTGCTTCTCTTTCTCGGACATGACCATGGATTTGCGCTCGGCGCCCATCATGATCTTGTCCTTGGCCAGCTCGAACTCTTTCATCTCGACAATACGCTTGCCGCTGCGCGCAGCGAACAGCGAGGCCTCGTTGACCAGGTTGGCCAGGTCGGCACCGGAGAAGCCCGGGGTACCACGTGCGATCACGGCCGGAGCAACGTCGTCGCCCATTGGCACTTTACGCATGTGCACTTTCAGAATCTGCTCGCGACCACGAATGTCCGGCAAACCAACCACAACCTGACGGTCGAAACGGCCCGGACGCAGCAGCGCAGGGTCGAGTACATCTGGACGGTTGGTGGCAGCAATCACGATGATGCCGTCATTCATTTCGAAGCCGTCCATCTCTACCAGCAACTGGTTGAGGGTCTGCTCACGTTCGTCATGACCGCCGCCCATACCGGCGCCACGATGGCGACCTACGGCGTCGATCTCATCGATGAAGATGATGCAAGGCGCGTGCTTCTTGGCCTGTTCGAACATGTCACGGACACGGCTGGCACCGACACCGACGAACATCTCGACGAAGTCAGAACCGGAAATGGTGAAGAACGGCACTTTCGCTTCGCCGGCAATCGCCTTGGCCAGCAAGGTTTTACCGGTACCCGGTGGGCCAACCATCAGCACGCCGCGCGGAATGCGACCGCCCAGGCGCTGGAACTTGCCCGGATCACGCAGGAATTCAACCAGTTCGCCAACTTCTTCCTTGGCTTCGTCGCAACCGGCAACGTCAGCCAAGGTGGTTTTCACCTGGTCTTCGGAAAGCAGGCGCGCCTTGCTCTTGCCGAAACTCATCGGCCCGCCCTTGCCACCGGCACCGCCCTGCATCTGGCGCATGAAGAACATGAACACCGCGATGATCACCAGGATCGGGAAGCTGGCCACCAGAAGCTGGGTCCAGATGCTTTGCTGCTCAGGCTGCTTGCCCTCAACCACTACATGATTGTCGACCAGGTCGCCAATCAAGCCATTGTCCTGAATGGCCGGACGAATGGTCTTGAAGCTGTCGCCATCGGTGCGCTTGCCGGTAATCACATAGCCATCAACGGCTACACGCTCGACCTTGCCATCCTTGACCTGCTGGATGAAGTCGGAATAGTTGAGGGTCTGCGGCTCGTTAGGGCTGGAGAAGTTGTTCATCACCGTCACCAGGACAGCCGCGATGATCAACCACAGGATCAGATTCTTTGCCATATCGTTCAATTAACTACCCTCTGAAGCAAGCTCCGCTACTGGCGCGCGCTTCGCATGATATTCACCGGCCTAACTTACTACATTACCTACAACTCTGGCAGGCGCTGTCTGTAACCCTTTGTGAAACACTTTCTACACAATATTCGCTTATGCAGGCAGAGCGAAATATGAAAAACCTATCGCCCCACCGAAAAAACCCGTTTTATTCATTACCGCCGCGGTAGCCCCAAGCCAACATATATTGCTCACGGGAGCTGCCACGGGAGGAGTCTGGCTTGATCATCTGGATCTTGTCGAATTTCTTGCGAGCATCCTTCAGATAAACATCGAACCCTTCGCCCTGGAAAATCTTGATAACGAAATTGCCACCGGGCTTGAGTATCCGCTCCGCCAGATCAAGGGCGAGCTCGCAGAGAAACATGGCTTTGGGCATGTCCACTTCGGGCGTACCACTCATATTGGGGGCCATATCGGAAATCACAAGGTCCACCTGTGAATTACCCACGGCCTCAAGAATCTCGGCAAGCACGGCATCCTCAGTGAAGTCGCCCTGAATAAAATGCACGTCAGGGATGCTGTCCATTTCCAGAATGTCAG
Source organism: Pseudomonas hamedanensis (assembly GCF_014268595.2). NCBI lineage: Bacteria > Pseudomonadati > Pseudomonadota > Gammaproteobacteria > Pseudomonadales > Pseudomonadaceae > Pseudomonas > Pseudomonas hamedanensis. The sequence continues at coordinate 3,159,577 of NZ_CP077091.1, forward strand.
AAGCGATCAAACGCCCCTGACCGCCGATCAGCCGGCTGGTGACTTGCGACCAGCCACCCGGCGCCGCGCCGAGGTCGACTACGCTCATGCCCGGACGGATCAGTTTGTATTTTTCCTGGATCTCCAGAAGCTTGTAACTCGCACGCGAGCGGTAGCCATCCTTCTGCGCCTGCTTCACATAAGGATCGTTGACATGTCTTTTCAGCCAACCAAGGCTTGTCTTGGAACGCGCCATTGGGCACCTCGATGATAAGGGTCGTGATTAATTGGGCGGATCCACGAACCCTCGGGTAAAATGGCCGCCATTTTACAGAATCCAGACGAAAGGGTCAGATTATGCCGCTCACTCCAGAGCAGAAGAAACAGTACAAATCCATCGGCCACCACCTCAAGCCAGTGTTGACGGTGGCGGACAACGGTTTGACTGAAGGTGTGTTAGCCGAACTTGAACGCGCCTTAGCGGATCACGAGCTGATCAAGGTCAAGCTCAATATCCTCGACCGCGAGTCGCGCCTGGCGCACATCGCCGAACTGTGCAAGGTCGGCAAAGCGGACCTGGTTCAGGTCATCGGCAAGATGGCACTGATTTACCGCAAGAACTTCAGCGTCAACAAGCAGCTGTCGAACGTTCATCGCTTCAAGTGATGACCCGGGTCAGGGGTGTGCTTCGCGCACCCTGCCACTCCATCCCGGCACTGGCTGCATCACCAGTACCAGCCCGGAAAAGCCCAGCACCAGATAACTGAACACCTGCCAGCGCTGCGCATCCGGCCAGCCGACACGCACTGCGATATACATCGCGCACGCGTACAACGCCATTAACAGCACCTGCCCGCGAAAATCCCGCCATAGACTGCCAGGGCCCTCGGCCTGTACCAGCACCAAAACCTGAAAGACCACGCATAAAGCGGCGAAACCCACCACCAACACTTCAAATGCGCTGGCTACTTCGTCGATCAACAGCGGCGCCAGACCGATCTGGCCCAACGCCGGCTGCAAACCGATGTGAATCAACCATAGACCACCGACCCAAAGCATCTGGGTCAGTTGCCAAAGCATGGCGCCCGCATGCAGCGGGCGCCTTCTTTCAGATGTGACGAACTTCGACAATCTCGTACTCGATCACGCCGCTTGGCGTTTTGACGGCGACCACGTCGCCCTCTTCCTTGCCGATCAAGGCGCGGGCCAGCGGCGAACCGACGGAAATCTTGCCGAGTTTGAAGTCAGCCTCATCCTCACCCACGATGTGGTAAGTGACGCTTTCATCCGTCTCGACATTGGCGATTTCAACGGTTGTGCCGAAAATCACTTTGCCGGTGTGCGGAATGGTGGTGACGTCGATGATCACAGCGTTCTGCATACGGCCTTCGATGTCACGAATCCGCGCCTCGACCATGCCTTGCTGTTCGCGCGCAGCATGGTATTCAGCGTTTTCTTTCAAGTCACCCAACTCGCGGGCCGTACCAATGTCCTGGCTGAGCTTCGGACGAACGACCTTGGTCAGGTGAGCATGTTCTTCTTCCAGGGCTTTGGCGCCCTGAACTGTCATCGGGTACTTGGTTATGCTCATGCCTTCAATCCTGCGTGGAGATCCTGCAAGCGGCGCACGGTCTTTTCCGGACCGAACTTCAGCGCTTCGCAGATCGCTTCGCCCGCAGCAATGGTCGTGGTGCAGTAAATCTTGTGCTGCAGGGCGTTACGACGAATGGAATACGAATCGGCGATCGACTGACGACCTTCGGTGGTGTTGATGATCAGCGTGACTTCGTCATTCTTGATCATGTCGACCACGTGCGGACGACCCTCGGTCACCTTGTTCACGCGGCGCACTTTCAGGCCTGCTGCTTCGATCAGCTTGGCAGTGCCGGCAGTGGCGACCACTTCGAAGCCCAAGTTGATCAGATCACGGGCCACGCCTGCAACCAGTGGCTTGTCGTCGTCGCGCACGCTGATGAACGCGGTACCGCCGGTCGGCAGCACTTCGCTGGCGCCCATCTGGGCTTTGGCGAACGCCTCACCGAAGGTATCGCCGACGCCCATCACTTCACCGGTGGACTTCATCTCTGGGCCGAGGATCGGGTCAACGCCAGGGAATTTGGCGAACGGGAACACCGCCTCTTTCACGCTGTAGAAGTTCGGGATGATTTCTTTGGTGAAGCCGATTTCTTTCAGGGTCTTACCGGCCATCACGCGAGCAGCGATCATGGCCAGGGACACGCCGATGCACTTGGACACGAACGGCACGGTACGCGAAGCGCGCGGGTTGACTTCGATGACGTAGATGTCTTCGCCCTGCAAAGCCAGCTGCACGTTCATCAGGCCGACAACGCCCAGTTCCAGAGCCATTTTCTTGACCTGTTCGCGCATCTCGTCCTGGATGTGCGCTGGCAGCGAGTACGGCGGCAGCGAGCATGCGGAGTCACCGGAGTGAACACCGGCCTGTTCGATGTGCTGCATGATCGCGCCGATTACCACGTCTTTGCCGTCGCAAACCGCATCCACGTCCATTTCGATGGCGCAGTTGAGGAAGTGGTCGAGCAGCACCGGGCTGTCGTTGGACACTTGCACCGCGTCACGCAGGTAACGCTTGAGCTCGTCTTCCTTGTACACGATTTCCATCGCGCGGCCGCCCAGTACGTAGGACGGACGCACCACCAGCGGATAACCGATTTTCGCTGCAGCGCGAACCGCTTCGTCTTCGCTGCGCACGGTGGCGTTTGGCGGCTGACGCAGATTCAGGCGCTCGACCATTTGCTGGAAACGCTCACGGTCTTCGGCGCGGTCGATGGCGTCCGGGCTGGTGCCGATGATCGGCACGCCGGCCGCTTCCAAAGCGCGAGCCAGTTTCAGCGGAGTCTGACCGCCGTACTGGACGATCACGCCTTTCGGCTTCTCGACGCGGCAGATTTCCAGCACGTCTTCCAAGGTTACCGGCTCGAAGTACAGACGGTCGGAAGTGTCGTAGTCGGTGGAAACGGTTTCCGGGTTGCAGTTGACCATGATGGTTTCGTAGCCGTCTTCGCGCAGAGCGAGGGCAGCGTGAACGCAGCAGTAGTCGAACTCGATGCCCTGGCCGATACGGTTCGGACCGCCACCCAGAATCATGATCTTGTCGCGACCCGACGGCGCGGCTTCGCACTCTTCCTCGTAGGTCGAGTAGAGGTAAGCGGTGTCGGTGGCGAATTCGGCGGCGCAGGTGTCAACGCGCTTGTAGACCGGGAACACTTCGAGTTTCTGACGGTGCGTGCGCAGATTCTTCTCGGTCACACCCAGCAGCTTGGCCAGACGCTGATCGGAGAAGCCTTTGCGCTTGAGCTTGAACATCAGGTCGCGGTCGATCGAGGACAGACCGAGGGTCTTGACCTTCTCTTCTTCCTTGATCAGGTCTTCGATCTGCACCAGGAACCATGGGTCGATCATGTTCATGCCGAAGATGTCTTCGACCGACAGACCGGCGCGGAAGGCGTCCGCCACGTACCAGATACGCTCGGCGCCCGGTACGGTCAGCTCGCGCTTGAGCACGCTCATGCTTTCCGGGTTGCTCAGATCGAGCTTCTCGTCGAGACCGCAAACGCCGACTTCCAGACCACGCAGGGCTTTCTGCAGGGATTCCTGGAAGGTCCGGCCGATGGCCATGACTTCGCCCACCGATTTCATTTGCGTGGTCAGACGCGCGTCAGCCTTGGCGAATTTCTCGAAGGCGAAACGTGGCAGTTTGGTCACGACGTAGTCGATCGAAGGCTCGAAGGACGCCGGGGTCTTGCCGCCGGTGATGTCGTTCGACAGCTCATCAAGGGTGTAACCCACCGCCAGTTTGGCCGCGACCTTGGCGATCGGGAAACCAGTGGCTTTCGAGGCCAGTGCCGAGGAACGCGAAACGCGCGGGTTCATTTCGATCACGACCATACGGCCAGTGTTCGGACAGATACCGAATTGAACGTTGGAACCGCCGGTTTCGACGCCGATCTCACGCAGTACCGCCAGGGAGGCGTTACGCAGGATCTGATATTCCTTGTCGGTCAGGGTCTGCGCCGGCGCAACGGTGATCGAGTCACCGGTGTGCACGCCCATCGGGTCGAAGTTTTCGATCGAGCAGACGATGATGCAGTTGTCCTTTTTGTCGCGGACAACTTCCATTTCATATTCTTTCCAGCCGATCAGCGATTCGTCGATCAGCAGCTCCTTGGTCGGCGACAGATCCAGACCACGGGCGCAGATTTCTTCGAACTCTTCACGGTTGTACGCAATACCGCCACCGGTGCCGCCCATGGTGAAGGACGGACGAATGATGCACGGGAAGCCCAGAGTCTCGAGGACCGCGTTGGCTTCTTCCATGCTGTGGGCAATACCGGAACGCGGGCACGCCAGGCCGATGGACTTCATCGCCTTGTCGAAACGCGAACGGTCTTCAGCCTTGTCGATGGTGTCGGCGTTGGCACCGATCATCTCTACGCCGAATTTCTCCAGAACGCCTTCGCGCTCCAGGTCCAGCGCGCAGTTCAGCGCAGTCTGGCCACCCATGGTTGGCAGCACGGCGTCCGGACGCTCTTTTTCGATGATCTTGGCCACGGTCTGCCACTTGATCGGCTCGATGTAGGTGGCGTCGGCCATGTCCGGGTCGGTCATGATGGTGGCCGGGTTGGAGTTCACCAGGATGACGCGGTAACCCTCTTCGCGCAGGGCTTTGCAGGCCTGGGCGCCGGAGTAGTCGAATTCGCAGGCCTGGCCGATCACGATCGGGCCAGCGCCGAGAATCAGGATGCTTTTAATGTCTGTACGTTTTGGCATGGGTTGTCACTCAAATCCGCAGGTCAGTCGGCAAGCCGTCTTGATCGATTTCTGAAGTCCCGAAGGGGCCGCCGTCAACGGGGCCACCCTCGAGCGCTTCTCTCTACAGTCTCAAGGCGAACGCTTAGCGTCGCTTGGCCATCTCGTTGATGAAGCGGTCGAACAGTGGCGCAACATCGTTCGGGCCCGGGCTCGCCTCAGGGTGGCCCTGGAAGCTGAACGCGCTCTTGTCGGTGCGCTCGATACCTTGCAGGGTGCCGTCGAACAGCGATTTGTGGATCGCGCGCACGTTGGCTGGCAGGGTGGCTTCGTCTACTGCAAAACCATGGTTCTGGCTGGTGATCATCACCACGCCTGTGTCCAGATCCTGCACCGGGTGGTTGGCACCGTGGTGGCCGTGGCCCATTTTCAGGGTCTTGGCGCCGGAAGCCAGGGCCAACAACTGGTGACCGAGGCAGATACCGAATACCGGAGTTTCGGTTTCCAGCACTTCCTTGATCGCCTGGATCGCGTAGTCGCACGGCTCAGGGTCACCCGGGCCGTTGGACAGGAACACGCCGTCTGGCTTAAGCGCCAGCACGTCGGCAGCCGGGGTTTGCGCCGGCACCACGGTGACGCGGCAACCGCGCTCGACCAGCATGCGCAGGATGTTGACCTTGACGCCGTAGTCGTAAGCGACCACGTGGTAAGGCAGCTCAGAAGCTTCGATAGTCGCGTGGCTGTCGGTTTTCAGATCCCAGACAGTCGAGCGCCATTCGTATTGAGTCTTGGTGCTGACGACTTTCGCCAGGTCCATGCCCTTCAGGCCCGGGAAGCCTTGCGCAGCGGCGATGGCCGCTTCTTCGGAGATGTTGTCACCGGCCATGATGCAGCCGTTCTGAGCGCCCTTTTCACGCAGGATGCGGGTCAGGCGACGGGTGTCGATACCGGCGATCGCCACGACATTGTTGGCTTTCAGGTAATCGGACAGGGACATCGTGTTACGCCAGTTGCTCGCGACCAGCGGCAGGTCACGGATGACCAGGCCAGCGGACCAGACGCGGTCAGACTCGGCGTCTTCAGGCGTGGTGCCGGTGTTGCCGATGTGCGGGTAAGTCAGGGTAACGATCTGCTGGGCGTAGGAAGGATCGGTAAGGATTTCCTGATAGCCGGTCATTGCGGTGTTGAACACCACCTCACCAACGGTCTGACCGTCGGCTCCAATGGCTTCGCCGCGAAAAATGCTGCCATCAGCAAGGGCAAGTATGGCTGGCTTAGTCAAGAAGACCTCCCGTAAATAACGCATGAAAGGGCGATCGCAGGTTGTAAAAAAGCGGAGTGACGTATGGACACGTCACCCCGCTTCTTCACTGAAATTATTCTGCGCGCTTTTAGTGGACACACTAAAGCTGTAGCTTACAGAAAAGGGCGTTTTTGGTCCACCGCTAAAGAGCCTAAAAGACCGGAGAATGCGACAGGTCGTCGCCAAGCGGTAAAAACCGGCGCAAACAGGGCGTTTGCACCGGGTTCAGCAACGGCTCAACGCAGGTCGAGCACGTCCTGCATGTCATACAGACCTGGCTCGCGACCATCCAGCCACAGCGCCGCACGCACCGCGCCCTTGGCGAAGGTCATGCGGCTAGAAGCCTTGTGAGTGATCTCGACGCGCTCGCCATCAGCAGCAAACAGCACGGTGTGGTCACCAACGATGTCGCCGGCACGCACAGTGGCAAAACCAATGGTTTCACGCTCACGCGCACCGGTTTGTCCTTCGCGACCGTAGACCGCGACCTTTTTCAGATCGCGACCCAGCGCATCGGCAATCACCTCGCCCATACGTACTGCCGTGCCCGACGGCGCATCAACCTTGTGGCGGTGATGAGCCTCCATGATTTCGATATCGACATCATCACCCAGCACCCGTGCAGCAGTGTCGAGCAACTTCAGGCACAGGTTGACGCCAACGCTGAAGTTGGCGGCAAAGACGATCGGAATGTCCTTGCCCGCGTCGGCCAGCAATTGCTTCTCTTCGACACTGAAACCGGTCGTGCCGATGATCATCGCCTTGCCGTGCTTGCGGCAGAACGCGAGATTCTTCAGGGTCACGGTCGGATGGGTGAAGTCGATCAGTACGTCGAATTCTTCAACCACACGATCCAGATCACCGGACAGCGGCACGCCGATACGGCCCAGCGCTGCCAGCTCACCGGCATCCGCACCGACCAGCGTGCTGTCAGGACGATCCACCGCAGCGGTCAGGCCGGCGCCCGGCGTTTGCTGCACCGCTTCGATCAGGGTCTTGCCCATGCGCCCGGCGGCGCCCATCACTGCAATACGTCGCATGCCGACTCCTTACAAATCGCCGAAGAAGCGTTTCACACCATCAAACCAACCGGTGGTTTTCGGCGAGTGACTGTTGTCATCGGCCAGGGAGCTGCGGAATTCTTCCAGCAGTTCGCGCTGACGACGGTTCAGATTGACCGGCGTTTCGACAGCCACACGGCACATCAGATCGCCGGCACCACCGCCACGCACTGGCGCAACGCCCTTACCGCGCACGCGGAACTGCTTGCCGGTCTGGGTGCCTTCAGGGATTTTCAGTTTGACGCGACCGTCGAGGGTCGGAATTTCCAGCTCGCCGCCCAGCGCCGCATCGACGAAGCTGATCGGCACTTCGCAGAACAGATGCTTGCCGTCACGCTGGAAGATGTCGTGCTCGCGTACATTGATGACAACGTACAGGTCGCCAGTCGGCCCGCCCTGGGTACCCGCTTCGCCTTCGCCGGACAGACGAATGCGGTCGCCGGTGTCGACGCCAGCCGGCACTTTGACCGAAAGGGTTTTGTATTCTTCGACGCGACCGTCGCCGTGGCAGGAGTCGCACGGATCAGAAATGATCTTGCCCTGGCCATGGCAGCGCGGGCAGGTCTGCTGCACCGAGAAGAAGCCCTGCTGCATGCGCACCTGGCCGATACCGCCGCAGGTCGGGCAGGTCGAAGGCGACGAACCTTTCTTGGCGCCCGAACCATCGCACGGCTTGCAATTGACCAGCGTCGGAACACGGATGTTCACGGTAGTACCGCGCACCGCTTCTTCCAGATTCAGCTCCAGGGTGTAGCGCAAATCGCTGCCACGCTGGGCGCCGCCACGGGAACCGCCGCGACCGCCGCCGAAGAAGTCACTGAAGACGTCGCCAAAGATGTCGGAGAAGTTCTGCCCGCCAAAACCGGCACCGCCGCCGCCCATGCTCGGGTCGACGCCGGCATGACCATATTGGTCGTATGCCGCGCGCTTGCTGGCATCGGACAACACTTCATAGGCCTCGTTGGCCTCTTTGAATGCCTCTTCCGAAGCTTTGTCGCCCGGATTACGGTCGGGGTGGTGCTTCATTGCCAGGCGGCGATAGGCCTTCTTCAGGTCCGCTTCGCTCGTGCCCCGCTCGACACCCAATACTTCGTAATAGTCACGCTTTGCCATAAGTTTCTTTGCACCCTTAAGGACGTTCGGCAAACCTCTCCTGAGCCTCGCCAAACTCGTTGAGCCCCCATTAAGGCCCGGACCCAACTCACGTCAATTCAACGATCCTGGTCTTGATTGATGCGGTATCTGCGGCGAGAAAAGCAGGAGCATTTTCAGCCATACCGCCAGCAAGCGAGCGTTGTCGCATGCTGTAAAAATTCGCGTATTCCAGATACGCCAACGCGGGAGGCAAGCTCCCGCGCGGCGACATCCTACCAGTCACCGCCGCAAGGCAGTCAACCGGGCGACCAACAACTTACTTGTGGTCTTTGACTTCTTCGAACTCGGCATCGACAACGTCGTCAGCCTTCTCAGCCGATTCGCCTTGCGGGGCCGCGCCATCAGCTGGCTGAGCCTGTTCGGCGTACATCTTCTGAGCAACCGGAGCGGAGACTTTCGACAGCTCTTCAACCTTGGCTTCGATGGCAGCCTTGTCGTCGCCTTTGACGGCGGCTTCCAGGGCAACCACTGCAGCTTCGATTGCAGTCTTCTCTTCGGCAGTGACCTTGTCACCGGCGTCAGCGACCATCTTGCGAGTCGAGTGAACCAGTGCGTCGCCCTGATTGCGGGCAGCGGCCAGCTCTTCGAACTTGCGGTCTTCCTCAGCGTTAGCTTCGGCGTCACGCACCATGCGCTCGATTTCCTCGTCGGACAGACCGGAGTTGGCCTTGATCACGATCGACTGAGTCTTGCCGGTCGCCTTGTCTTTCGCGCCGACATGCAGAATGCCGTTGGCGTCGATGTCGAAGGTAACTTCGATCTGCGGCACACCACGTGGAGCAGGTGGAATGTCGGCCAGGTCGAACTTGCCCAGCGATTTGTTCTGTGCGGCTTGCTTGCGCTCGCCCTGCAGAACGTGAATGGTCACAGCGCCCTGGTTGTCGTCGGCAGTCGAGAACACTTGCGATTTCTTGGTAGGAATCGTGGTGTTTTTCTCGATCAGCGCGGTCATCACGCCACCCATGGTTTCGATACCCAGGGTCAGCGGGCTGACGTCGAGCAGCAGAACGTCTTTCACATCACCGGCCAGAACAGCGCCCTGAATCGCGGCACCCATGGCAACGGCTTCGTCAGGGTTGACGTCTTTACGTGCTTCTTTACCGAAGAAATCGGTCACCAGCTTCTGCACCAGTGGCATACGGGTCTGACCACCGACCAGAATCACGTCGTTGATCGCGCCAACGTCGATACCGGCGTCTTTCATGGCGATGCGGCAAGGCTCGATGGTGCGCTGAACCAGGTCTTCAACCAGTGCTTCGAGCTTGGCACGCGAGATCTTCACGTTCAGGTGCTTAGGACCGGTGGCATCTGCAGTGATGTACGGCAGGTTGACGTCGGTCGACTGAGCGGACGACAGCTCGATCTTGGCTTTCTCAGCGGCTTCTTTCAGGCGCTGCATGGCCAGCGGGTCACCCTTGAGGTTCATGCCGCTTTCTTTCTTGAATTCGTCAACGAGGTAGTCGATCAGACGAATGTCAAAGTCTTCACCGCCCAGGAAAGTGTCACCGTTGGTGGCCAACACTTCGAACTGGTGCTCGCCGTCAACTTCAGCGATTTCGATCACGGAAACGTCGAACGTACCGCCACCCAGGTCATAAACGATCACGGTGTGATCGCCCTTGGCCTTGTCCATACCGTAAGCCAGCGCGGCTGCGGTCGGTTCGTTGATGATACGTTTTACGTCCAGACCGGCGATGCGGCCGGCGTCTTTGGTCGCCTGGCGCTGGCTGTCGTTGAAGTAGGCCGGAACGGTAATCACCGCTTCGGTCACTGCCTCGCCGAGGTAGTCTTCGGCGGTCTTCTTCATCTTCTTCAGAATTTCAGCCGAGATTTGTGGCGGTGCCATTTTCTGGCCGTTCACTTCAACCCAGGCATCATTGTTGTCAGCCTTGACGATCTTGTAAGGGACCATCTGGATGTCTTTCTGCACAACTTCTTCGTCGAAACGACGACCGATCAGACGCTTTACTGCGTACAGGGTGTTGTGCGGGTTGGTCACAGCCTGACGCTTGGCCGACTGACCTACCAGAATTTCGCCGTCGTTGGCGTAAGCGATGATCGACGGCGTGGTACGCGCGCCTTCAGCGTTTTCAATAACTTTAGCCTTGCCGTTTTCCAGCACGGAGACGCAGGAGTTGGTAGTCCCTAGGTCGATACCGATAATTTTGCCCATGTTCACTCTCCCGAAACTTTGGATTTTGTTGCCGCAGCAGTGGTGGCTAACTGCGGTAGCACTTAAACGCTTGACTTCTAAATGGGGGCCTTGCGGCTAATTTCAAGCCTGTTCATCAATCGAAGGCGAAACTGGCGCAGGGGCCTTGCTGACCACGACCATGGCCGGGCGCAGCAGGCGACCATTTAGCTGATAGCCCTTCTGGAACACTTTCAGGACGCTGTTCGGTTCGACGTCAGCGCTTTCCTGCATGGCCATTGCCTGATGGAGAACGGCGTTGAACGGTTCGCCATGCGGATCGATCGCTTCAAGCTGATAACGCTTGAGGGTGTCGTTGAACATTTTCAGGGTCAGCTCGATGCCTTCGCGCATCGGACGGATGCTTTCATCGTCCGGGTTCGACAGTTCGAGACCGCGCTCCAGGCTGTCGACGATCGGCAGCAGGTCGCCGGCAAATTTTTCCAGCGCAAACTTGTGCGCCTTCTCGACATCCTGTTCGGCACGGCGGCGGACGTTCTGCAGATCGGCAGCTACACGCAGAGACTGATCCTGCGCGGCGGCCAATTGCTCTTCGAGCACTTGCACACGGGTCGCCAGGTCATCCCCCGAACCTTCCGGCGCCTGATTGGCTTCTGGGTTTTGCGTATCTACTGTCTGTTCGTCAGCCATGGAATTCTCCTTTCAATTTCGTCCGCGAGCCTGACTCGCGCTTCTGCCCCGGTATATGGGGCCGCAAAATCAGGCTTCAAGGGCTTTGAAAAATTAACCCTACAAAAAAGTGCCGCTTTCTCATTCCCGAACGCGCTAAGAAGATCTTCCATTCAAGCAAATCGAGCTAAAGGAGGTGATTGTCAGGGCGAAACAAAACACTGTATAAATAACCAGACCTCAAGCCTGGGAGCGGCCGTCATGCTGGTGCACCTGTCTGTACACAACTACGCCATCGTTGAACATCTCGATCTCGAACTCGATCGCGGGATGAGCGTGATCACAGGGGAAACCGGCGCCGGCAAGTCGATCATGCTCGATGCGCTGGGCCTGACCCTGGGCGATCGTGCCGACAGCGGCGTGGTGCGGCCGGGCGCCGACAAGGCCGATATTCTGGCGACCTTCGACCTTGCGGACATCCCCGAAGCCAGCGCCTGGCTGGCCGAGCGCGATCTGGACATCGACGGGCCGTGCATTCTGCGTCGGGTCATTACCTCGGAGGGCCGGTCGCGCGGCTATATCAATGGCACGCCCTGCCCGCTTGGCGATCTCAAAGCCCTTGGCGAATTGCTGATCGACATCCACAGCCAGCACGAACATCAGTCGCTGCTGAAAACCGACACCCATCGCCGCCTGCTCGACGAATACGCTGGCGCCACCGACCTGGCCCGCCAGGTGCAACTCGCCGCCCAGCGTTGGCGCCAGACCCGGCAAGAGCTGGAGCGCCTTTCCAATTCCGGCGATGAGCAACGCGCCCGCCATCAACTGCTCAGCTATCAGCTCGAAGAACTGGAAAACCTCGGCCTCGGCGAAAACGAACTGGAACAACTGGAGCAGGAACACAAGAACCTGACCAACGCCGAAGCCCTGCTCGGCATTTGCCGACAGGTGGTTGAGCAATGCAGCGAGAGCGATTCCGGCAACGTGCTCAATGCACTCACCGCGAGCCTCAACCGCTTGTCCAGCGTGAACAACTCGGTCGGTGCACTCGGCGAAGCCAGCAGTCTGCTGACCAGCGCGCAGATTCAGGTTGAAGAAGCGGTCGGCGAGCTCAACCGCTTCCTCGACAATTTCGACGCCGACCCGGCGCGCCTGCAATACCTGGAAGAACGCCTCGACGCGATCTATACCCTGGCGCGTAAACACCGGATCCAGCCCACCGAAGTCGCCGAGATGCAACAGAAGCTGCTGGATGAAATTGAAACCCTCAACGCCAATGACGAATCCATCGAGCGCCTGGGTGAAGAGCTGGCGTCCTATGCCCGCCACTATCAACAGAAAGCACGCGAACTCAGCGACCTTCGCCATCAGGCGGCGGGCGGTCTCGCCAGTGCGGTGGAACAGGAAATTCAGCGACTGGGCATGCCTGGCGGTCGGTTCACCATCGAATTGAAAGCCAATAACAGCGACGAACTGCTGCCGAACGGACTGGAGCAGGTCGAACTGCTGGTCAGCGCCAACCCTGGTCAACCGCTCAAGGCCTTGGCAAAAGTGGCATCCGGGGGTGAGCTGTCGCGGATCAGCCTGGCGATTCAGGTGATCACCGCACAGACGTCTCGCGTTCCCACGCTGGTATTCGACGAAGTCGACGTAGGTATTGGCGGCCCGACTGCCGAGATTGTCGGCCAGTTATTACGGCGCCTCGGTGATCGTGGCCAAGTGCTGACCGTGACCCACTTGCCGCAAGTGGCGGCGCAGGGACATCAGCATCTGTTCGTGCATAAGGTCCGCGATGAAAAAGCGACTCACACGGCCGTCGCGAAGCTGAGCAAGAATGAGCGCATCGAAGAAGTCGCGCGGATGCTTGGTGGTATCGATCTGACCAAGGAGTCCCTGGCCCACGCGAAAAAAATGGTAGTGACCGCGAAGGCTTAACAAGTAATAGAAAGCACGAAGGCGACCCTTGGGTCGCCTTCGTTCGTTTCGCGAATAAAAAATTCGCGCGACATGCTTACTTTTTCTTGCGTACGTACAGCACCAGGTTGTGATCAACCATCTCGAAGCCATGCTTCTCGACAATCGATTTCTGAAGTTTCTCGATTTCTTCGTCGAAGAACTCGATCACTTCACCCGATTCCACGTTGACCATATGGTCGTGGTGGCCGCCATCAGCCAGTTCGAAGACCGCGTGGCCGCCGTCGAAGTTGTGGCGGACCACGAGGCCAGCCGCTTCGAACTGAGTCAGAACACGGTAAACCGTGGCCAGACCGACGTCCTCACCAGCTTCCATCAACGCCTTGTAGACGTCTTCGGCACTCATGTGGCGCTGCTCGGTGGAGTCGAGCATTTGCAGGATCTTGACCCGTGGCAGGGTCACTTTGAGGCCGGCTTTGCGTAGTTCGCTATTTTCAACCATGGTCAGCTTTCTCGCGATGCTGCTTCGCAGCTTCTCTTAATGCGGGTATGATCGGCGTTTACGTTGTCCCAGCCAAGATAGTGGAAGTCGCCCACCGATGCAAAACACCAAGCTCTTGCTAACCAGTTTCACCTTTGTGGGACTGCTCGCACTCGCCGGTTGTTCATTCCCCGGGGTTTACAAAATCGACATCCAGCAGGGCAATGTCGTCACGCAGGACATGATAGACCAGTTACGCCCGGGAATGACCCGGCCGCAAGTACGGTTTATCATGGGCAACCCTCTGCTTGCCGACACGTTCCATGCCGATCGCTGGGATTATCTGTACAGCCTGCAACCGGGTGGCGGTGAACGCCAACAGGAACGCATCAGCGTTATCTTCAATTCCAACGACCAGCTTGTCAGCCTGTCCGGTGACTTCATGCCGGGCGTCAGCCGTGACGAAGCCATTCTCGGCAAGGACAGTGGCACAACCGTGACCGCGCCTGCTGAAAACGCCGAGAAGCCAGCAGCGGAAAAACCGGCCAAGCCCGGTTCGATGCTGGATCAGATCCAGAAAGAAGTCGATGGTGTGGAAACCGTACCGGTTCCAACGCCAGAGCCGCTGGACACCTCGCCGCAGTAATTCGCGAGATAATAAAAACCCGGAGATTCCGGGTTTTTTATTGCCTGCCGTTTGTGCCAATCAAGTATTCCGGGCTTTGGCCTCGGTCGCTTTCGCCGCGCGCAAGCGTCGTACTTCTTTAGGATCGGCCAGCAACGGTCGGTAGATTTCGATGCGATCACCCGCTTGAACCGCGCGTGAATCGGCATCGGCAACCACTTTGCCAAAAATACCCAGCGGACACTCCGCCAGATTCAGCTCAGGAAACTCTGCCGCGATTCCCGATGCCTGCGCCGCCGCGCGAACGGTCACGCCCTCAGCCACGCTGACCGCGCGTAAAACCTGCCGATCAACCGCCGCGTAGACGACTTCTATGTCGATCATCGGCTCAACCGTGCATCTGCTTGGCGCGCTGGCAGAAAGCATCCACCAACTGATTGGCGGCCTGATTGAACAGCGGGCCCAACGTAGCGCGCACCAGCGGCCCGGCGTAATCGAAGGACAAATCCAGACTGATCTTGCAGGCCTTTTCGTTCAGCGCCTTGAATACCCAGACGCCGTGCAATTGATTGAAAGGACCTTCTTCAAGGTTCATTTCGATCGACTGCCCCGGCACCAGCGTATTGCGCGTGACGAAATGCTGACTGAGGCCGCCCTTCGCCACGCCGACACTGGCGCGCATGTGCTCCGGCGAGCTTTCCAGCACTTCGGCCTCCGAGCACCACGGCAGAAATTCCGGATAACGCGCCACGTCGTTGACCAGGTCGTAGAGAAATTGCGCCGGGTAAGGCAGCAGCGCCGATCGTTGAATATGTGTCGTCATGTAAGCGTTACTTCCAGAGCTGAGCGGCAAATACTACAAGAATGCCGATAGGCGCCACGTAGCGCATCAAGAACAAAGACAGGGCAAACAGCAACGGATTGCGGATCGACAATTCGTCACGTACCGCTTCGCGCCCCATCACCCACCCGGCGAACAGTACGAAGCACAGGCCGCCCAACGGCAACATGATCCGCGAGGTGAAGAAATCGATCACGCCGAAGAAGTCCAGGCCGCTCTGCGCACCCCATTGGTAGAGGCTGAATACCCCGCCTTCGTTCACGAAAAACTTGGCCTCCTTCCAGATATTAAAGGAGAACACGGTGCCCAGACCAACGAACCAGCAGGTGAACGCCAGCCAGAAAGTCACCCAGGTGCGGCTGATTTTCGTGCGTTCAACCAGATAAGCCACCATCGGTTCGAGCAAGGAAATCGCCGAACTCCAGGCTGCCACCGCGACCAGCACAAAGAACACTACGCCCATCAATTGGCCGAAAAATACATTACCAAAAGCAAATGGCAGGCTGACGAACATCAGGCCCGGGCCTTCACTTGGGTTCAGGCCAGCGGCGAACACAATAGGAAACAGCGCCAGACCGGCCACCAGTGAAACGAAGGTATCCAGCAACGCCACGCCAACAACCGTGCCCGACAGCGAGGTGTTCTTCGGCATGTAGGCGCCATAGATCATGATCGAGCCGACCCCGACGCTCAGCGAGAAGAACGCGTGCCCCATCGCCGGCAGCAGGCCGTCGAGGACTTTTTCCGGGTGGAAGTCGAACATGAAATGCACGCCTTCCATGAAATGCCCGGTGGTCATGCTGTAACCCAGCAGCACCAGAATCATCACGAACAGCAACGGCATCATGATCCGCAGGCTGCGCTCAAGCCCGGCGACGACGCCTTTGGCGATCACATAGGCCGACAGCAGCATAAAAATCGTGTGCCAAAGTGTCAGGCGCCACGGATTGGAGATGACATTGCCGAAGTACGCGCCAACCTGATCAGCCGTCGCGCCCTGAAAATCTCCGCGACCCATATCGACGATGTAATCCAGCGACCAGCCGCCAACCACGCTATAGAAAGACAGAATCAGCAACGCCGTGATCATCCCGGCAAACGCGCCCCACGACCATTTGGCCGAGTGCCCGGCTTCCAGCGCCAGGACCTTCAGGGCATTCGCCGGACTTTGCCGCGCACGCCGGCCGATCAGGGTTTCGGCGAGCATGACAGGGACGCCGATCAGCGCGATGCACGCCAGGAACATCAGTACAAACGCACCGCCGCCGTAGACCCCGACCATGTACGGGAACTTCCAGATACTACCCAGTCCCACGGCCGAACCGGTCGCGGCGAGTATGAATACCCAGCGGCTAGCCCAACTGCCGTGGACAGAAACCTTGTCTGTCGACATCGTTTATCACGCCCAAGCGTTAGAAAAAGAGGCCGCATTGTCCGGGATTCACTCAACCTGCTCAAGCACGCAGCAACACCGTAGCCGACAGCCAAACAACTCCATATAATGCCGCCCCTATGGCTAAACAGAAGAAACACCCAACAGGGACCATCGCGCAGAACAAAAAGGCGCGACACGATTACTTCATCGAGCACAAGTTCGAGGCTGGTCTGGTCCTGGCCGGCTGGGAAGTAAAAAGTCTGCGGGCGAGCAAGCTACAGCTGGTCGACAGCTATGTGCTGCTCAAGGACGGCGAAGCATGGTTGCTCGGCAGCCACATCACGCCGTTGATGACCGCGAGTACCCACGTCATCGCCGACCCGGTGCGCACGCGCAAGCTGCTGCTCAACCGCCGCGAGCTGGAAAAGCTCGCCGCCGCCGTGCAGCAAAAGGGTTACGCCTGCGTCTGCCTGTCCTGGTACTGGAGCAAGCACATGGTCAAGTGCGAGATCGCTCTGGGCAAGGGCAAGAAGGAATACGACAAGCGTGACACCGAGCGCGAGCGCGATGCCGGTCGTGAACTGCAACGTGCGGTGCGCAACAAGGGCAAGGAAGACTGATTCCCGGCCTGTGGCGAGGGAGCTTGCTCCCGCTCGACTGCGCAGCAGGCGCATTTGGTTCTCGCGATTATCGATAAAAGCGAGAGCCGCTGCGCGCCTCAGCGGGAGCAAGCTCCCTCGCCACAATTAATCTGCCACCTCACATCCCCTTGCGCCGCTCCGCCCGAGCCATGCGCTGAACCTCCTGCCTCACCTCTTCAAGCACTTCCTGCACATACAAAATATGTCGGCTGGACACTTCACGCGCCTGCTCCGCCCGTCCTTCGATAATCGCCAGATACAATTCGCGGTGCTGGGTAATCAGCATGTCGCGGGTTTCCGTGCGCTGCTTGTACATGCCGCCAATGTTGGTCACGACGTTGCGCTTGAGCAGATCGAACAGCCCGCGAATGGTGTGCAGCAACACGGCGTTATGACTGGCCTCGGCAATCGCCAAATGAAATTTCGCATCCGCCGCGCCTTCCTCGGCCCGGCTCACTTCGTCATGACGCGAATAGCAATCCTGGAGCTCTTCGAACGCGGCGGTCAGCCGCTCGCGATCAACATCGGTGGCGCGCAATGCGGCGTAATAGGCGCACGATGCCTCCAGAGTATGTCTAAATTCCAGTAAATCCCGTTGCGCCTCGGGATTGCTTTCGAGCAATTGCAACAGCGGATCACTGAACGTCGAGCCGAGGGATTCCACCACATAGTTGCCGCCGCCCTGACGACTGACCAGCAAGCCTTTGGCCGCCAGCTTCTGGATCGCCTCACGCAATGACGGGCGTGATACGCCAAATTGTTCGGCCAGTGTGCGCTCCGCCGGAAGCCGCTCGCCCGACTTCAGCGTGCCCTCGAGGATCATCCCTTCAAGGCGCTCGACAATATCGTCAGACAAACGGCGCTGCCGAATCTGATCAAAGCCCATAACTCATTTCTCCACGATCCCGACCGCTCGCCGGGCTGTCTATTCTGGCCTATCCGCGCGCCGCCCACACCTGCCAGACGCCACTTCGCCAAACCGGATCAGTTGCCTTCTGCACCGCATCTTCGACGAAAGTTTCAGGGCGGCAAATTGACACACCGCCATCAAGGCTTTTACCCTAGCCAACAGCGATTGTAAATTGGTCTTACCAATTATCCAAGAACGCTGACAGTGCCTGACCAACAACAATTAGGGGCCACCCCACTATGCAAACCTGGCAACAGCTCTACAGCCCGCTCGGCAGTCTCGGCGTCTCCGCTCTCGCGGCCGTCATCCCCATCGTATTTTTCTTCCTCGCGCTGGCGGTGTTCCGCCTCAAAGGCCACGTGGCCGGCAGCATCACCCTCGCCCTATCGATTGCCGTGGCAATTTTCGCCTTCCAAATGCCGGTGGACATGGCGTTCGCCGCTGCCGGTTATGGCTTCGCTTACGGTCTGTGGCCGATTGCCTGGATCATTGTCGCGGCGGTGTTCCTCTACAAACTGACGGTGAAAAGCGGTCAGTTCGAAGTCATCCGCAGCTCGGTCCTGTCGATTACTGACGACCAGCGCCTGCAAGTGCTGCTGATCGGCTTCTGCTTCGGCGCATTTCTGGAAGGTGCCGCCGGTTTCGGCGCGCCGGTGGCGATTACTGCCGCACTCCTTGTAGGACTGGGCTTCAATCCGCTGTACGCCGCCGGTCTGTGCCTGATCGCCAACACTGCGCCGGTCGCGTTCGGTGCCTTGGGGATTCCGATCATCGTCGCAGGCCAGGTCACCGGTATCGACGCGTTCAAGATCGGCGCCATGACCGGCCGCCAACTGCCACTGTTGTCGTTGTTCGTGCCGTTCTGGCTGGTGTTCATGATGGACGGCCTGCGCGGCGTGCGGGAAACCTGGCCGGCCGCGCTGGTGGCAGGCTTGAGCTTCGCCATCACTCAGTACTTCACGTCCAACTTCATCGGCCCGGAACTGCCGGACATCACCTCGGCCCTGGCCAGCCTGATTTCCCTGACCCTGTTTCTGAAAGTCTGGCAACCCCGACGCGCCGCCGGCCAGCACATCGTCGGCGCCGTGTCCGCCTCGGTGGTCAGCGCCAGCGTCGGCGGTTTCGGCCAGAAGCGCACGACCGTGGCTTCGCCCTACAGCCTCAGTGAAATTATCAAGGCCTGGTCGCCATTCCTGATCCTCACCGTACTGGTGACGATCTGGACACTGAAGCCCTTCAAAGCGATGTTCGCAGCGGGCGGCTCGATGTACAGCTGGGTCTTCAATTTCGCCATTCCGCATCTTGACCAACTGGTGATCAAAACCGCGCCAATCGTAGCCAACCCGACGGCCATCCCGGCGGTATTCAAACTTGATCCGATTTCCGCGACCGGCACGGCGATTTTCTTCTCCGCACTGATTTCGATGCTGGTGCTGAAGATCAATTTCAAAACTGGTCTGACCACTTTGAAAGAGACGTTCTACGAACTGCGCTGGCCGATCCTGTCGATCGGCATGGTGCTGGCGTTCGCCTTCGTCACCAACTACTCCGGCATGTCCTCGACCATGGCTTTGGTATTGGCCGGAACCGGCGCTGCGTTCCCGTTCTTCTCGCCGTTCCTCGGCTGGCTGGGCGTGTTCCTGACCGGCTCCGATACTTCGTCCAACGCGCTGTTCAGTTCGCTGCAAGCGACCACCGCGCACCAGATCGGCGTCAACGACACCCTGTTGGTAGCGGCAAACACCAGCGGCGGCGTGACCGGCAAAATGATTTCGCCGCAATCGATCGCCGTGGCCTGCGCCGCAACCGGTCTGGTCGGCAAGGAATCGGATCTGTTCCGCTTCACCCTCAAGCACAGCCTATTCTTTGCAACGATTGTCGGTTTGATCACCTTGGCTCAGGCCTACTGGTTCACCGGCATGCTGGTGCATTAAGACTACATACAACACGGAAAAAACCGACGCCGGCCCGTGATCCGGCGTCAGCCATTCACCACCGGGTCTGTAAGGCTGCTGAAAGCAACGCGCTTTATATTCAGCAGCCGCAGCAGACGGATAACCGGGCCCACCCGGAGACACGCCTGATGAGCGAGCTTTTTTACAACGCTGTGCCGAACGCGACTCGCGTGGCACCGCCACTGCCCGAACCTCGGCAATACCCCAGCGAGAAACCGTCGCGGGTCTATCTGTTCGGCACGTGTGTGGTCGACCTGTTCTACCCCGAAGCCGGGATGGACGCGATCCGTCTGCTGGAGCGTGAAGGGATTCGGGTTGAGTACCCGCAAGGGCAGAGTTGCTGCGGGCAACCGGCCTACACCTCGGGTTACACCGAGCAGGCGCGGACGGTGGCGCGCTCGCAACTGGCGCTGTTCGCCGGGGATTATCCGGTGGTGGTGCCGTCGGGTTCCTGCGCCGGCATGCTGCGCGAACATTACGCCGACTTGTTCAAGGACGAGCCGCAAACGTTGAAACAGGTGCAGGCTCTCGCAGCGCGCACTTATGAACTGGCCGAATTTCTGCTGTTCGTCTGCAAGGTGCAGCTCAAGGACAGCGGCGAACCGGTGAAAGTCGCGCTGCACACTTCGTGTTCGGCGCGCCGCGAAATGAACACCCACCTGCACGGCCGCGAGTTGTTGGCGCAGTTGAGCAACGTGGAGCGGGTCAACCACGATCACGAAAGCGAATGCTGTGGCTTCGGTGGGACATTCAGCGTCCGTATGCCAGACATTTCCGGCGCGATGGTGGCTGACAAGACCCGAGCGTTGAAGGAATCCGGCGCGCACAAGGTACTAAGCGCCGACTGCGGCTGTCTGATGAACATCAACGGCGCACTGGAGAAACAGCAGGAAGCGTTGCGCGGCCAACACCTGGCCAGCTTCCTCTGGCAGCGATCCGGAGGTGCGCAATGAGCACCTCAGCGATAATTCCTACGGTCGCTGTAGAAGAAGATTTTCGCACCCGGGCACACAATGCCCTGGGCGATGCGCAGTTGCGGAACAACTTCCGCACGGCCATGGATTCACTGATGACCAAGCGGGCAGCGGCTTTCAGCGATGCCCACGAAAGAGAACACTTGCGCGCACTGGGCAATTCGATCAAGGCCCGCGCGCTGTCCAGGTTGCCCGATCTGCTTGAGCAACTTGAACAGAACCTGACCCGCAACGGTGTGACAGTGCACTGGGCGGAAACGGTGGACGAGGCCAATGGCATCGTCTTATCGATCATCCGCGCTCACGAGGCGCGGCAAGTGATCAAGGGCAAATCGATGGTCAGCGAAGAGATGGAGATGAACCATTTCCTCGAGGCTCGGGACATTGAATGTCTGGAGTCCGACATGGGGGAGTACATCGTCCAGCTCGACCACGAGAAGCCTTCACACATCATTATGCCGGCGATCCACAAGAATGCCGGTCAGGTCGCGTCCTTGTTCCACGACAAACTTGGCGTGGAATACACCAAGGACGTTGACCAACTCATTCAGATCGGTCGCAGGGTCCTGCGGCAGAAATTCTTCGAAGCGGACATCGGCGTCTCCGGCGTCAACTTCGCCGTGGCCGAAACCGGCACCCTGCTGTTGGTGGAAAACGAAGGCAACGGGCGCATGACCACCACCGTGCCCCCCGTGCACATCGCCGTCACCGGCATCGAAAAAGTCGTGGAAAACCTGCGCGACGTGGTGCCGCTGCTGTCACTGCTGACGCGCTCGGCGCTGGGCATTCCGATCACCACTTACGTCAACATGATCTCCGGACCGCGCAAGGAGCATGAACTCGACGGCCCGCGAGAAGTGCACCTGGTGCTGCTCGACAACGGTCGCAGCCAGGCCTTCGCCGACAGCGAATTGCGCCAGACCCTCAATTGCATCCGCTGCGGCGCCTGCATGAATCATTGCCCGGTCTACACCCGCGTCGGTGGCCACACCTACGGCGAGGTCTATCCAGGTCCGATCGGCAAAATCATCACCCCGCACATGGTCGGCCTCGCGAAAGTGCCAGATCACCCGAGCGCGTCTTCGCTATGCGGTGCATGCGGTGAGGTCTGCCCGGTAAAAATTCCGATCCCGGCCATCCTGCGGCGTCTGCGCGAAGAAAACGTCAAAGCCCCGGACGCACCGAATCAGGTGATGCGCGGCCAAGGCAGCAAGTATTCGCGCAAGGAGCGGTTTATCTGGAACGCCTGGGCCAAGCTCAATAGCTCGCCGGCGCTGTACCGACTATTCATTTTTTTCGCCACTCGCCTGCGCGCACTGACGCCGAAAAACGTCGGTCCCTGGACGCAGAACCACAGCGCACCAAAACCCGCCGCGCGTTCATTGCATGACATGGCCCGCGAGCATCAGGCCAAACAGGGAGATCGCTGATGAGCGCCAAGCAAAATATCCTCGGCAAACTGCGGAAAAGTCTGACGGGCACCACACCGATCGCTGATGACTTCGATGTCGATCTGGTGACGCAGCCTTTTACCTACAGCCCCGAACAACGCATCCCGCAACTGCGCAAACTGATGGAAGCGGTGCACACCGAAATCCACCTGACCTCAGGTGCCGAGTGGCCAGCGCTGCTTGCGCAACTGCTGCGTGACCGCCAATTGCCGAGCCTGCTGATCGCACCGACCACGCCGCATGGGCAACGCATCACACAGTACTGGGCGAATAATCCTGATCTCCCGGCACTGAAATCCTACGACCGGCCGATGGAAGAGTGGAAAGCCGAGCTGTTCAACGACACCCCGGCCAGCCTCACCGGCACCCTCGGCGCCATCGCCGCCACCGGCAGCCTGATCATCTGGCCCACCCGCGAAGAACCGCGCTTGATGAGCCTGGTGCCACCCATCCATTTCGCCCTGCTCAAGGCCAGCGAGATCCGCGACAACTTCTATCAGGTGCAACAGGAATTCGAATGGGCGCAAGGCATGCCGACCAACGCGCTGCTGGTCTCCGGCCCGTCGAAAACCGCCGATATTGAGCAGGTCCTCGCGTACGGCGCGCATGGCCCGAAAGACCTTGTGGTGCTGATTCTGGAGGACCAATGAGTCTTCCTGCTGCTTTCCTGCGTGACGCCGAGCAACTGATTCCGGCGGACCGCCGCTTTGACGATCCGCTGTCGACCCTGGCCTTTGGCACCGATGCGAGTTTCTATCGGCTGATCCCGAAACTGGTGATCCGCGTCGAATCCGAAGACGAAGTGGTGGCGCTGCTGAAACTGGCCCAGCGCGACAACGTGCCGGTGACCTTCCGCGCCGCCGGCACCAGCCTGTCCGGGCAGGCGATCAGCGATTCTGTGTTGATTGTGCTTGGGGATAACTGGAACGCGCGGGAGATTCGCGGCCAGGGCACGCAGATCCGCCTGCAACCCGGAGTGATCGGCGCGCAAGCCAACGCCTGGCTGGCGCCGTTCGGGCGCAAGATCGGTCCCGATCCGGCGTCGATCAATGCCTGCAAGATCGGCGGCATTGTCGCCAACAACGCCAGCGGCATGTGCTGCGGCACCGCACAGAATACCTATCACACGCTGGCCGGGATTCGTCTGGTGCTGGCTGACGGCACGCGTCTGGATACCGAAGACGCTGCCAGCGTTGCGGCGTTTCGTTCGAGCCACGGCGATCTGCTCGAACGCCTGTCGACATTGGGCCGCGAGACCCGCGCCAATTCCGAACTGGCCGCGCGAATCCGCCACAAATACCGTCTGAAAAATACCACCGGCCTGTCGCTCAATGCCCTGGTGGATTTCGACGAGCCTGTGGATATCTTGAGCCACCTGCTGGTCGGTTCCGAAGGCACGCTCGGCTTTATCAGCGCGGTGACCTACGACACCGTGATCGACCACCCGAACAAGGCCTCGGCGCTGATCGTGTTTCCGGATGTCGAAACGTGCTGCAACGCGGTTACCGTGCTGAAAAGCCAACCAGTGTCAGCGGTGGAGTTGCTGGACCGACGCAGTCTGCGCTCGGTGCAGGACAAAAAAGGCATGCCCGCTTTCGTACAACTGCTGTCGGAAAATGCCTGCGCGCTGCTCATCGAATCCCGTGCGGCCTCGTCTACTTTGCTACGGGAACAATTGGCGCAGATCATGGCGTCCCTGCGCAACTTCCCCGTTGAAAAGCAGGTCGACTTCACTGAAGACCCAGTGGAAAACGCCCGGCTCTGGGCCATTCGCAAAGACACCTTCCCTGCCGTCGGCGCCGTGCGCAAAACCGGCACCACAGTCATCATCGAAGACGTGACCTTCCCGGTCGAGCAATTGGCGATCGGCGTTAACCGCCTGATCGAGCTGTTCGACAAACATGCCTACGACGAAGCGATCCTTTTCGGACACGCACTGGAAGGCAATCTGCACTTCGTCTTCACCCAAGGCTTCAACAGCCCGGAAGAAGTCGCACGCTATCAAGCGTTCATGGACGACGTCGCACAACTCGTCGCTGTTGAATTCGGCGGTTCGCTGAAAGCCGAACACGGCACCGGACGCAACATGGCGCCGTTCGTCGAACTGGAATGGGGCAGCGATGCCTATCAACTGATGTGGCAGCTCAAACGCCTGCTCGACCCGAACGGCATCCTCAATCCGGACGTGGTACTCAGCGAAGATCCGCAGATCCACCTCAAGCACCTGAAACCGCTGCCGGCAGCCGACGAGATTGTGGATAAGTGCATCGAGTGTGGCTTTTGCGAGCCGGTATGCCCGTCGAAAGGCCTGACCCTGAGCCCGCGCCAGCGCATTGTAATCTGGCGCGATATCCAGGCGAAAAAACGCGCAGGCGTCGACACCACCGACCTGGAAAAAGCCTACGACTACCAAGGCATCGACACCTGCGCCGCGACCGGTCTCTGTGCGCAACGCTGCCCTGTAGGCATCAACACCGGCGAACTGGTGAAAAAGTTGCGTGGCCGACACGCCACCCACCAGAAAACCGCTGACTGGATCGAAGGAAATTTCGCCAAGACCCTGCAAGGCGCGCGCTTCACTCTGCACGTCGCCAACGGCGCGCGGATGCTCCTTGGCGCACCGCGTCTGGCGAAGCTGTCGGCAACCCTGACGCGCTTGTCAAAAGGCCAGGTCCCGCTGTGGACCAACGCCATGCCGCAACCGGAAAAAGCCATTCGCTTCAGCCCGAGCGTGGCGGACGAGCGTCCGCGAGTGGTTTATCTGGCCGCTTGCGTGTCGCGCGTCATGGGCCCGGCGGCGCGCGACAAAGAGCAAATGTCGCTGTACGACAAAACCCGCGGCCTGCTGGAAAAGGCCGGCTACCAAGTCGTCTTTCCCGACAATCAAGACAACCTCTGCTGCGGCCAGCCCTTCGCCTCGAAAGGCTACGCCGAACAAGCCGAGCACAAGCGCCAGGAACTGATCAGCGCCCTGCTCCACGCCAGTCGCGGCGGCCTCGATCCGATCTATTGCGACACCAGCCCGTGTACGTTGCGGCTGGTTCAGGACATCGGCGAAACGCGACTGGATCTGTACGATCCGGTGCGCTTCATTCGTACGCATCTGATGGATCGCCTCGATTTCACACCGCAGGACGCGCCGATTGCCGTGCACGTAACGTGCAGCACGCAGCATCTCGGCGAAAGCCAGGCGCTGATCGATCTGGCGCGCAAATGCAGCAAAAACGTGGTGATTCCCGAGGGCATTCATTGCTGCGGGTTTGCCGGCGACAAGGGCTTCACCACACCGGAGCTGAACAGCCATTCGCTGCGCACGCTCAAGGACGCGGTGCAGCATTGCAGCGAAGGCATTTCCACCAGCCGCACGTGCGAAATCGGCCTGACGCAACACGGCGGGATTGACTATCACGGGCTGGTTTATCTGGTGGATCGGGTGACACAGGCGAGAACAGCCTGAAGAAAAAATAGAACCCTTGAGCGAGGCGGTAGTCCACAGAGTAAGCCCCGACAAATCGGGGCTTTTCCTCCATTCGGTGGCTCGCCCTGCGGTCAGCGAAGCCTGGATCCCTCAGTTCAAGGAGATACATATGAAGCGTTCTGTACTGTTAGGTCTGTTCGTTACTGCCTCGATGATGGCCTCCACTTCGTTCGCCGCTGACAAGCCTGCTGACTTGTGTGATGCCAACATTCAGACGATCAACAATTCCAAGGCGCAGTTGGCGTCTAAACCAGAGCTGGTTCAGCGCGCTGAAACCAGCGTGGCCAGAGCCCAGTCGCTCAAAGCCGAAGGCAAAATCGACGACTGCGTTGCGGAAACCTCGCAACTCATCGTGGAAATGCGCAAAGCCACCGGTACCAACAATTGATCAACGCGAGGCCAACCTTCGGGTTGGCCTCGCGGGCTGATTGGCGTACACTGTGCAGGCTTGTTGCTCAAACGCTGTACTGAGCAATGAGTTCGGGGCCGTTTAGGATTCGACGCCGGTTGCGAAACTTTAGGTGCATGCCGAGTTGGTAACAGAACTCGTAAATCCACTGTTGCAACTTCTTATAGTTGCCAATGACGAAACCTACGGGGAATACGCTCTCGCTGCGTAAGCAGCCTTAGCCTTCCCTTCTGGTACCTTCGGGTCCAGCAATCATCAGGGGATGTCTGTAAACCCAAAATGATTGTCATATAGAACAGAATCGCCGTGCAGTACGTTGTGGACGAAGCGGCTAAAACTTACACAACTCGCCCAAAGCACCCTGCCCGTCGGGTCGCTGAGGGTTAACTTAATAGACACGGCTACGCATGTAGTACCGACAGCGGAGTACTGGCGGACGGGGGTTCAAATCCCCCCGGCTCCACCACTTCATCATCTAAAGACGTCCACGGACGTCTTTTTTTGTGCCTTAAATCCAGTAAATACGCGGCTTCCAGGGCTTCCGAGGACTTTTGAGGATTTCTGAGTTCCAGGCGCTTTGGTATCCCAGGTGGTATCCCGGGCTGCCAAATGCTACTTTCAGGATACCAAAACGGTGCTGGAGGTAGCCCCCATGCCTACTAACGCAACCCGCCTCTCCGATCGCCAGCTCAAGGCAGTCAAGGCAACTGGTAAAGACTTCGTCCTCAGCGACGGCGACGGCCTGCAGCTTCGAGTACGCGCCAGTGGCTCGATGATGTGGAATTTCAATTATCGCGAGCCGTTGACCAGAAGCCGTCTTAATATGGCGCTCGGCCCATACCCCGACCTCTCATTAGCGAATGCTCGGAAGAAAGCAGTCGAGGCGCGAGAGCTACTTGCTCAAGGCATTGATCCCAAAGCCCAGCGCGATGAGCAAAGGCAAGCCAGACTGGCTGAGACCGAACACACCTTCGAGAAGATAGCCACCGCCTGGTTCGAACTGAAGAAAGACTCAGTGACGCCAGCGTATGCCGAGGACATTTGGCGTTCACTCACGCTGCATGTTTTTCCTAGCATGAAATCGACGCCGCTTTCTGAAGTCAGTGCTCCTATGGTGATCAAGCTCCTTCGCCCGATTGAGGCCAAAGGCAGCCTCGAAACAGTGAAGCGGCTGAGCCAACGACTCAACGAGATCATGACCTACGGGGTCAATTCAGGACTGATCTTTGCGAACCCCCTCAGTGGCATTCGGGCGGTGTTCAAGAAACCCAGGAAAGAGAACATGGCCGCGCTACGACCTGACGAGCTTCCGGAGCTCATGATGGAAATCGCGAATGCCAGCATCAAGCGAGTCACGCGCTGTCTGATCGAATGGCAGTTGCACACGATGACCCGCCCTGTCGAGGCAGCCACCACTCGGTGGGCAGACATCGATTTCGACAAACGCATTTGGACCATCCCACCGGAGCGCATGAAAAAGCGTCGCCCGCATACCATCCCGCTGACTGAACAGGCACTCGCGTTACTGGAG
This sequence comes from Pseudomonas hamedanensis, assembly GCF_014268595.2. NCBI lineage: Bacteria > Pseudomonadati > Pseudomonadota > Gammaproteobacteria > Pseudomonadales > Pseudomonadaceae > Pseudomonas > Pseudomonas hamedanensis. The sequence goes on from NZ_CP077091.1 coordinate 3,187,269, forward strand.
ACGCTCAAGCCCCATAGCGGCCACAGAGAATACGTGTTCCCGGCAGATAGAAACCCGCGTACCCACGCTAATAGCCAGACCGCCAACATGGCGTTGAAACGCATGGGCTTTCAGGACCGCTTGGTCAGTCACGGCATGCGCTCCATGGCCAGCACCATCCTGAATGAGCATGGGTGGGATCCGGAGCTGATCGAAGTCGCGCTGGCGCATGTCGACAAGGACGAAGTCCGAAGCGCTTACAACCGAGCGGACTACATCGAGCGCCGGCGTCCGATGATGGCTTGGTGGAGTGAGCACATCCAGAAAGCGGCCACTGGCAACCTGTCGGCATCTGCGATCAATCAAACCAGGGACCACAACGTCGTGCCGATACGGTGAGCGCTCACAGGACGCCGCCAGTAACCGAGAATGACTCCCCAGATGGAGTGGTGCTTGATTTGGCGACAACGGCGACACCGGCGACAACCCGCGTAATACCTGGCCTGCAGCATAGCGACAGAAGTGGCGACTGTCGCCGTTACAAGTCTCGCTCGTGGGGCTTTATCGGCCAAGCCCACGCGAGCGGGAAGGCTCCGCATTCCCACTCGCAGGGGCTCACATTGAAAACCGACGAACGACCACCCGGCCATGGAAAACCACCGGTTTCCAAGGTCGTCCACCGTTACCGATTGGCGCAACAGCCGCCCCTAAAATACGGTTGACCACGAGCAGAACGAGCGCTAAACCAGAACCGTACCAGCGCTGTCCTCGACAGCACCCAGGTAGCCAGAACCTTTGAGGCTACGCCATACCGTGGTGGTTCGCCCCCAAGTGCGATTAGCGTCCGGCGGCTCGCACGGTCACAGCGATGTGATGGATGCCACTTCTTCCAGAATGCCCACTGCGGCAGCTCATACTCTCCCTGGCTGCTCTGCAGCAACTTATCCGCTTGGCCATTTCTTGCGCCAACCTGTTGCCCGTCTCTTTGCGCCCTAAAGAGACGGGCGCTCCTACCGCTGCTGCAGCCCAACTCGTACAAGGCTTTGCGGCCTTCCCCCTCGTGACAATCGGCGTGACGAACACCGAATGCTCACTCGCCACAGCGATGCCGATGATGGTGCCGCAGCCCAAGGAATGGACTGCCCCTGACTGACAGTCAGGCATGCCCCAGTCATCGCCTCACTGCCTTCACCTGACTCAGGATCTCGCGGCACCGGTCTCGTCAGCCAGTGCAGCCTCCACCCGCCCGCCGCTATCGGTGTTCAGGAGGCCAGATCATGAGATGCCCCGGCTCCCGGTCATAAGGAGCCGTCAGTCCCGCGTTAGTGGACAAACCTCACAGGTCGCAGGGGCCTTGATCCCTGATAACACTCAACAACCGTGGCGGGATGAGTGAGGACGACGTCGATAATCTCAGGAGAATTGTGATGCAACTGTGCGAAGCGTTCGAGCCCCCACAACCCTTGCTGGAATACCAGCAGGCGCCACTGCCCTACCCGGTCGAAGCACTCGGGGAATTGTTGGGCCCGGCGGTCGAACGACTGGCCGAGGTGATCGGCGTGCCCTGCGCCATGGCTGCGCAATCGGTGCTGGCCAGCGCTGCCCTGGTGAGCCAGGGCCATGCCAATGCCCAACTCGATGGCCGAAGCTATCCGCTGTCCCTCTACCTACTGACGGTGGCGTCCTCGGGTGATCGCAAAAGCGCGGTGGACCATCTGGCACTGAAGGCAGCCCGCGACTGGGAGCGCCAGCAGTGGACCCTGTATGCGGAAAAGCTCAAAGCCTATCGCGCCGCTACCAGCATCATGGCCAAACCCAAAACCGCAAAGAAACACGCGGAGTCGGAAGGCAGCGAACTATCTGAGCCGGTACCCCCGAGGCTGATCATTGCCGAACCGACCATTGAGGCCCTGGTCAAAAGTCTGTGCCAGGGCTTGCCCAGCATGGGCTTGTTCAATGATGAGGGCGGCCAGTTCTTGGGCAGCAGCACCATGAGCAAAGAGAATCGGCTCAAGGCGATCACTACCTTGTCGACACTGTGGGATGGCAGCCCGATTGACCGGGCGCGCTCCATGGCTGGAGAAAGCCTGCGGGCCTATGACCGCCGTCTCAGCCTGCATCTCATGCTTCAGCCCTACCTGGCCAATCAACTGTTCAAAGACCCGGTGATCAATGGCCAAGGCATCCTCGGCCGTTGCCTGATAAGTTGGCCCGAGCGCCTGGCCGGCCAGCGACTCTACAAGGCGATCGACCTGACCCGAGATGCCAAACTCCAGCGCTACCAACAGCGGATCACCGCCCTGCTGCAACAACCCTGGTCGCTTCACCAGGATGGATCACTGAATCCCGCCACGCTGGAACTGACTGCCCGTGCCCGTCGGGCCTGGATTGATATTCACGACACCATCGAGTGCCAGTCTGGCGAGTTCGGCGAGCTGGCCGGCGTCCAGTCTGTCGCGGGCAAGGCCGCGGCGAATGTACTGCGTATCGCGGGTGTGCTGGCCATGGTTGAAGAGGCCAGTGCGTTGGACGACGCACACATCCAGCGCGCCTCCACGTTGATGGATTACTACCTGGCCGAGATTCAGCGCCTGACCGAACAGGCCCCAGTCAATAACCGATGCGAAGAGGCGGATCGGCTACTGCGCTGGTTGGTGCAGAAAGGCTGGACCCACTTCACCATCCGCGACGTCAATCGCAACGGTCCTCGTTTTGCCCGCAAGAGCGCTGACCATACCGCATCTTTATTGGTCGTACTGATCACGCATCGCTGGCTGAGTAGCCGCGACGGAAGAACTTTCGAGGTCCGTCATGTTTCGCCTCAATGACGCGGTGCGCCGTTACCGGGCGCAACATCAAGCGCAGCCAGAATCGCGGTGTGTCGCCACCTCTGTCGCCACCCTGTCGCCACGCGCCAAGCCGGGAACAACGCGGGTTGTCGCCACTGTCGCCGCTGTCGCCACACCACCTCTTGAGCCTGCCAACCTCGCCCTACTAATTGAGCAACTGCGTGAGGAAGGGGCACTGCTGCAGCACCACCAGAACGCTCTCCTGATCCGCCCGACACACTGGCAGCAGGTGGACAGGCTCAGCCCTCACTGGAAAGCCCTGCTGCGCTTTCTGCAAACAAACGAAAATGGTGATGATAATGGCCTTGGTCGGTCGGCGTGACGGTCGCAACTTTGGCTACGGTCGTCAGCTGAGCTACGCCGGCCCACAAGCGCTCAACGATCTATTTGCCGGCGGCCACTTCGCCACGGTCAAAGCGCATAGTGATCGCTGGCAAGCGTTCGTGCGTTGGTGTCGGTCAGAGGACGGCCCTGGTTACAACGATGCGCGCCAAATCGATCGACGGACGCTGCAAGACTACGCCGCTTACCTGCGCCAGCAGATCCAGCAAGGTGAACTCTGCATCGCTACCGCGCAGAACCGCCTGAGCAGCGTTAACCGCACCCTCGCCGCGCTGCGCGGTGATCAGGACGTGAGAATCGCCAGCCCGAGCCAGACGTTGGGACAGAAGCGTTCGACCGTACGCACCCGCGCGCCAAATGGCCAAGACCATCAACAGGTGCGGCGAGTGATTGAGGCGCTTGGCGAACAGCAACACGAGCGGGTGGCCGCGATTATCCTTTTGGCCCGAACAACCGGTATGCGCCTACGCGAAGCGATCCTGGCTGACCTGCCACGACTGCAACGCGAAGCCGACCAATTAGGCCGCATCAACATCCAGGACGGCACCAAAGGCGGCCGCTCAGGGGCTTCAGCACAGCGATGGGTTGTGGCCAATGAACCGGTGAAAGCGGCATTGCAGCTTGCTCGTAAGGCATCGCCACCCGGCAGCCGCAATTTGCTGGCCCGAGACGAAAGCTACTCCTTGTTCCTGCAACAGACCGTGCTCCCCGCCCGCGAAATGCTACATGTACACGGGCTGAAGGGTTTCCATGAACTGCGAGCGGCCTACGCCTGCGAACGTTACGAGCAACTCACTGGCCATGCCGCACCGGTCAATGGTGGTCACTGCTATCGCATTGACCGCTACCTTGATCAACAGGCGCGACAACAGATCAGCGTTGAGCTCGGGCACAACCGGATCGATGTGGTTTCGGCCTACATTGGAGGTCGAACGTGACCAAACCGTTCGATATGGCGCTGTTCCTGAGCGGCGTACTGACCGGCTCGAAGGTCACGCAACAACGCCACCTACGGCAAGCCCGAATCATGCAAGCGGCCATTCAACAACGATGGCAGCGCGACAATCCCTGGACCTGGCGGCTCAAGCATGTGAGCTGGTTTCTCACTCAGCGCCTGAGAGATAAATCCGACGCCACCCAGTATTACTATCGGCTCACCGCTCTATTGGTCTGGAAGCGATTAGGAAACAACCGCGAACTACCAGTCTGTCGCGCTGATAGGAACAATCGCGAGTAGGCAATCCACAACGCTCACTTCCTCCTTAATCTATCTCAGCGTGAATAGCTTCTTGATGATGGTTTGTTCGAAAAACACCGCAATGGCCATAAATTACTCTATATCCCTTCCGGCTTATAAATGAAAACCCACCATTTTGATTGTAAATTGCTTGTCACTAAAAAGATTAACAAAAGAGGTACGCAAACTAGCTAGAGTGCCCGAAGCATTAAACAATCCCACTAAAAAATTGACCAAATTAAAAAATCATCTTCGATCGTTGACGATAGCGAACGTCAAGTATCATTAGATGAAGTTGACTTACGACGTGGAATTCCTAAACGTTGACGGCGTTCCCACAGGCATTTGCGACTGACCCCGAGTTTGCGGGCCAGCTCGGTTTCGGTCATGTGGTCCTGATGCTCGAGAACGAAGTGCTGAAAGTAGTCTTCCAGTGACAGGTCTTCGGTCGGCTCATGGCTATTGTTACCGGCGGCGCTGCCCTGTTGTGGCGGCAGGCCAATGAAATCGTCATCGTCCAGATCGCTCAGTTCGATGTCGATACCTAGCAGCTCGGCGGAAATCTCCGGGCTCTCGCACAGGATAACCGCACGTTCTACTGCGTTTTCCAGCTCTCGAACGTTACCCGGCCAGGAGTAATGCCGAATCGCCTGTTCGGCATCCAGGGCGAATTTCAGATCGGTACGGTTGACCCGTGCGCTCTGCCGCGCGAGGAATGCAGTGGCAATTTCATTGACGTCCGCGCCGCGCTCGCGAAGGGCCGGCAGCTTCAAGGCGATCACGTGAAGGCGGTAATACAAGTCTTCACGGAACTGGCCGATCTTCGCCAGGCTCTTGAGGTCCCGGTGAGTCGCGGCGATCAGGCGTACATCAACCTTCTGCGACTGGACCGAACCCACCCGGCGGATCTCCCCTTCCTGCAACACACGCAGCAGGCGGGCCTGAGCTTCCAGTGGCAGTTCACCGATTTCATCGAGGAATAAGGTGCCGCCATCCGCCGCTTCCACCAACCCGGCACGCCCGGCGCTGGCACCGGTAAACGCGCCTTTTTCGTGGCCGAAAAGTTCGGACTCGATCAGGCTTTCCGGAATGGCCGCACAGTTCACCGAAATCATCGGCTCCTTGGCGCGTTTGGACAAATTGTGCAGGGCGCGCGCCACCAGTTCTTTACCGGTGCCGGATTCGCCCTGGATCAGGACATTGGAGTCGGTTGGCGCGACTTTGCGGATCTTGCTGTACAGATCCTGCATCGGCGGGCACGAGCCGATGATGCCGATTTCACCGTTGCTGTTGTCGACACCCGGTTTGACCGCGCCATTGGTGGCTTTGCCGGCGACCGGCTCGCTGACCTGCGCCGATTGCCGGTCACGCAGGATGCGCGCGACGGTCTGGAGCATTTCGTCATGATCGAAAGGCTTGGCGATGTAATCCACCGCGCCCATCTTCATCGAATCGACCGCCGACCGCAGGCTGGCGTAACTGGTCATGATAAGCACCGGCGTGCCCTGGCCAAGCTTGATCAGCTCGGTCCCCGGGGCGCCAGGCAGGCGCAGGTCACTGACGATCAGGTCGAACGTGGGAATAGTGAAACGTTCTTGTGCTTCCTGCACTGAACCGGCTTCGCTGACCTGGTACTGGTTACGTTCCAGCAGGCGGCGCAAGGCGGAGCGTATAATAGTTTCGTCTTCAACAATCAGAATATGAGACATTCATACCCTCTTGATTATTTGGATAAAATCTGCCCAACCTAAATTCATTTCGCTAGCACAGAATCGGGACATCCGCAACGAGAACTTGCGCCCCTAATGAGACCATAATGAGGCAATGCCGTGAAATTAGCTAGAGGGAACGATTTAAAATGCAAGAATGCATTAATCATGGCAGAAAGGTTAGTTAATTGTTTCTACATTTCACATAATCCAAATCTCATTTATGCCCAAATACTTTGAAAAGATCTATCTAAACAAACTCACGCAATCCAAGTGCAAATTTGTACAGCGCATCTGTCAACGCTTACATAACCCAGGAACTGTGCCATTGAGCACCACGCTTAAGGAAAGTAAATGCGTCGTTTAGCAACACAATCAAGAGATGACAACTATAAATCCGCAAGAGATTACCAAGAGGTTTTCGAGGAAATAACCAAAAGCATTAACGTAATAGGGCCCGGCCCCCATAAATTAACACTTTCTAACTTAATCCAAAAAAAAACAAGTACTCTGCAAGCCTGGGGAGGCTATTTAGCTGCAAGTCACCCAGTAACTCTTAGGGTAGATGTCATTGATGATCGAGGACTTAAAAAAACAAGTTACTTAGAGCTTGGAAACAGCTGGATGCGGGTTGGTGACTTAATTACTGATATCCACGGACTAGTATTAAAAATCACATTAAGTTGGCAGCACGAGATAAAAATAGATTTCTGGGGCTTCACTAGCGGCTGCCCACTATCTTCAATCGACGGTGAGGCTCATCAGGACGCCTCTCAAACTGCCTCGTATCACATAATCCCAGAGACTTTTTACCTTCATCATATCACCGCCATTGATATGGATATCGAATCAACTGAATCCACCCATTTCAATTTAAGCGATGGCAGAACTATACATCTCAAAAAATGCTCGTACTGCGGGAGGCAACTCCCTATCGACCCTAATAACTTGGGAGTACTAGCTTTTCACAAACATAACAAGAAAAAATCCTTACACCAAAATGAGTGTCGCGCTTGTAAAAAATGGAGAATTAACGATAATTTAAACCATACACGCACACCAGATCAACTTCATGAATCATCGGTAATTACACGAGAGCGAAAGATTTTTTTACGAGAACCAGAACGTCTTCAAGAAATCAAAGAGCGGACCGGCGCTGGTTTACGCAGTCAAGTTTGGGAGCGTTTCGAAAAGAAGTGTTTTAGGTGCGCAACCCCTGTAGCGTTAGATGGATTTCATCTTGATCATACTCGGCCACTAGCATACCTATGGCCGATAGATGAATTCGCAACATGCCTCTGCTCTGTATGTAATAACGAAAAAAAAGACAAATTCCCTGTCGACTTTTATACATCAGCACAAATACGACGCCTTTCCGAAATAACCGGACTTTCTGAAGTTGCACTTAACAAAAAATCCATTAACGAGTCAGAGCTGATTCGTATGACCTCAGACTTACCCAGATTCGCACGCGGTTGGGAGCCACGAACTTTTTTCGCAATTGCTCGCAAAGTAATTGAGCTAAAACCAGAAGTTAGCTTAATTGAAATAATGCAGAAACAGGATATAACTCTCTATCAATACCTTGAAACCGAATACTTGCAACGCCCTATGGATAACGACTCCGAGTAGCTCATCGCGAACAGCGATGGTAGTGCTCTGCTCCAGAGCACCTACCATCGCTCTCACTCTTTCAACTAGCCTTCACATAGAAAAGTAAGTGATTGTATTTCGTCATTCCTTTATCTTTGATCCCGTGTTTTTCCGCCCTCCTAACATCTTCTTTTATCTCATACACAAGATTGAATTTGGACAATGCAAGATTTGCGATATCGACATCCAACCTTCTTCCCTTTTCATCGCCACTACCTATGTGAATTATAAGCACTCCAGATGGCTTTAGCAGTTCAGCCGCCTTATCCACTAAATCAGCATAACACTCGGAAGAGTTGGCCTGTTGACGCTCGAGAAACCCTAAGCTCGTCTCATGAAAATCCGTTTCATTCCAACCACAGAACCAAAGTCTTAACCAATTCGGGCGATCAAACCTCATACCTAAAAAAGGTGGCGAAGTAATAATTGTGTCAAACAAACCTGTACTACTAGCATCCAGAGCCCTAAAGTCCCCATGCAATCCAATGCCTGGAGTAAAATTGTCGGGCAATGGTTTTTTCAAAGCCAACGTAATCTTATCTTTTACTTTCTCATAGACACTTTTGTATACAAAATCTCCTGTCGGACTAAATGGAGTAATAGGATGTGAAGTTCTAGATAACGCATAAGGCCTGTTGCCGTGCAGCACATGTAAAAGTGACGCCCATGCAAAGTTTTCTGCTTTATTGAAATTTGTTTTGTTCAGAAAGAGCCGCCTGGCTTTCAAAATCTCTTTCAACGTTTCAGGGTGGTAATACTCATGCACCTTGCCGTTTAACCCAAAATTTGCGGCTGTTATATCAGAAGTGGCAAGTTCAACTTTTTCAATTTCAAGCCACAGACTCTGCCAAGTACGAAGTGCCTCATCTAAGGGCGGCGGCGCCAGTTTTGCTGCAGCGATTTTTGCTGGAAATGGACTTTTATCATTTGAAACTGCTTCACGCCCCTGTAGTGCGGCTTCAAACGGTAACGTACCCACACCGCCGAGCAAATCCAATAACCGCCCGCCTTCCGGAACAAATTCTTTCACTAACCAATGAGCCATTGCTGGCTTTAGCTTGCCTTGGTAAGAACATAGTGAATGCAAGCCATGCCCCCAGTTCCTCTTCAGAAATGGTTCTTTTTGAAACGGCATATCCTGATGAAACCGAGCTGCCGCCTCAAACAAAGATTTTTCTTTATTTATCACTTTTTACATCCCAACCGGCAACACTGGCTTTGAAAACACAATCTCCACTTGTTTAAGCTCTGACTTGTCGCGGGAGTGCCGTCTTGCTATTACCGTTTCGCTTTCAACTTCAAACCCAGCCGAAATAGCAACATCAATCAATAAACGATCAGTTTGCACATGAACACCGTAAAACTTAGAATCACCTATATCCAAGACAAATTTAGCACCAGGCCTAAGCCCTTTAAACACTTGTAAAAACATTTGATACATATCGGAAAAATAATGCCGCACCAATCTCGGGATACGACTATCAGTGGCGACAATTAGAAGCCTCTCTACAACTAACTCAACACTGGCAAACCTTAAATCTTCAGGCTTGTTTTTTGTAACGTTATTGATTCCCGCTGTAATGGCCTGCTTATTAAATGCAGAAAGTTCTTTTTCACCACTTATAAAACCAGCAAGCCAAAGCTCAATTTTTGTGTTTCTAAAATAATTGGTCCCATTCAAATACGGAGGGGATGTCAAAGCAAATTCAAACTTACCTTCGAAATCCTCTGGGATGCTCATCGCATTTTCGGAAACTTTTACTGTTGACACTAACTCGTCTGGCATCATGATTACGTCGTCGAGCATACGCTGCACGCTATCAACAATAAACTCTCTGACATTCACGACTCTATTTTTATATTCGTCCGGCCTGCGACGCCGGAGATCCGCTCGACGCGTCATGTTAGACGATCTAACGGTATTGGAGGCACACGCAAGAATTAGCAGGTCTTTTGCATAAGTGTAAGTCTGACCATACTCCGAAGCGATGTTCCGCGCATAAAGTAGCTCTTGAATATCTTTCAGCTCAAAAAAATCTCTATTTGGAAACGCGCTTTGATACCCAGAAAGATCAACGCCCCTTGCCAGTCTTTCAAAATCACTAGAGCAAATTTTGCCTATGAAATCTTGGCACACCGCATGAAAATCTTCTTGATGGGACTTAGCCCAAATAGATCCATTTACTTTAGTCTCGGTAACAAAAGCCATAAATGGATTTATTTCACTATAATAGGAAGCTATCCCAAATTTGGATGCCGCCAAACATGTTGTACCAGAGCCGCCAAAGGGATCATACACATTGCGTGGCTGGAACCTTTCTAATATTTCCGTTATATAATTTGCAGAAAAACCTTCAACATAAGGATACCATCCGAATGCCCCCTGCTTAAGACTGTCTTTGAATGTTACGCCTAGATCAAGTTTTTTTGCACCTGACTTCTGTCCTGAGAGAGAGCGGACCTCATCGAACACCAATTTAGTTTGACCGAACTCATTACCCAACTGAAGAAGATCACTCATTATCATCTCCGCTCACTATTTTCTTCGTATCACGATTCAATTTTGTGATTAGATCAGAGTGAACGAAATCAACATTAACGCATTTAAGGTTGTCTGATCCGGACGATCTACTAATTTCCACATACGTTTGAGCAGACTCTAAAAACCACTCTTTAAGAGTTTTTGCGTCTCTGGCGAGGGCCGAATATAGCTCTCGTTTAAAAGACGGATCAATTTCTATGACAATCCGCCCACTGCTGCCAATGCTCATTTTTTCGCCCGACTACCGATGTTAGTTATGTAACATTACACGACCTAACTCACAATGCCAATGCAAAAAACGCATGATTCCAGGAGGTCTTTCCGCGTAGGTCCAAGATTTGTTCGATTCGCGATCAGGCCTAAACTACACGTCAGGCCTGAAGCACGATCGTCTTGGAGGCTTTCCTAACGCATAACTTATCCGGAAGCACTCTACCCGCCATAGCCCAAGGAACTCGGTGCAGCCCGGTTCCCTGACCGAAGTCGGACAAAGGCAAATACTGACAAATGGGCCCAATCGCATAGTCAGAAAGCACAGCACCCCGGAATAGTCGTCGACGTTAGTTGGCCTTTGCTGGCGGCCTCCTCCCCTACAGCGTCATTCGCTTGTTTCCACCTCGCCTCAATGACATCATAAAGCCATCACTCGGGATGAAATTTGTCACTCTACTCTGCTCGCAAGCTCCGCCAACTTCAGGAAAAAACGCTACACATGACGCAGCCCCTCAAGGACGAAGTTCAAACGCTGCTAAGCGGCCTCGTCACCCCCGATATCGTCGTAGCCAGCACCTCCGTTGCCACCTTGCTAGGCGGCCAGTCGATCCGCGGCAGCGACGACCGCCACATAGAAGGCCGGTTGACCATCCCCGAATACCAGCGCCCTTACCGCTGGCAGATCAAACATCTGCAACGCCTACTGAACGATCTCACCGAATACTTCTCACCGCCTACCGGTGCAACACCGCCTGAGCACGACTTCTACCTGGGTAGCATCATCGTCCACCAATCGCGCCCGACAAGAATGCGCACCGACGTCTTGAACATCATAGATGGCCAGCAGCGCCTGATTACCCTGGCATTGCTGGCACATGTGCTGAAGCAACGAGATCTCGCCCAAGGCATCGAATTGGCCTCTCCAGAGTCCCAGACCCGCGCCCTGGGCAATCTGCGCTGGCTTGAGCAACAGCCGTTGCCATCGGTGGACTTCTCGCGGATGAACATCACCTTGGTCGTCACCCGCAGTGAAGATGACGCCTACCGCTTTTTCGAGACGCAGAACACCGGCGGGGTCCGACTGGACGGCCCAGCGATCCTCAAGGCTCATCACTTGCGCGGGGTGTCGCGGCAAGAGCAGGACAAGCACGCGCGGCGCTGGGAGGCCTGGGGCAAGCTGGACGACACGATGGATGCGTTGATGAAGGCGCGTCACTGGCAACACCTGAAGTGGCGCAGTCTCTCGAGCCACCGCCAGCCACTGCAGATGCGTGAGGAGATCGTCGCGGAGTTGGCCGAGCGCACCGGGCAGGGCCTAGATATGGCGTATCGCACCGCGCGGGTCAGCCATTTTGGCCAGGGCCAGGCTTTGCAGGTGGACAGTGGATATGCGATGCGTCAGCCAATCAATGCCGGTACCAATGCCATTCACTACTTCGATTATTTCCATGAACTGCGTCGGACGGTATTGATCAGGCGTGATGACGACAGCCTTGCGTCTTTTCATCAGCTGTACGACGAGTTGGTGGTTAAGGCCAACGGAAGCGAATTTTTACGCAAGCTATTTGACTGTGCGGTGTTGCTGTATGTCAGCCAGTTTGGTCGACAAGGGCTGTTGGAGGCGGCGTGCTGGTTGTTCAGGGTGATTTTCTCGCCGCGGTTGAGCAATGAAAAGGCCGTGCGTGAAAGCACAGCGCAGAGCTTTGCCAAGCACAATCCGGTGTTGGACTGGATCGCCTACAGCTACACCCATGACGAGCTGATTGAAATCTTGCAGAGGTTCAGTTATTCCATTGCCGAGCGACTGGATGAGAATAGTGTGAAGTACCGGTTCGTGCGTACTGTGCAGGCGTACTTTTCGATGGGATCGAGCAAGCCGGGCGAAGCGCTTCAGACGGACTTTGATGGTGAACTCAAGCATGTCATCAACCGCATGCTCGAGAAACTCTCCTCCAGCCAGGAAGGTGTGCAATGAGTACCAGTGTCCGTTCCTATGTCCAGGCGCCAGCCTTGTTGTGCGCTGCAGAGATTACCCTGGTCGTCCCCAGCTACCAACGTCCTTATGTCTGGCCGAGCGAGGATGTTGTCGGTCTGTTGGAGCAGATCATGGTGGCCTGCGACACCGACGCGCCGCATTACTATATCGGCACGGTATTGACGTCCGCCGTCACCCCACGCGACTCAGGACACCCCCATACTCTCTATGAAGTGATCGACGGTCAGCAGCGCATGACCACCTTGATGCTGCTTGCCCTCGCGCTGACGGCGGTGGTGCCCGACAACGCCCTGGCGAAGTTCATCGTATGGAACAAGCAGCCCCGGCTGACCTTTGCCATTCGTGACGAAGTGCAGCGACTGTTTGCGGCGTGGGCCGGGCTTGATGCCGAGGAAAATACGGGCAGGGCCTCTGAGTCGGATGAAGCTTACATCAAGCACTTGTCCGCTGCCCGCAAGGCGCTTGCCGATCGGTTGGGCGCTTTGCGCAGCCAGCGGGGGGAGACGTATCTGGCCGAGGTGGCCGAGTACCTGTATGCGAAGGTGCGATGGGTGAACAACATCATGCCCCCGGGCATGGACCTGAACCGACTGTTTTCGACCATGAATAACAGCGGCGTGCAGTTGGAGCACAGTGACATTCTCAAATCCCGTCTGCTGGCTGTGATCGAGACGCAGAAGCTGCGCTTCGATGCTATCTGGCAGTCCTGTGAGAACATGGAAGATTTCTTCGAGCGCAATCTGCGCAAGGTCTTTTCGGATGCGGATTGGAAACGCCTGAAACAGGATGACCTGGCCAGGCATTGTGTGACGACCTTCCCTCTCAAACGCGTCCCCGCCGGGGATGTGCAGGGTAAGACTATTGCACAGTTAGCCAAACTGTCAGTGGTCGAATCGGACGAGTCCAAAGCACGGCAAGAGCCCGTACGTTATTGTCGCCCGATTATCAGTTTTGGCCTCCTGCTGATGCACGCCTACCGCATCTATCTCAAGGAGCACAGCCAGGACGATGTCGAGGTGCGCCTGCATGACAGTCGGCTCAACGACTACTTTGCCGACTTCATCGCCCACGCCACCGAAAGACAGGCTAAGACCTTCATCGAATGCCTGTGGGCGGTGCGTTATCAGTTCGACCTGTGGGTAGTAAAATGGCTGCCGGAGGCTGACAGCCAGGTATGGAATCTGCGTCAAACCAGCGTCAGCCGAAGCCGCTCCGACAACGGCTGGCGGCTTGTCCGCACCCGGCTGGAAAGCAGCGACCTGAGCCAGTTGCAGAGTGTGCGAAACTTCACCGGCGAGCGAAGCGCGCAGTATTGGTTGACGCCGTTTCTCGGGGCGTTGGTGGCTGGCGAGGCAAAGACGCAAGCGCAGGTCGTGGCGCTGCTGGAGCGCATTGACAATCAACTGTCGCTGGCCGAAGACAGTCAGAAGGAAGCCAGTTTTGCGCTGTTGGCCGGTCACGACTTCGCCATGCGGGGCATCGACACAGTTATCGATGACTTGAACGAGCCCAACGGCACTCGCTTCGAGCATTACTGGTTCCAGAAACTGGAATACATTCTCTGGCGAGAGCGCAGCCGCTTCGGTTTCTTTGACGCGTCCAAGCTGGCGGCCTACCGAATCACCTCGAAGAACTCTGTGGAGCATGTCCATCCCCAGCGGGAGGAGTTTGGCGTTGAGTTGGCTAAGGTTCACCTCGACAGCTTTGGCAACCTGGTGCTGCTGAGTCCTGGCGAAAACTCGTCCTATAGCAACCAGCGCGTCGGTAAGAAGCGAGAAGACTTCAAGGGCAAGCCCCGTTACGACTCGCTCAAACTTGCTCACATCTTCAGTGGCAAAGCCGAGATGGAATGGGATGCGCCTGCTATCAACCGGCACCAGGCGCAGATGTTAGTGCTGATCAAGGAGCACTATGACGCGACGGGGACCTAAAGACTGCGCCCGGTCCCACATGACCGAACGCATCACTGGGGAGGGACTGGGCGAAGTTCGTGATATAGACGACGTAATCTCACACTAAGCTTGCCACAGGGATGTCCGCTTCGGGCGTTCTCTGCCTATCATGATTACGAAGCATGCTGGTCAACTCCGATGCAATCGGTGGTCAGATCGAAGCAAATGGGTGGTCAAGTGGAGTGCAGTATTCCAATTGGTATTCCAACTAAAAATAAAAACAGATATTAATGTTATAAATCAATATCTTACTGAACGAATTCAAATTACCCCGGCCCAACACTCCACGACGAAGCCCGCCAAGTGCGGGCTTCGTCGCACCTGCCCTTTGGAACCGCAACACCCGATTCCCTGACTAGAACGGTCATACCCATCCACAAGCGTCGCACCCCCAAGCACCACCCAACACAGCCCCGAAAAAAACCCCGAAGATAGCCAAACCACAGCCATCCCTTTACCATCCCGCGGCTGGCTGGATGCCTCGCAGAGAAAACCGGTTGGCACATGGAATACTCAACCTGCACAAGGAAGGCGACAAAACATGAGCTTCATCGAAACAATTCAATCCAAGGAAGTCGATATCTACATATCGCTTTTCTTCACTATCCTCGGCCTGTTTCTGGGCGCCATTCTGGATCGATTCCTGAAAGGCAGCGCACCACAATCCGCCCATCAACCAGGCCATTCTGTAAACCTGACCTTCAACACGGTGGTAAATCCACCGCCGGGCGTGAACGCCGCAAGCACAAACCAAGATATGACCCCGGTCATCTGGATGATGATGGTAATTGCCGGGCTCATTTATCTGTTTTTCAGGGTTGAAATACTCAACCTGCTTTCCTGGATCACGCTGTTCACTATTTCACTGTGGGCTGGAGGAACGCTGCATAGCCTTTACCGGGGCTTCTTCGCGGGCAGTCAGTGGGTCGTTGCGCTGTTTTTTTCCTTGGCATTCTGCGTGGCCGCCACCTTCATCACCGACGAAGCCTTTACGCCTACTCTGGCGCCGCAAAACTTTCAGTACAGCCAGCAGATCATCAATGAGCAGGGCCTGACGGGGATAAAAAAATATTTTGTCTTGCTAGACATGCACTGGTTCTTGCTACACCTGATAGGCGTAATGCTGTTTATCTATACCAGCTTTCGCATGATGTTTTTTTCAACCTACTTCATCGTTGCGGGTGCTCATGCCAATAACAATGGCACTCACGAACCATGGCTTTCCAGAAAAACCCGTAAGTACGCCAATCTGCGCAAAAACATCATTTTCATGCCGATCTTGCTGGTTCTCGCGTACCTGCTCGCCTCGGGTCTCGCGTTCGACTGGTTGATCCACACGATGCCAAATCAGGTCAATGCGTTGATGAATACGGTGCTGTATGGGCGCTGATATTTTCATTACGAGCTGAATGAAAATTGTGGGGCGCCCACTAAACAGGCTGAAGCGAGATGAATTTTTCTTCACTGCGCCCAGCCCGGCCAGCCTGTAAAGTCCACTCGCTCATTCAAGAAACTACGGTTCGCCCGCGCTCCTAGCGGGCTTTTTTTCGCCCTTCATTCCCCGCACCTTGCCGCCCCCCACCATTTGCGCGACCCTGCCAGCATCCCCCTCGCCAAGGATCGCTCGATGCCGCTGTTATCCCTGCCCTGCCCCCGCCTGACACTGGCCATCCTCTCCCCCGATCAAGCCGAGCTGGAAACCGCGTTTTACCAACGCAACCTGCGCCACCTCGCCCCTTGGTCCCCCATTCGCACTACCGATTACTTCTCCACCGCCAACATCCGCCGTCGCCTCGAGATCCAGGCCAGTGCCTTCGAAGCAGGCCTGGCCATGCATTTCGCGCTGCTAACGCCGGACGGCCAACAAATGATCGGCGCCTGCAATTTCAGCGGGATCATTCGCGGGGCGTTTCAGGCGTGTTATTTGGGGTATCACATCGATGAGGCCCATCAGGGCCAACGTTTAATGCAGGAGGCGCTGGAGGCGGGGATTGGATATATGTTCGATACGCAGAACCTGCACCGGATCATGGCCAATTACATTCCTGGCAATGAGCGCAGTGCGCGGTTGCTTGAGCGCCTGGGCTTTGAGCGTGAGGGTTACGCAAAGGATTATCTGAACATTGCCGGGCGCTGGCAGGATCATGTGCTGACGGCGCTGGTCAATTCCGGGTTCGAGGCGCCGGATCAGCGTTGGTCGCGGCGCCTGAGCTGACGTTTAATTCATGTTTTTCTGAACGCGTTCAGAGCAAGACTTCAGGCTGAGCGCTAAAGACTTTCTGTGTGCGCTTGTTCACTACCGGCAGCTCCAACCGCGCGCGTCCGTAGAAGGCCAACGCCGTCAGCAAACAGCTCAGCCATACGAAGATTCCCGCCCAGAACGTGTGGGACATGTAGTGCCAGCCCTGCAGGACGCGGGTGGTGCCATAGATCAAACCCAGCAGCAGCGAGCCCCACAGGATCGCACTGGAAAAACGCCACTGATAACGTCGCGCCACGAAGTACAGCGCCAGCATGGTGAAACCGCCCGACGCATGGCCGCCCGGCCAGCAGCGGCCACTCCCGGCTTCATGGAACAGTTGGAAATTGCTGTACCACTCGATGTGAGGCATTTTCCCGCCGTACAACGTGGTTTCGATCGGGCAGTAAACGCTGGTGTGGGATTTGAGGAAGTGGATCACGCCCGTGCAGAGTGCGAACGCGACCACGACAAAGAAAAAATCCCTACGGTGATTTGCGGTAAAGCGCAGCACGGGCGCGACTTTATTGCGTTCCAGAAAGGCGCCAAGTCGCGGGCGTTTGTGCGGATTGACCAGTGGCCAGACCAGCGACAGCATCGCGCCGATCAAGGCGATTTCTGCCGTCCAGTTCGGAATGATCCGTGCCCATTTGTGGGTCAGTTTTTCGAAAAAATGGATTTTGTCGATCGGGAAGGTTTGCGTGAGCGGGTCGAACAGTAAATTGCTGAAGGCGATGTCGATTCGGGTCATGTCGAACATCAGAAACACGACGGCCGCACAGACCAACGGAATGCCGACGTTATACGCGTAGAAACGGGATTTCATTGGGTAGTTACCGTGCGCCAGTCGGAGGCTTCGATGAAGCCGAGCATCTTCGGAGCCGCCGGGTCGGCAGCGGAGACAAACAATGACGAGCCGTAACCCATGTTCGAGGCCGGCGCCTTGAGGTCTTTCTCGATCTGCGCCATGCACTCGCTGTGGGTCACCAGAATCAGGTTGCGTCCGGGGATCTTGTGGGCCAGCGCATCCTGCAGCATGCGGCCTCTGCAGTTGATCAGCCAGTCGTCGCCACTGGCGGCGTGGTTGAACATGTAACCGGCCGTCTGCACCGTGCGCATTGACGGGCTGTTATAGATGTCAGCGTTGGCCAGGCCCAGTTGCTCGAACCGGGCGCCGACTGCCACCGCGACACTGCGCGAGCGGTCGGTGATGCCGTCATTGCCACTCAGGCACGCAGCTTTGGAGTGATCGCAACGCTCGACGTGGCGCACCAGCACAATCATCTCGCCTTTGGCCCACCCCGTCGCCAACGCTTGCGCGCCGGCCACATTGCCATGGGCCAGGTCCGGCACTGCGTTGGGCGCCAGCAACCACAGGGTCAGCGGGATGACCAGTATTGATGCCGCCAGCACCACCCATGTATCGCGAAAACGCGCCAGACCGCTCAGGTCGATCGAGCGTTTGATGCCAAACAGACTCAGTCTCAATTCCACAAAAACCGCCTCGCCACTTTGCTTTGCAGGTCATTCGATGCGGCGAAGGTACGCAGACGCGCGTGGTCAGCCAGTGAAAGCCATGTGAAAAAGTTCTTGGGATGGGCTGCTATGAACGCCATCCGACAAAAACCTTTCAGCTCTCGGATTTGCGGCCGATACAGACCTGCTAACACCCCTGCTGGCTCAAAAGAACAACAATCTTCCAGCCTAACCGACGACAAGAAACCCAACGTTTCTGGAGGATTTGCATGAATAGCTGGTTCGGTAACATCAGTGTGAACATGAAACTCGGCCTGGGCTTCGGCCTGGTTCTGGCCCTGACCTGCATCCTGGCGCTGACCGGCTGGACCAGCCTCGGTGGCCTGATCGACCGCAGCAACTGGATGAGCGACATCACTCAGCTCAACTCCGGGCTGACCAAACTGCGCGTAGTGCGTCTGCAGTACATGCTGACCAACGGCGATGAAACCGCCGCGCAGAACGTGCAAACCACCCTTGAAGGCTTTGCTGCTCAGCAGCAGGCGCTGATCAGCAAATTCAAGAGCCCGGAAAACGTCAAACTGCTCAAGCAGCAGGCGGCGACCATCGCTGAATACCAGACCTCGCTGAATAAAATGCGCAACGCCTATCGCACCGGCAACAGCGCGCGCGACACCATGAGTGCCAACGCCCAGACCGCGTACAACCTGATCGAATCGATCAGCCAGCGTGTGCAGCAAATGGAGTTGAGCGATCAGCGTTTCGAGCAGTTCCAGGCCGTCACTGCGGCGAAGGAAGCGTTCATCCTCGCGCGCTATGAAGTGCGTGGTTACACCGCGACCAGCAATGCCGACACCGAACAGAAAGCCGTCGGCCAGATTGACGCGGCCATCGCCAGCCTCAAACCGCTGAATGCGCAATTTGCCGCGACTCAACAAGACGCGTTGCGCCAATTGGAAACCGCGCTGACCAGCTATCGCAGCGCGTTGATGGCGTACAAGAACGCCAACACCGAGGCCGTGCAGGCGCGTAAGGAAATGACCGATCAAGGCACCACGATCGTCGCCCTGAGCGAGCAGCTGTACCAGATTCAGCTTGATCGTCGTGACGCTGAAAGCGCCCAGGCGCGCACCTTCCAGTTGATCAGCACATTGCTGGCGCTGCTGGTGGGCATCATTGCTGCCGTGATCATCACCCGTCAGATCACCCGTCCGTTGCGCGAAACCCTGGCCGTGGTCGAACGCATCGCCAGCGGCGACCTGACCCAGAACGTCACCGTCACCCGTCGTGACGAACTCGGCGTGCTGCAACAAGGCATTGCGCGCATGGGCGTGACCCTGCGTGACTTGATCAGCGGCATTCGCGATGGCGTCACTCAGATTGCCAGCGCCGCCGAAGAGCTGTCGGCCGTGACCGAGCAGACCAGCGCCGGCGTGAACAGCCAGAAGATCGAGACCGATCAGGTCGCCACCGCCATGCACGAGATGACTGCCACCGTGCAGGAAGTCGCGCGCAACGCCGAAGAAGCCTCGCAAGCCGCCGCTGCTGCGGATGGCGAAGCCCGTGAAGGTGACAAGGTGGTGAACGAAGCCATTGCGCAGATCGAGCGTCTGGCCAGCGAAGTGGTGCGTTCGACCGAAGCGATGAGCGTGCTCCAACAGGAAAGCGACAAGATCGGCAGCGTCATGGACGTGATCAAGGCAGTTGCCGAACAGACCAACCTGCTCGCGCTCAACGCCGCGATTGAAGCGGCGCGTGCCGGTGAAGCCGGTCGTGGTTTTGCCGTGGTGGCTGACGAAGTGCGTGGCCTGGCCCAGCGTACGCAGAAATCCACCGAGGAAATCGAAGGTCTGGTCGCCGGTCTGCAGAACGGCACCCAGCAAGTTTCGGCGGTGATGAACAACAGCCGCGCGCTGACCGACAGCAGCGTCGCCCTGACGCGCAAGGCTGGCGTATCGCTGGAGAACATCACCCGCACGGTGTCGAATATCCAGTCGATGAACCAGCAGATTGCTGCCGCCGCCGAACAGCAAAGCGCCGTGGCCGAAGAGATCAGCCGCAGCATCATCAACGTACGCGACGTGTCCGAGCAGACCGCAGCGGCGAGTGATGAGACTGCTGCGTCGAGTGTTGAACTTGCGCGTCTGGGTGGTCAGTTGCAGCAGATGGTCAGCCACTTCCGCGTTTGATGTTCGTCTTGCGCTGAGGCTGAAAAACAATCGCGAGCAGGCTCACTCCTACAGGGTCCAGGTCGAACACAACATGTGTGAACACCTCGGAACCCTTGGAGTGAGCCTGCTCGCGATGGCGGTTAGTCAATCAAATCAAGGTTGGCTGACACTCCGTATTCGCGAGCAACCCCGCTCCCACACTGGATTTGTGTGGCACTCCGGATTTTGATCAAACCGCAAAACCCTGTGGGAGTGAGCCTGCTCGCGAAAGCGGTGGTTCAGCAAAATCAACGGTGCCTGACACTCCGCGTTCGCGAGCAGGCTCACTCCTACAGGGGATTCGTGGTGTGCTTTTTTACGCGGGATACCCGGTGATTTTGCGGATGCTTTGGTACAGCGGTTTGAGCTGTCGATACATGCGCAGATAGACGTCTTTGTACAGTTGCTCGTAGATCTTCTGCGCCTCGGGTTGTGGATTGAAGACCGCACCGACGCGAGTCATCGCCGCAATGGCCGATGGAAAATCCCTGTGCATTCCCAACCCCACCGCACAGCAAATCGCCGCGCCCAACCCTGACGCTTCATAGACATGCGGCCGCTCTGCCGGCAGGCCGAAAATATTGGCGGTCAGCTGCATCGCGGCATCACTTTGCGAGCCGCCGCCAGCCACGCGCAGGCGCTTGATCGAGACTTTCGAACGCCTTTCGATGTTCTCCATGCCTTGACGCAGCGCATACGCCAAGCCTTCGAGAATCGCCCGATAGATATGCGCGCGGGTGTGCACGTCGCCGAAGCCGATCATCGCGCCTTTGGCTTCCACGCCCGGCTCGCGGATGCCTGGCGACCAGTACGGCTGCAGCATCAAACCCATCGAGCCCGGCGGCACGGCGTTAACCAGTGCGTCGAACAGTTGCTCCGGTTCGATGCCCTGCTCTTTCGCCTGCTGCATTTCGCGCAAGCCGAATTCATTTTTAAACCAACTGACCATCCAGTAACCGCGATAGATCATCACTTCGCAGTTGTACTGATCCGGCACGGCCGAGGGATACGGCGGGATCAGCGGGACGATTTCCAGGTAGCGTGAGCGGGTGCTGGTGATGGTCGCGGTGGTGCCGTAGGACAGGCACACGGTGCTCGCATCGACCACGCCGGAGCCGATCACTTCGCAGGCCTTGTCCGCACCTGCGGCAATTAACGGAAGGCCTTCGGGAATGCCGGTGTGCCTGGCGGCTTCGGCCGTGATGTGGCCGAGGGTTTCGCCGGGTTTGTGCAGGGTCGGTAACTGCTCTGGACGCACCGCCAACGCCTGCCATTTCCAGTCAGTCGGCGCGGCCCATTTCAGCCGTTTGAAGTCGAATGGCAGATAGCCGACGCAGCAGCCGACCGAATCGACGAAGTGCCCGCAGAGGCGATGGGTGAGAAAACCCGAGAGCAGCAAAAACTTGTCGGTCGCCGCCCACACTTCAGGCTGATGGCGGGCGATCCAGTTGGCTTCGGCCTGGGCGCGAAAATAATCCACCGTCGCGTTGGCGCCGACCAGTTTGAACAGCCACCCCCACGGCCCTTTGATGCCGCCCTCGACTTCAGTCTGGCGTTGATCGAGCCAGATGATCGCCGGGCGCAGCGGCTTGCCCTCGGCATCGACATTGATCACGGTGCCGCGCTGGGTGGTGAGGGACACGCCGGCAATCTGCGCAGGGTCGATGCCGGTCTGCTGCCAGAGTTGCTGACAGGCCTCGCCGAGTTTCGCCCAGTAATACTCCGGATCCTGCTCGGCCCAACCGGGCTGGGTCGAGTAATACGCCTGCAGATCGACTTTGCCTTTGCCGAGCAGATTGCCCTGCAGATCGAAGAGCAACGCGCGCACGCTCTGGGTGCCGTTATCGATGGCCAGCAGGTACTTTTTCTCCGTCATGGCGTGATCTCCGGCAAGCCATGATCGCGCAGCCACAGCAAACGATAACGCTGAATCTCCCCTTGCCAGCGTTCATCGTCCCAGGCCAATCGCGGCTGGCAGAGCGTGCGGATCGCAGGGAAATAATCCTCGCCACCGCGCGGCAGCAACAGGCCCAACCGGGTTCGCCGCAACAACAAATCATCCAGATGCACAACCATTTCCGCCTCGCAGGCGAACGCCAGTTCTGCCCACAACGTGTCGGTGGCGCCGACCGTTTCCTGACCAAGTTCGGCCAGTAATTGCGCCAGCCTCGGCAGGTCTCGACCGTGACGCCCGGCCAACCGTCGCCATTGACTCGTACTCAGCCCCGGAATTGTCAGCGGCTGCACAGCGGCGAATACCGGAGCGCCGTCATCGACAAAGGAACGCCCCAACATTGCCGCGCAGGCCTTGAGCACTTCAATCGCTTGCGGACGAAACGTGGTCAGTTTGCCGCCGGCCAACGTCACGCAACCCGGCTCCTGCCACAGCACATGTTCGCGGGTTTCGTTTGACGGTTTGTCCTGATGCGCAGCTGCTGCACGACCGACCACCGGACGCACGCCAGACCAGGTCGAAAGCACATCATCAACGCCCACTTCTGCACCTGGAAATTGCTGCCGGCACGCGGCAAGCAGATAGTCGACTTCTTCACTGGAAATGCGCGCGCTCTGGTCGAGATCTTCACGGTGATCCAGGTCCGTGGTGCCAACCACCGTCGCGCCTTCCCACGGAAAAACAAACACCGGCCGCCGGTCGCGCTCATGCAGAAACGTGAACGCCTGAGCCACCGGAAGACGCCAACCGGGCAGCAACAAATGACTGCCGCGCAACGGTCGCAATTGCCGTGGTGCCTCGGTTGGCCGCAAGCGCTCAGCCCACGCGCCGGTAGCCACGGCCAGCACGCCAGAGCGCAATTGCAGCGTCGCGCCGCCCTCGCCATCTTCGACCTGAACCCCACTCACTCGCCCGCCGTCACGCAGCAGTTGCGTGACCCGCACTCCATTGACGATGAATGCGCCATCGGCTCTAGCCTCGCGCAATACGCGCATCACCAGCCGCGCATCATCGGTCAGTGCATCGACAAAACAGCTGCCGCCGAGCAAACCGTTTTCCTTCGCCCCCGGGGCGAGAAAACGCAGTTGCTGCGCGTCGTGAAAACGATGATTACGGCGCCCGGCCAAGGCGTCGTACACCGAGAGCAAGCCGCCCATGACGCGCCGCCCGGGAAAGCCGCCGCGATAGTGCGGCATCATGAAACTCATCGGCTCCACCAGCCCCGGCGCTTCGTCAAGCAAGCGCTGGCGCTCGCGCACCGAATCGCGGGTCAGCCGCCACTGGCCCTTGGCGATGTAACGCAAACCGCCGTGGACCATTTTCGATGATCGACTCGAAGTGCCCCAGGCAAAATCACGCTGCTCCAGCAGCAGACAACGCCAGCCCCGGCGCGCCGCTTCACAGACAATCCCGGCGCCGCTGATACCGCCGCCGATGACGATCACATCCCAGATTTCATCCGCCAGCGTCGGCAGAATCTGCTCGCGCCACTGCGCGTTCCAGTCGGCATTCATCG
This sequence comes from Pseudomonas hamedanensis, assembly GCF_014268595.2. Classification (NCBI taxonomy): domain Bacteria; kingdom Pseudomonadati; phylum Pseudomonadota; class Gammaproteobacteria; order Pseudomonadales; family Pseudomonadaceae; genus Pseudomonas; species Pseudomonas hamedanensis. The sequence goes on from NZ_CP077091.1 coordinate 3,211,136, forward strand.
CCGTGACTCTGGCAATAACGTGCCGGGATTGAGGCGCCCGGCCGGATCAAAATGCTCGCTCAGCGCCTGCAAGGTCTGCATCGCCAGCGGGCCTTTTTCGCGCAGCAGATACGGCGCGTGATCCTTGCCGACGCCGTGTTGATGACTGATGGTGCCGTGGTTGTCGACGATGGTCTGGCTGGCCGCGTGTTTGAGCGCCTGCCAACGCGCCAGCGTCGCGGCATAGTCCGCCGCCGGGCGAAACACGTAGGTGGTGTAAATGCTCGAGCCTTCGCCGTAGACGTGGGACAGATGGGTGAATACATGCACGCGCTCGCCCTCGGCGGCCAAGGCGTCGCGCAGACTGTTTTCGATCAGCCTGAGCAGGTGATCAACGTTGCTCCAGTCGGTAGCGGTTTCCAGCGTATCGACGACGTAACCGGCATTCCACAGGTTCTCGCGCAGGTAGGGAAAACGGAAGCGATTCTGCGCCCACTTCTTGCCGAGCAGCGTGCCGGTGAACACACCGCCGAACGCTTTCAGATGCTGGCGCGCCTGTTTCAACGACAGTGCGTTTTGCTGGCGATTGCCGGTCACGCCGAAGGTCAGCAGGCATTTGCCGTCACCGGCGCCGCGTAGCTTGAGGTACTTTTCCAGCCAGGCGATCTGCTGCGGATGGCCGGCCAGCGCCAGTTGCGTTTCGGTTTCCACCGCGTTCGACAGGCGCAGCATCGACAGCGGCACGCGCGCCTGCGCCAGTTGCCGGATCGCCCGTAGCGCCTGCGCCCAGTCGGGCAGGAAGACACCGTAGAAACGCTCGCCCGCCGGCAACGCGCTGACCCGCACTTTGACTTCGGAAATGATCCCGAAACGGCCTTCGCATCCCAGCACCACTTCACGCAGATCGGGACCTGCCGCCGACGCGGGGAACGTTGCAATCTGCAGAGGCCCGGCGAACGTTTCCAGAGTACCGCCGGCAAACAACTGCTCGATCCGCCCATAGCGCAACGACTGCTGGCCACTGGAACGACTGGCCACCCAACCACCAAGCGTCGACAGCTCCCACGACTGGGGAAAATGCCCGAGCGTGTAGCCGCGTGCGCGCAACTGGCTTTCCACTTGCGGCCCGGCCGCACCGGGGCCGAACGTCGCCAGCAGGCTCTGTTCGTCGAGGTCGGTCAGGCGATTCATCCGCGCCAGCGACACCGTCAGCACCGGGCGCGTGGAGTTCGGCGGGTTGATGTGCCCGGCCACCGACGTGCCGCCGCCGTAGGGAATCAGGCAGAGGTCCTGGTCATGGGCGAGTGCCAGCAATTGGCGGATCTGTTCGGCGGTTTCGGGAAAGGCCACGGCATCGGGATAAGTGCCCAGCGCGCCTTCGCGCAACGCCAGCCAATCCGGCAGGCTCTGGCCGCGCGCGTGCAGCAGGCGATCGTGGGTATCGACGCTGTACAGACGATGTGGCACCAGACGCGAGGTCGGCACTTGCGCCAATGCCGCTTCCAGTGTGGCGTCGGGCAACGCGTGGCCAGCGCCCAAGCGCTCATGGAGAAATGTCGTGCCCTGGGCCGGCATTTCGACCACCGTGCCTGCCTCTCCCCAGCCGTTCCAGCGTCGCATGCGTGTGTCCTTTTTCTGCCGTTGGATCAAGCTTGCATACTAGTCAGCGCTGGGGATCTGTCACGGTCGCATCCGGCCAGATCCTGTAGCGAATGGCGCCAGACGTCAGGCCATTTACTTTCGCCGGCCAATCCACTTACCTTGCGGGCACTCATTCACCAAAGCGCCGTCGATCAAAGGACCGCGAACATGCCATCGCTCGGCTTCACCTCCGTTCCGCCGCTGCTCAAATACCTGCGCCATGCCGAACAGTTGGGCATGGCCATCGAGCCTGCGTTGGCGGCGGCCGGGTTGGACGCGCAGCAACTGAACGACAACACCCTGCGTCTGCCGGGTGAGGCTCATGAGCGCTTGCTGGATTATTTCTGCGAGCACTCGGGCGATCCGTTGTTCGGGCTGCATGCGGCAAATTTCGTCCTGCCCAATTCCTGGAGTGTGCTCGGTTACATCACCATGAATTGCGCGACGTTGGGCGATGCGATGAGCCGGATCATGCCGTTCGAAAAACTGGTCGGCGACATGGGCGTCAGCCGCGCCGAGGTGCAAGGCGATCACGTTCATCTGATCTGGACCTGCCGCTACGAGCGGCCCCGGATTCGTCGGCATCTGGTGGAAAACGTGCTCGGTTCGTGGCTGCACTACGCGCGCTGGATCGCCGACACACAGCTGTCGCCGGCCTGCGTGTGGCTGGAGCATCCGCGACCGAATGAGTTGTTGCTGGCAGAGTACGAGGCGTTTTTCGGTTGCCCGGTGCTGTTCGATCAGGCGTATTCGGCGCTGGTGGTGCCGCTGGCTTATTTGCAGTTGCCGCTGCGCCAGGCCGATGCACAATTGCTGCGAACGCTGGAAGAACACGCGATGGGTTTGCTGGCGACGCTGGAAGATGCATCGCTTGGAGAGCAAGTGAAAAACATCTTGCGCGGATTACTCAAGGAAGGCCTGCCGCGCAAGGAGCAAGTGGCCGAACAGCTTTGCGTTTCGGTGCGGACGTTGCAGCGGCAATTGCAGCAGGTCGGGACGTCGTATCAGCAGATTCTCGATGAGCTGCGTCAGGAACTGGCCGAGCATTATTTGCTCAACAGTACGTTGCCGATTCAGGACATCGCGCAATATCTCGGTTTTACCGAACCGCGCTCGTTTCATCGCACGTTCAAGAGCTGGTGCGGGATGCCGCCGGGGGAGTTTCGGCTGCGGAATCGGCGGTGAATGTGCGGGCCCTATCGCGAGCAGGCTCACTCCTACAAGGTTTTGCGGCGTACGCAAAATTCGCGTTCACCGAGATCAACTGTAGGAGTGAGCCTGCTCGCGATGAGGCCAGCCGCTACACCGTTTAAACAAGCTTTGCCACATCCGTTTAAACCGCACCGGCATTCCGCGAAACCACCCACAATTCCTTGCGCCGCTGCCCACGCCTGCGCCAGAATCCGCCGGCTTGTGCGCCTCAAACCTCACCGCTACTGTGATTGCGTCACTGCCATCAGTGATCGGGTTTAGTAGCCCGGAATATTTGGGGTGCATAGCTCATCAGACAGTCAGGTCTCGCCTGAACTTTATGGTGGCTGTGCGCAGGGCGCCTTCGGGCGCGCCGGTTTCCCAGATCCCCGGTCTACTAACCTGCGCACAGCTGCCTCCATTTCCTTTAGTAGGGAAGCGGTGGCCAGCCAAAATGAGGATCTGGATATGTTCAAAGTAACCCCAAACCCGCCAACCACCGACCCGGCATCCCCCTACGAGTCCCCCGACTCAAAGAAATTCCACGAAGCCGCCGACCGCGCCCTCGACCATTACCTCGGCACGTCCAGCGCTGAATTCATGGCTCCACCCTACACACCCAATACGCTGTACATGGCCAATCCCGACGCCGACAACGAATCGCTGCTGGCCGATGCCTGCGAAACGCTGGGGTCAGCAACGGTGATGCTCAACAATCAGGCAGGGCTGGTGGACGGCTCGCCGCGCAAGACGTTGCAGGGCATTGCGCAGATTGTGATGGTCGCGGAGATGGCAGTGAATCGGGTGTTGGATCGGTTGGTGCCGACGGAATGAGGTGAAGGCCCGCAAGCGATTTCGATAGATGGCTTGCGGGCTGTTTCGGCGCGGTAAGCGAACTATCGGGCCTTCAGCTCAAAGACTGATCGCATTGGTAAACACCAACCGATTGCCAAACGGATCGGAAATGGTCATGTCCTGGCTGCCCCACGGCATCGCCTGAATCTGCGGGTGCGAAAACGTGTAGTTCTTGGCAATCAACTGTTGCTGAAACACTTCCAGTTCATCGGTCTCGATACGCAGCGCCGAACCCGGGCACGCATCGCCGTGATGCTCGGACAAATGCAACACACACTCACCCCGCGACACCTGCAGATACAGCGGAAAATTCGCTTCGAAGCGATGCTGCCAGTCGATCGTGAAACCGAGAAAATCGACGTAGAACTCGACAGCCTTGGCCTCATCGAAGATCCGCAGGATCGGGGTGGTTTTGCCCAAGCTCATGGGGTGCTCCCTGACTGATTGGCCCCACAGTGTAGACGGGGAGGATGTCAGCAAATCGGCTTGGTGATGGCTTTCTTTAATCTCATAGTGCCATCACTGTGACGCACGCCACGAATCCTTAACGAAAGTTGTCGCGCAGATCACCCTGACGCGCGAGGAACCGCCCCGCCCTGCGTCCATTCGCCTGCCCGTCGCGATAGCTCAACACGCCGTTGACCCATACCCCGTCAATCCCCTGCGCGGCACGTTGCGGATCATTGAAATCGGCCACATCGCGCACGGTTTGCGGATCAAACAACACCAGGTCCGCCCAATGTCCTTCACGTATCTCGCCTCTTTCCAGCAAACCAAAACGCGCCGCCGACAAACCGGTCATCTTGTGCACAGCGGTGTGCAGCGGAAACAACCCGACGTCACGGCTGAAATGGCCGAGCACCCGTGGGAAAGCGCCCCACAGGCGCGGATGCGGGAACGGGTCTTCCGGCAGTCCGTCAGAGCCGACCATCGAAAGCGGATGGGCGAGGATTCTTCTGACGTCGGCCTCGTCCATGCCGTAATACACCGCGCCCGCCGGTTGCAGACGTTTCGCTGCATCCTCCAGCGGCAATTTCCATTCGCGAGCAATGTCGATCAGGTCGCGTCCGCTGACTTCCGGGTGCGGTGTCGACCAGGTGATGGTGATGCGGTGGGCGTCGGTCACTTGCTTCAAATCCAGCGTCGAAGAACTCGCTGCATACGGGTAGCAATCGCAGCCGACCGGGTGGGTTTTCGCCGCTTCTTCCAACGCTGCGAGCAACTGCGGGCTGCGCCCCCAATTACCGACGCCGGCGCATTTGAGGTGGGAAATGATCACCGGCGATTGCGCGTGTCGGCCGATCTGGAACGCTTCATCCATCGCCTCCAGCACCGGGGCGAATTCGCTGCGCAAATGGGTGGTGTACACCGCGCCGAACGCCGTCAGTTCTTCGGTCAGTTGCATGACTTCATCAGTCGAGGCGTTGAAGGCGCTGGCGTAGGCCAGACCTGTGGATAAACCCAACGCGCCGGCCTCGAGGCTGTCGCGCAACTGTTCGCGCATGGCGGCGATTTCGCCGGGCGTCGCAGTGCGGAACAAGTCGTCGAGGTGGTTGCTGCGCAACGCCGTGTGGCCGACCAGTGCGGCCACGTTCAGCGTGGTGTTGGCCGCTTCGACGGCGGCGCGATAGTCGCTGAAACGCGGATAAATAAACGCCGCTGCGCTGCCGAGCAGGTTCATCGGATCCGGCGGATTACCTTTCAGGCTGACCGGCGAAGCACTGATGCCGCAGTTGCCGACAATCACCGTGGTCACGCCCTGGCTGAGCTTGGGCAGCATCTCGGGCTGGCGGATCACCACGGTATCGTCGTGGGTGTGCACGTCGATGAAACCCGGCGCCAGCACGCGGCCGGCGGCGTCGATTTCTTCGCTGGCGTTGGCGTTGTGGAGGTCGCCGATGCGCTCGATGCGGCCATTGAGAATCGCCACGTCGGCCTCATAGCCGGGCGTGTTGCTGCCGTCGATGACCAAGGCGTTGCGGATCAGGGTGTCGTACTGCATGTCAGTCTCCCAGCGGCAGGTGATCGTCGCCGCCACGGTATTCGTCGAGGGCGAGTTTGATCCGCCGCAGACGTTCTTGATTGTCTTCAGGGCTTGCCAGCGCCAGCTCGGTGGCGAGCACGTCGATGGCCAGCAGCATGCCGTAGCGCGCGGCTGTCGGTTTGTAGATGAAGGAGGTTTCCGCGCCTTGCAGCGGCAGGACGACGTCGGCCAGTTCGGCCAGTGGGGAGTCGCCGCGAGTGATGGCGAGGATGCGTGCGCCGTAGTTGCGTGCCAGCTCCACCGTTTCCAAAAGCTCCGGGGTGATGCCGGTCAGCGAGCAGACAATGAGCACCTGTTCGGCGTTGAGGCTGGCGGCGGTGACGCGCATCATCACCGCGTCGTGACATACCGCAATCGGATAGCCAAGGCGCACCAGGCGCACCTGCAATTCATCGCTGCACAGGGTCGAGCAACCGCCCATGCCGAAGGCGTGAATCATCCGCGCCTGGCCGAGTAATTTCACTGCATCGGCGAAACGCGATTCGTCGAATCCGGCCAAATGCTGACGCAGCGTGGTTTCGATGTCGCCGACGATCTGCCCGTAAAACGCCGACTGCTCAGGCGTGCCCGCCGGGTCGAGAAAACGGCTGCCAACACCGCTGGCCTGGGCCAGTTGCAGACGCAGATCGCGCAGGTCACGGCAACCCACGGTGCGGGCAAACCGCGACAGCGTGGCGGTGCTGACTTCGGCGCGTTGCGCGAGGTCTTCGAGGCTGGCGCTGGCGGCAAATCCGACGTCGTCGAGCATCAGCCGGGCGATGCGGCCCTCGCCGGCACTGAAGGAATCCTGGCGGGCGCGGATCTGGTAGAGGATGTCCATGGACGGCGGGCTCCGGTTACAGCAGGTAAGAAAGGCCGACGGTCAGCGCGAAGGCGACCAGCGAGATCAACGTCTCAAGCACGGTCCAGGTCTTGAACGTCTGCGCGACCGTCATGTTGAAGTATTCCTTGATCAACCAGAAGCCGCCGTCGTTGACGTGGGAAAAGATAACCGAGCCGGCACCGGTCGCCAGCACTAAAAGCTCAGGGTGTGGATAACCCAGACCGATGGCCACCGGAGCGACAACGCCTGATGCGGTGGTCATCGCGACTGTCGCCGAACCGGTGGCGATACGCATCAGCGCCGCAAACAGCCAACCCATAAGCAGCGGCGACAGGTGAAATTCGTGGGCGAGGCCGACGATCTGATCGGTCACACCGGCATCCACCAGAATCCGGTTCAAGCCGCCGCCAGCCCCCACCAGCAAGGTGATGCTGGCGGTTGGCGCCAGGCATTCGTTGGTGAATCTGAGGATCGATTCACGGTTGAAACCTTGGGCAATGCCCAGCGTCCAGAAGCTCAGCAAGGTCGCCAGCAGCAGCGCAATGACCGAGTTGCCGATGAACAACAGGAACTGGTTGAAAGCGCTGCCGGGTGTGGCAATCAGATTGGCCCAGCCGCCGATCAACATCAACACCACCGGCAGCAGGATGGTCGCCATGGTGATTCCGAAACCCGGTAATTTGTCGCGCGGTTCGCGGTCGAGAAATTGCTTTTCCAGCGGGTTATCTGCCGGCAATTGAATGCGCGGCACGATGAACTTGGCGTATAGCGGGCCGGCGATAATCGCGGTCGGAATGCCGATCGCGATGGCGTAGAGCAAGGTCTGCCCGACCGACGCCTGATAGGCCTGCACCGCGAGCATTGCCGCCGGGTGCGGTGGCACCAGCGCGTGTACCACCGAGAGGCCGGCGACCATTGGCAAACCGACCATCAGAATCGAAACGCCAACGCGGCGGGCCACGGTGAAAGCGATCGGCACCAGCAAGACGAAACCGACTTCGAAGAACAACGGCAGCCCGACCAGAAACGCGATGCAGACCATCGCCCAATGCGCGTTCTTCTCGCCGAATTTCTCGATCAGCGTCCGCGCCATCTGCTCGGCCCCGCCGGACTCGGCCATCATCTTGCCGAGCATCGTCCCCAACGCTACCACCAGCGCAATATGGCCCAGCGTCTTGCCGACCCCGGCCTCATAGGCGCCGACCACCGCCGACGGCGGCATCCCCGCGACCAGTGCCAGGCCGAGGGAAATCAGGGTGATGACAATGAACGGATTGAGCCGGTAACGGGCGATCAACACGATCAGCGCGATGATGGCCACGGCGGCATAGACCAGCAGCCAATAGCCGAAGGAAGGCGTCATGCGGTACTCCTCGAAAGGGTCACGTTCGAATGGGTTGTGAAACTCATAAATCATTTCGAGATAGAGATTTCAAACCGTATGAAAGTAATTTTCGTGGAGAGACAAGACGTGTCGCGGACGGGTATATGGTGTCGTGATTAATGAAAATTGCGGGGCCGGATTTTCATGTCTTTCCAAATCACCACAAAACCTTGTGGGAGCGAGCCTGCTCGCGAAGACGTCATCACATCCAACATCTTCACTGCCTGACCCACCGCATTCGCGAGCAAGCTCGCTCCCACAGTTGGGATTGCATTCCTCCAGGCGGAACGCGGTCAACTTGTAGGAGTGAGCCTGCTCGCGATTGCGGTGTGTCAAAACACAATTTTTTGACTGACACGACGCTATCGCGAGCAGGCTCACTCCTACAGTTTTTGATCACATTCCTCCAGGCAGAACGCGATCAACCGGTGGGAGCGGGCTTGCTCGCGAAGGCGTCAGCACATCCGACATCTTCATCGGCTGACGCACCGCTTTCGCGAGCAGGCTCGCTCCCACAGTTTGGACTGCATTCCTCAAGGCAGAACGCTGTCAACTTGTAGGAGTGAGCCTGCTCGCGATTGCGGTGGGTCAGAACAGGATTATTTGACTGACACAACGCTATCGCGAGCAGGCTCACTGCTACGGTTTTTGATTGCATTCCTCCTGGCAGAACGCGGTCAACCGGTGGGAGCGGGCTTGCTCGCGAAGGGGTCATCACATCCGACATCTTCATTGGCTGACCCGCCGCTTTCGCGAGCAAGCCCGCTCCCACAGTTTTGATTGCATTCCTCCAGGCAGTACGCGGTCAACCTGTAGGAGTGAGCCTGCTCGCGATTGCGGTGTGTCAAACATGATTAGTTGACTGACACTCCGCTATCGCGAGCAGGCTCACTCCTACAGTTTTAATCACATTCCCTCAGGCAGAACGCGGTCACCTGTGGGAGCGAGCCTGCTCGCGAATGGCTTCACTCGGTGCTAGCTGAACTCACACCATTTCGTTACGAATCCATTCAACCACCGACGTGCGCTTCGGTGCCCAGCCCAGCAGCTCGCGGGCGTGTTTGCCGCGTACTCGGCTGTTGGAACCGAGGCCGTAGTTGGCCATTTCATAGCCCCATTCGGCTTCGGCGTCTTTGAGTGGCCAGTCTTGCGGTTTGCCCAGGTTCAACGCTTCGGCCATGGCGGTGGTCATGTCGATGAACGAGGCTTCACCGCTTTCCACGAAATAGAAAGTGCCCGGCACGTTCTTGGTCAGCGCCAGCAGATACAGGGCGACGACGTCTTCGATGTGCACGTTGGACCAGATGTTCTGCCCAGTCCCGACGTGGCGAACGACGCCGCTTTTGCGCGCCTGTTTAAGCAGTCGCGGCAATTGCACGCTGTCGCGTTTGACGCCCAGGCTGTGTCCATAAATCAGCGTGTTGCAGATCACCGCCGAGTTCACGCCATCCTGCGCCGCCGCGAGCACCAGGTTGTCGATGGCCACGCGATCGGCCTTGTCGACGGTAGGTTCGGGCAGGTTGTCTTCGTAGTAAATGTCGTCGCTGGATTTACCGCCCGAGGCATCGCCGACAATGCTCGAACCGCTGGTGTGCAGAAACACTTTGCCGGAACCGCGCAAGGCGCCAAGCAACGCCTCAACCGCGCCGCGATGATCACTGCTGGCAGCGTTGATCACCGCATCAGCGACACGCGCCTGGTCCGCCAGCAACTGGCTGTCCTCAAGGGTACCGATCACGGCATTCATGCCCAATGCCTTCAGCTCGTCAGCCTGCTCGGCGCTGCGTACCAGACCGGTGACGTTGTGCCCGGCCTGCACCAGACCGGTTGCGATGGAACCGCCGATAAATCCGGCAGCGCCGGTGATGAATACGTTCATGGAGAAACTCCCTGCGTGAGTAATTGATGCAGTGAGTATCGACCGATGAACCTCGGCGAAAAACCCGCCACAGGCCAATTCAATCTTGCGCAGGGATCACGAATCAGCCTTTGAAATCGGCGCTGGCGTAGGCCGCGAGTTTGCCCTGGATAAAGTCGAGGAAGCACTGGATGCGCAACGCCAGTTGCGAGTTGCGGTAGTACACCGCGTTGATTGGCTGGCGGTAGCCGCTGTTGAATTCGCCGAGCAAAACCTTCAAACGCCCTGCGCGGATGTCGTCGATGGTCATGAAATGCGAAAGGCAGGCGATGCCCTGCCCTTCCAGTGCCAGGTGGCGCACGGTCTCGCCGCTGGAGGCGCTGATCGCCGGGGTGATCGGCCAGCGGTCGCCGTGCACATAGCGCAGCGGCCATTGGTTGAGGCCCTCGTTCTGGGTGAAACCGAGCAGCGTGTGCTCACTCAGATCCGCGACCTGTCGTGGCGCACCGTGTTTTTTCAAATACGCGGGGCTGGCGACGATGAGCAACGGACTGCAGCCGAGCGAACGCGCGTGCAGCGTCGAGTCGGCAAGGGTGCCGATGCGGATGGCGACGTCGGTGCTTTGTTCCAGCAGGTCAATGATCAGGTCATTGCTGTTGAGTTCGAGCTGAATGTCCGGGTAAAGCCCACGGAATTCGTCGATGTGGGGAACGATGGCGTGGAGCATGAACGGCGACGCGGCGTTGATCCGCAGGCGCCCGGACGGGGTTTGCTGGCGCGAGGAAAGGCGTTCTTCAAGTTGCTCCATCTGATCGAGAATCAGCTTGGCCTGTTCGAAGAAATACTTCCCTTCCTCGGTCAGGTCCATGCGCCGCGTGGTGCGGTTGATCAGCGTGGTGTCGAGCTTGGCTTCGAGTTTCGACAAGGTGCGGCTCACCGCCGACGGCGTCTGGCCGACCTGCTCGGCGGCGGCGGAAATCGAACCGCACTCGATCACGCAGACGAAAATCTGCAACTCATCGGATCTGGCTTTCACGGGTGTCCTCGCTGGAATCGCCGATCGCAGCCTGTCGCCATGCCCCTGTAGGAGCTGCCGAAGGCTGCGATCTTTTGCTGTACCCGGATAGTAGCCCGAAACCCATCAGGCCTTGAGACCAAACACCTCAGTCAGATGCTGCTCATAACGCGCCACATCATTTTCGATGTTCGGGCGTTTCATCACATCCACACAAAGAAAGGTCGGCAGCGCAGTCATGCCCAGAAACTCATTGGCCTTGTGGAACGGGAAATACACCGCGTCCACGCCTTTGGCTTCGAAGAAATCCGTCGGGTCATCGAAGGCTTGCTGCGGCGCGTTCCAGGTCAGCGACAGCATGTATTGCTTGCCGTGAATCAGACCGCCGCTGCCGTACTTCTGCGAAGCGTCGGAGCGGGTGCGGCCGTCGCTGGCGTAGAGGCTGCCGTGGCCTTCGGTGAACACTTCGTCGATGTACTTTTTCACCGTCCACGGCGCGCCCATCCACCAGCCCGGCATTTGATAAATGATCACGTCAGCCCAAAGGAACTTGGCCACTTCTTCGGCAACGTCGTAGCCCTCATCGATGAAGGTGGTCTTGACGTCGACACCGCCGCGATCGAGCACGCTCAGCGCGGTTTCGTGCAGGGTGGTGTTGTAGCGGCCATCGGAGTGGGCGAATTTTTTACCGCCATTGAGCAACAAGACTTTTTTCATCGGGAAACCTCGGCGCAGCCCTTGAGCTGGTTGGAATCAGGAAATGGAATGGCGGCAGATTAACCATCGACCTCGCGCGGAAACAGCCACGCCGACGCAAAATACAATTGACCAAAACGCACGAATCGACAGCGCATTGTTGCCGTAGCATTCGCCGCTTTCTGAATTCGAGGAAGTTGTGATGAGTGAACGCCAGGGTTTCATCCTGCACGCCAAGACCCGCCCGGAAAAAGCCGCCGCGTTCGAAGCGCTGTTCCGCGCCTACGTCGAACCGAGCCGCGCCGAACCCGGCTGCATCGAGTACCACATGCTGCGCGACAAGGAAGATCCGACGCTGTTTATCTTTTACGAGATTTGGGAAAGCCAGGCGCATCTGGATGTGCACTCGGCGTTACCGCACATGAAGGCGTTTTTCGCCAAACGCATGGAGTATCTGGAGCGTGATTTCGATATCCGCCCGATCGACATGCTCAGCGAATCCTCGGCTAGCCGCTGATCAACAAATGGGCGCCGAGCGCGCCCAGTCCGACAAAGAACACGCGCTTGAACAGCACGGCACTGATGCGCTGGCGCAGCCATTGGCCGAGCCACATGCCGAGCATGGCCGGGATCAGCGCCAGCAGCGAGGCGCTCAATTCAGCGCCGCCGAGTGCGCCGTGCCAGAGCAGTCCGGCAGCCAGCGCCAGGGTCGAGACGGTGAACGACAGGCCGAGCGCCTGCACCAGTTCATCGCGGCTCAGCCCCAACGCCTGCAGGTACGGCACCGCTGGAATCACGAACACACCGGTGGCCGAGGTGATGATGCCGGTGATCAAGCCACACAGCGGGCCGAGCCACGCTTCATGGCGCGGTTTGACGTGCAGCGTGGGCAGGAAAAGTCCGCTCAATGCGTACAGCAATAGCGCCGCGCCGAGTCCGCGCACCACCCAGTGCCCGCCGGACATGCCAATCCACAGTGTGCCGATGCCGGTGCCGAGAAAGATCAGCAGCAACAGGGGCCAGAGGCGTTTGATCAAACTGTTCAGATGACCGCCGAAGGCAAGTTGCCAGAGATTGGTCAGGGTTGCCGGGATGATCAACAGCGCGGCTGCCTGCGCCGGGGCCATAGCCAGACCGAGCAGGCCCATCGCGACGGTGGGCAGGCCGAGGCCGATCACGCCCTTGATCATGCCGGCGAGGAGGAAGGTGGCGATGACCAGCAGGGATAGGGTCAGGCCGAGGGTTTGGTAGAAGTTGGTTAGCGTGTGCATGGGGGGTAATGTGCACTGATCGGGGCTGGAGGAAAATCTGCCATATACTGAGGCTGCCTCTTTTTACGCAAGAGGCTGATATTTTCGTCTGGGCTGGCCCTATCGCGAGCAGGCTCACTCCTACAGTTTCGTGTTCGCAGCAGATCCATTGTAGGAGTGAGCCTGCTCGCGATGAGGCCAGCCCAGACGCTAAAAACCACAGGCAATCCCATGCACTTCGACCTCACCGACCTGCGCCTCTACCTGCACATCCTCGACACCGGCAATATCACCGCCGGCGCCGCGCGCAGCCATTTGTCCCTCGCCGCCGCCAGCGCCAGAATCCGTGCGATGGAAGCCTCGCTGGGCACCGAGTTTCTGCAGCGCGGCCGCCGTGGTGTCACCCCGACACCGGCCGGCAAGGCCCTCGCCCACCACGCGCGCATCCTTTTGCAACAGGCCGAACGCATGCAGCAGGACCTCGCCGAATACGCCCAAGGCGTCAAAGGTCAGGTGCGGCTGTTGTGCAACACCACGGCAATCACCGAATACCTGCCGGAAGTGCTCGCTGATTTTCTGCGTGACCACCCTAATCTCGACATCGATTTACAGGAATTGCCGAGCGCGCGGATTACCCATGCCTTGCGTGAAGGCGCAGCGGATCTGGGCATAGTCTCCGACGCGGTCGACACCAACGGCCTACAGACTGAGGCGTTTCGTGACGATCCGCTGGTGCTGATTCTGCCGCACGACCACCCGTTGTCTGACGTCGACGAGGTCAATTTCAGCGATGCGTTGCAACACGACTTCGTGGGACTGAGCGCCGACAGTGCACTGGCGATTTATCTGGAAGAACAGGCGCTGCACAGCGGCGCGCGGATGCAGGTGCGCATCCGCGCTGACGGTTTCGATGGCGTGATGCGCATGGTCGCGCGTGGCGCCGGTCTGGGCATCGTGCCGCTGGCAGCGGTGCAGCGCGCGACAGTCGGCCGATTCAAGCGCGTGACACTCAATGAGCCCTGGGCCCGCCGCACGTTGTTGCTCTGCGCGAGAGACTTCGCGGCGCTGCCAGGTTATGCCCAGGCGTTGTTACAAGCGCTCATCGATGCGCGCGTTTCTGAGCACCCCGATGTCGACCCCAGACAACCGGACGCTAACCGGGCGCTATAGGGTGCGACTTCAATTCTCAAGTCCACTAGCCCCGGAGTCCCCATGACCGCGACCGCCCCTATCACCGTTCTGCGCGACACCCACCCGCTGCCGGTACTCGACGCCTGCAAGTGGGAAAAACTCGAAGGTGATCCGCACACCGTCAACCTCAACGCCTACACCAGCGAAGACGGCAGCAAGATCATGGGCACATGGATCTGCACGCCGGGCAAGTGGCGCGTCGAATATGTGAAGTGGGAATACTGCCATTTCCAGGAAGGCTACTGCGTGATCACCCCGGACGGCATGGCGCCGATTCACCTGCGCGCTGGCGATATCTTCGTGGTTGAGCCTGGGATGAAAGGCACGTGGGAAGTGGTCGAGACGGTGCGTAAATATTTCGTCTTTGCCTGATGCAAAAAAGCCGGGAGATCACCCGACGTGATTTCCCGGCAACACCTACTGCAATTTTTAAACACACCCCAGTGTTACCTGTGGAAATAGAGAACCCTGTGGCGAGGGGATTCATCCCCGCTCGGCTGCGCAGCAGTCGCGAAACCTGAGCACTCGGTTTACCTGACACAATGTAGGGGGCTGCTGCGCAACCCAACGGGGATAAATCCCCTCGCCACAAAGGTCTGATCGCGATTACTGCGGTTTGCGATAGCTGTTGATGATCGCCGAGAAGTCTTTCCCGCCGTCACCGCGCTGGCTCATCGCCTGATATAACTGCTGCGCCACGGCACCGAGCACCACCGGTTGATGCGCCTGCCGCGCCGCTTCCGTCGCCAGCCCGAGGTCCTTGAGCATCAGTTCCGCACCGAATCCGCCGGTATAACCGCGCGAAGCCGGGGCCGTTTCGACGATGCCCGGCCACGGGTTGTACATCTCCGAACTCCAGCAACGCCCGGTCGAGCTGTTGATGATGCCGGCCAGCACGCCAGTGTCGATGCCCAGTGCATCACCCAAGGCCATCGCTTCACTGACGCCAACCATGGAAATCGCCAGCAGCAGGTTGTTGCAGATCTTGGCGATCTGCCCGGTGCCGACTTCACCGCAATGCACGATGTTACGGCCCATTTGCGCCAGCACCGGTTGCAGCGTCGCGAACAGTTCCGGGGTGGCGCCGACCATGAAGGTCAGCGTCCCGGCCGTCGCGCCGCCAGTGCCGCCGGAAACTGGCGCATCAGCCATGGCCACGCCGTGTTTCGCCGCCGCGGCGGCCACATCGCGGGCGGTCTGCGGATCGATGGTGCTGCAATCCACCGCCGGTACGCCTTGGCGAATCCCGGCGAGTACGCCCTCTTCACCCAGCCAGACGCTGCGCACATGCACAGCGGCCGGCAGCATGGTGATCACCAGATCGGCATCTTCCGCCGCCTCGCGCGCCGATCCACGGATGGTCCCGCCCAGTTGCTCCAGCTCCGCCAGCACGGTTTTGTTCAGGTCGACCAGGTTCAGCGTGTGGCCGGCCTTGATCAAGTTCCGGGCCATCGGCGCGCCCATGTTGCCCAGCCCGATAAATGCGATTTTCATGATCGATTCCTCAGCGCAGGTTGATGGTGGTGTTCACGCCGTCGTTGACGCTGTCGTCATCGAACCAGCGCGCCGTGACCGTTTTGGTCTGCGTGTAGAACTGCACCACTTGCTTGCCGTACGGGCCGAGGTCGCCGAGTTTCGAACCACGCGAGCCGGTGAAGCTGAAGAACGGCACCGGCACCGGAATCGGAATATTGATGCCGACCTGACCGACGTCGATTTCACTCTGGAATTTGCGCGCCGCCGCGCCGCTCTGGGTGAACAGACCGGTGCCGTTGCCGAACGGGTTGGCGTTGACCAGGGCAATCGCTTGATCGAGGGTGTCGACTTCCAGCACCACCAGCACCGGGCCGAAGATTTCCTGAGTGTAGATCTGCATGTCGGTGGTCACGCCCGAAAACAGGGTCGGACCGACAAAGTTGCCCTGTTCGTAGCCCGGCACGCTGATGTCGCGACCATCGAGTTCAAGCTTGGCACCTTCCTTGATGCCGCTTTCGATCAGCTCGAGGATTCGCGCCTTGGCTTTTTTCGAGATGACAGGGCCGACATCGGTGCCCGGCTCGCTGCCGGCGTTGACCTTGAGTTTCTGCGCCAACGCTTTCAGATCCGGCAGCCATTGTTTCGCCGCGCCCACCAGCACCACCACCGAGGTGGCCATGCAGCGTTGCCCGGCTGCACCGAAACCGGCACCGACCAAGGCATTCAGCGCCTGTTCGCGATTGGCATCCGGTAGCACCACGGCGTGGTTTTTCGCGCCCATCATCGACTGCACGCGTTTGCCGTGTTTACCGGCCAGATCGTAAACGTGAGTGCCGACCGCGGTCGAACCGACGAACGACACGGCTTTGATGTCCTTGTGCGTGCACAGGCCATCGACCACATCCTTACCGCCATGAACAACGTTGAGCACGCCAGCAGGAACGCCGGCCTCGATCGCCAATTCGACCAGCAGCATGGTCGACAGCGGATCCTGTTCCGAAGGCTTGAGCACGAAGGTGTTACCGCAGGCGATCGCCATCGGGAACATCCACAGCGGAATCATCGCCGGAAAGTTGAACGGCGTGATGCCCGCGCAGACGCCGATCGGCTGGCGCAGCGTATAGGTGTCGACGCCACCCGCGACGTTCTCGGCGAACTCGCCCATTTGCAGGGTGCCGATGGAGCAGGCGTGTTCGACCACTTCCAGGCCACGAAAAATATCGCCCTCAGCGTCAGCGATGGTCTTGCCCTGCTCGGCGCTGAGGACCACGGCGATGCGCTTGGAATGTTCGCGGATCAGCGCTTGCAGCTTGAGCATGATGCGCATCCGCGCGCCGATCGGGGTCAGCTTCCAGGTCTGGAAGGCACGCTGGGCGGCGCTGACAGCGGCATCGACCTCAGCGGCGGTGGCGAACGGGACCTTGGCCAACACTTGCTGGGTCGCCGGGTTGACGATGTCGTGCCACTCGGCGGTCTGCGATTCGACCCACTCGCCGTCGATCAACAGCTTGACCTTCTGGACCGTGGTTTCGTTGGGCGTAAGCGATGCGTTCATGCTGGTCTCCGAAACTTGTTTTTATCGTAGGAGCCAAGGCGAAAGGTTCGCCTTGAGATGAGGCGTGTGTCACGAATTGGTTGTCGGACTGTTTTTGGAGTATAGATGTGCAAACTTCTAATAAGAACGCACATAAAAGCCCGACCATCATGCAAAAAAACATCACCTCATTAGGCTCGCTGAACTGGGACGACTTGAAGTTTTTCCTCGAAGTCGCCCGCACCCGCAAGGCCAGCACCGCCGCCAAACGCCTGGCCGTCGACTACACAACAGTGTCGCGGCGGATCGGTTCACTGGAAGCGGCGCTCGGTACGCTGTTGTTCGAAAAGTCCCGCACCAGCGGCTTCGTCCTGACAGCCGAGGGCCAGCGTTTGCTCGGGTATGCCGAGTCGATCGAAAGCACGCTGCACATGGCCTGCGAGCAGGTCTCCGGCTCAGGCGTGGCGCTGTCCGGGCATGTGCGCATGGGTTGCACCGAGGGCTTTGGCAGTTTTTTCATCACGCCGCAGTTGAGCCATTTCGTCGACGCCTACCCCGCGATTTCAGTGGACATCTTGCCGCTGCCACACTTCATCAGCCTGTCCAAGCGCGAGGCCGACATCGTCATTGCGCTGGAGCGCCCGGAACACGGGCCGTATGTCTGCTGCAAACTCTGCGATTACCGCTTGCAGCTCTACGCGACTCAAGACTATCTGGACAAACACCCACCGATCCGCCGCTCGGCTGACTTGAGCAAGCATCAATTCATCAGTTATGTGGATGATCTGGCGTTCAGCTCGGAGCTGCTTTACCTGGCCAACGTGCTGCCCGGTGCCAGCGCGCATTTGCGCAGCACCAGCGTGATCGCGCAATTCGTTGCGGCGCAGCAGGGGCGCTCGCTGGCGATTCTGCCGTGCTTCCTCGCCGCGCAAGATCCGCGTCTGCTACCGGTGCTGCCGGAGGAAATCGATATCACCCGGCAGTTCTGGATGTACTGCCGGGAGGATCTGCGCAAGTTGAAGCGGATTACGTTGTTGTGGGATTACATCCGGGAGGTGACTGAGCGCAATCAGATGTTGTTGATGGGTGAGTCTCGCGACATGCAGTTCGCCGACTAAAAATTTTCAACGAATCAGGCAGCGGATTTGTAACCGGGTTCAGCCTCTGCCAGTCGTCTGTATCAAAGTTTGATACCCAACACTCCCACGCTAGCATTCTGCCTTCCTCAATGGATTCGCCCCACTCAAGCAGCCTCTGAGGATTTTTCAGAACTTTGGGAAGCGCCCTACATACATGCCAAACACCCTTGGAGTAGCGTCCTCTCGCACTTCAATGGCGAAGGATCGCCCGTTTGTACAGGGGGTGTTATGGCGGTTGAAAACCTGTTCCCGAGTTATTTGGGGTGTAGCGGGATAGACGGCAACAAGCTACATGCTGAGGCGACAGACGCGGCGCAGGCTGCTTGGGACAGGACAGTGGCAGCGAACGAGAGGAACGAACGG
This sequence comes from Pseudomonas hamedanensis, assembly GCF_014268595.2. Classification (NCBI taxonomy): domain Bacteria; kingdom Pseudomonadati; phylum Pseudomonadota; class Gammaproteobacteria; order Pseudomonadales; family Pseudomonadaceae; genus Pseudomonas; species Pseudomonas hamedanensis. Next base: position 3,229,575 of record NZ_CP077091.1, read on the forward strand.
AACGCTGACGCACGCAGGAGTGCGATGAAGAAGCGCGTTGAAGTAGCCCCACACGGATGCGTCTTTGCCAAGAGCTGCACACTGCCTGACGGGGCGATCAACTACATCACTCCCAGCGGAGCCATTCCCACCGATCCTGTTAGCCTGTACGGCGAGTTTGCTTTGCTGGGTGGCCGTGAAAGGGATGCAGTAAGAAACGTTCCCCTCTACAAAATCAGCGGAACCCTGCCCGCCTCACTGGGAACGCTTCTATTAGGCGGCGCTACTACTGCCACCGCGGGCAGTGTGTCTTGTGGTGGTTTGTGTACAGCCGGGGCTGTGGCGTCCGGGGCTACTACCGGTATTGTCGGCGGTGCATTGACTGGAGTGGTTGCATTACTGTGGCCATCCAGCTTGGGCGACAGCAGCCTATATTCAGAACAACAGTTGCAGTCTCTCAAGCAAGCCCGAACACGTGTCCGATTACACGTTGGGCAGGAAGCCGATGGCACCTTGAAAGGATACGGGTACAACACCCAGAAGCGCCGTGACTGGGAAATGATTCCGGTAGTGCAGTTCGTTGGCCAAGGTTCCCAGCAAGTGGCTGACTTTGGTGATGGCGTTACATTGATATGGACGCCCGTGGCTGAGCCATCTAGCACTTTAGGAATTCCAGCGTTGGAAAGCGCACCGCTGGCGCCACAGATTTGGATTTATCCGCCGACTGAGCAGGCCGATAACATCATCGTCAGTCCGATTTACCCGGACGCTTACAAAGATTTCATTTTGGTATTCCCGGCTGATTCTGGTGTGCAGCCACTGTACATCGTTATCAGCGCTCGCCACTCACCGGGGGTTGTTACTGGTCAAGGGCATGACGTACCCGGCATCTGGCTTGCTGCCGCTGGCACGGGGCTTGGTGCACCGATACCGGCGGGAATTGCAGACCAGTTGCGGGGGAAGGAGTTTAAGAGCTTCGATGATTTCAGGGCTGCAATGTGGACGGCTGTAGGGAATGATGCCGATCTACTGAGTCAGTTCAACTCAACCAACAGAGAATGGTTGGCGAAAGGTAACTCACCATTTGCACCGAAAGCAGAACGTAACGGTGAGAATGCTCGTTACGAGATTCATCACATCGAAAACATCCAGCACGGCGGCGCGGTATACGACATAGAAAATCTCAGGGTGGCTACACCAAAACGCCACGTTCAGATTCACAAAGAAGACAGTCAGAAATCATGAACAACTCATTCAGCGATTACACAGAAAACGAATTCGTAACCCTGCTACAGAGGATCATTAGCCACGACGGCACGGAACTGGAAGTGGACAAGCTGGTGTTCCACTTCGAAGAAGTGAGCGAGCACCCTGCTGGTTCCGACTTGATTTTCTACCCCGAAGACGGCGCAGATGATTCAGCCGAAGGCATCACTCGAACACTCAAAGAATGGCGGGCAGCTCAGGGACTGCCGGGATTCAAAGACTAACAGTTAGCTGACTAGTCGGCGCTGACAACAATCGACACCCGGCGGTTTTCCGTGCGACCCGCGGCGGTGTCGTTGGGCGCCACCGGTTCGCTGCTGCCAAGGCCCTGCAACTGGATGTTCTCGGGTTTCATGCCGATTGTGCCTAGCACGTTGGCGACGCTTTTGGCACGGCGCAGCGACAGTTGCTGGTTGTAGGTTTCCTTGCCTGACGCATCGGTGTGCCCGTCGACCCGCACGTGTTCGATGCCGGCGCCCAACAAGGCCTTGCCGATGCGCTCGACGATTGCCGTGCTGGGGGCGTTGAGGCTCTCGACGTCACTGCCAAACAGCACCTTGCCCGACAGGCCAAATTCCCAGCCTTCGTCGGTCAGTTCAAAGCCTTGCTGTTTGAGTACGGCGATCTGCGCGGGAGAAAGGCCTTTTGGCGTGCTTTGGCAACCGCTCAGGGCCAGCGCCGCCATCAGCAGCAACGCAAAAAAAGATCGCTTGGACAATGTATACACGGGGTCAGCTCCTGGATTGAACGGGATCGACCGGGTCCTCCGACCCGGCCGTGAATTGCGCACCGCGCGACAGGCGTTTGGCCTGGTACATCGCTGCGTCGGCGGCATTGAGCAGAGCACCGGGCGTGGTGCCATGATCGGGAAAAACCGCGACGCCGATACTGAGCGAAGTCACGACACTGCTATCGCCCGGCAGCGCAATGGGCATGTCCATGCTGGCGAGGATTTTGTCGGCAATGCGCTCGGCGTCTTCGACCGAGTGCAGCGGTGTGAGTAACACGGCGAACTCGTCACCGCCCAGCCGCGCCACCAGATCTTCTTCACGCAGTTGCGCGCGGACGCGATTGGCGACAGCCACCAACACCGCGTCGCCGGCAGCGTGGCCGAAGTTATCGTTGATGCCTTTGAAACGGTCACTGTCGAGAAACAACACGGCGACACGCTCGTCCAGCTTTTTGCCGTTTCGCAAGGCACGAATCAGCCGTCCTTCGAAAAACGCCCGGTTCGGCAGGCCGGTGAGGCTGTCGTGGCTGGCTTGATGGGCGAGGGTTTCGTTTTCGTTTTGCAGGTGGGTCTGCCAGGACTCCAGTTCATCGAGCAGGGCATTGAAGTCATTGCCGAGGTTGTCGAGTTCGGCAATCTGCGCCGGCGGCACGCGCCGGTCCAGCGCACGTTCGCTGCGCGCGGCATGCGCTACCTTCGCAAGGCCGTGCAACGGGCCGATGATGGCGCGCAACTGCCGCCGCGCCAGATAGAGCGCAACCCAGGCGCTGATCGCGGTGCACAGCACAATGCCGGCCAGGCCGCTGAGCAGAAAGCGCATCAGGCTACCGCCATGACCGATGAGCAATACCCGGCCGATTTCACGATTCTGATGCTCGATCGGCAGGCTCACCGGTTTTTCCAGGACGGCGCGGGTGATCTGCATTTCCAGCTCGGAGAACAGACCGCTTTCAGCTCGCTGCCATTGCGCAATCAATTGGCCTTGAGCGTCCAGCACCCTGGCATCTGCCACTTCCTCGGTGGCGGCGATCAGGGCCAGCGCTTCAGTGGCTGCCGCCTTGTCGTTAAAAACTACAGCGGCCTCAACGGTGTAGCTGATCGAGCGAGCAATCAGGTGCAGATTGTGATCGGCGTAAACCCGTAGCGCCAACACGCCAAGCAAGGTCAGCGAAACACTGGCCATCGCGACCCCCACCAGCGCGACGATCAGGTGTCCACGGCCAATGACCGAGCCCAGGGTCGGGCGGGTTTTCGATGTGAACAGCCTCATGGTGCCGCCGCTTTGCGACGCGACAATTGCAGCACGCTTGGATGAATGCGCACGCCGCTGCGGGCGACGGAGTCGAGGTTGACCTCGAAGGACACCTGCTCATCCCCCACGCGCAGGCAGAACAGACTGCCGACGGTGCATTGGTCATCGCTTTCGCTGATGCTCAGCACCGGATGGCCGATCAACGCGGCGAACAGCCGGCTGCGTTCATCGGCGGTGAGCTTGCCAATGTAGACCGCATCGCATTGATTGACGATGGCCGGGTTGTCGGCCAGCAGGCGACGTACCGTTACTGGTCGACCAGTGGCCTGCGTGGTGCCTTTGACCAGATCGTCGGTGTATTCGGTAGGGCCGACGATACACAGGCGCAGTTGTGCTGGCTCAACCGGCCAGCGCGCATAACTGAGGATGCCAAGAACCACTTGGGTGACTGATTTGGCTCGCTGTTCCGCCATGCCCGGCGATGTTGACGGCTGTGCACAGGCCGCGCTCGCCAGCAACCAGAGCAAACCGACGCGCAACGCGTGCTTGCCGCCAATGACGCGCCCTGTCGCCGAGACAGACACCTTCATGCAGGGATTCTCTTGGGTTGTAGCGAAATGATGCCGCAACGATAGCACAGCGTTGAAACACCAGCGAGGCGGCGATCTCTGACCGGTTGGTCAGCAATCGCCACGGCGCGCCGAGGTTCTCACCCGCGAGGCTCGCTGCTCTCCTCCAGCTCCAGCATCAGCCCGCTCAGACGCTTGACCTTGCGCTGGACCGCCTCTTCGAAGACCCCGGCGCGCGGCTCGATCAAGGTGAACCAGTGCTTGGCCCGGGTGATGCCGGTGTAAATCAACTCCTTGGTCAGCACCGGATTCAAAGCATCCGGCAGGATCAAAGCGGTGTGGGCGAACTCCGAACCCTGCGACTTGTGTACCGTCATTGCATAGACGGTTTCCACATCATTGAGCCGGCTGGGCAGGACGAAGCGCACCCCGCCTTGCCCATCATTGCGCGGAAAGGCCACGCGCAAAACCGTTTTGCCGGCATCCGGCCCTTCGCGCTCGGGCAGCTTGAGGGCGATGCCGATGTCGCCGTTCATCAACCCGAGGCCGTAGTCGTTTCGGGTCATCAACACCGGACGGCCTTCGTACCACTGCTGGTCGTTGTCGATCAGACGCGCCTTGAGCAACGCGGCAGTGATGCGCTGGTTCAGGCCTTCGACGCCCCACGGTCCCTTGCGCACAGCGCACAACAACTGGAAGGTGTCGAACGCCTGCAAGACTTCGCGAGCCCAGTCGACCCAGTCCGGATGCTCGAGCGGCCGACCCTGCGCCGGACGCTGATTGCGCAACACGCTCAGATAATGCCGGTAACCTTGCGGCCCCTCCCCGTGCCCTTCAAGCAGCAGACGCTCCAGCGTGTGGTCATGCTCGCCCTTGAGCGGCAGTGAATAGACATCCTCATAATGCCCGCCCGCCAATAACTGACGCGCCTCATCCGGTAACTGCTGGTTGACCCGGCGCGCGAGCTGACCAATCCCACTGCCCTCGCCAAAGCGCCGCGAGTGACGCAGCATCACCACCTGTTGCGCCAACGGATGCGAGCCATCGACGTCCTCGAACAAGCCGCTGCCCTGCAGGCGCTCGCCACTAACCGACTCCAGCCACTCTCGGGTCTGCGGGCTGTACCAGCCGTGTTCGGCGTCACGGCAGAGATCCCCGAGCACTGCGCCGGCCTCCACAGACGCCAGTTGGTCCTTGTCACCCAGCAACACCAGACGGGCGTGATCGGGCAATGCGTCGAGCAGGTTGGCCATCATTTCCAGGTCAATCATCGAGGCTTCATCGACCACCAGCACATCCAGCGGAAGACGATTGCCCGCATGGTGACGGAAGTGCCGCGTGCCGGGACGGCTACCAAGCAAGCGGTGCACGGTGGTCACATCGCAGGGAATTTTTGCCCGCACGTCTTCGGCGACTTTCAATGACTGCACTTGCTGGCTGATCGACTCGGTCAACCGCGCAGCGGCTTTGCCGGTCGGGGCGGCGAGACGGATGCGCAGCGGATGACCGGACTCCACCGCCGGCGCTTGCAGCAAGGCGAGCAGGCGCACCACCGTTGTTGTTTTACCGGTGCCCGGACCGCCCGTGACAATGCTGAAGGCACCGCGGGTGGCGAGGGCACAGGCGAGTTTCTGCCAGTCGATCGGCGCGCCCGCTCTGGCCGAACCAAACAGCTCGTCGAGGCGTTGCGGCAGATCATTCGGTGGCGCCTCACCTTGGGCGAGACGTTGGCGCAACGCGCTATCGATGCGCCTTTCGTAAGTCCAGTAACGGCGCAGGTACAGGCGTTTGCCGGACAGCACCAGCGGGCGCTCTTGCGCTGTTTCACTGGAATCGACGGCGAGCGCCACCAGGCGGCTACCCGCCAGGGTTTTGCACCAATGCGCACCTTCCAGCGCTTCAAGCAACTGCGAAGGCAGTAGCAACACGCCGCCTTGCACGTCGCCCTCGGGCGGCAATGACAGAGCGAAATCCGGGGCCTTCAAGGTTTCGAACAAATCCAGGCAGACGTGTCCGTGACCCAGTTGATGGCTGGTCAACGCAGCGGCAAGCAGCACCAACGGATCGGTATCCGGCTCAAGCTCATGAAGGAAGGCAACGAATGCCTTGTCCAGCGCGCGCAGCCAGCCGCGCTCGACCCAGCGGGTCAGCAATAGCAGCAGATCATCGGCGCGGGTCAGTGGCGCAAGTCCAGAGAGACTCTCGGCCGTCAACGGTGTCGGCAACAGATCGGCAAAGGTGCGGCTCATAGCAGGACTCCCTGTTCCCATGCGGGTTCGGCCTTGGGTTCGGGTTGGCCCTGAAACATCCGGTCCAGCCGTTCGATCAACTCACGAGGCGGACGGGTGAAATAGACGCCGCGACTGTCGGCGCGAGTACCACGCAGGAAAAGATACAGCGCCCCGCCGACGTGCCGGTCGTAATCGTAGTCGGGCAAGCGGGCCTTGAGCTGACGATGCAGCGCCAGCAGGTAGAGCACATATTGCAAGTCGTAGCGGTTGTCGAGAATCGACTGTTCCATCGCTGGCCTGGTGTAGGCGAGATCATCCACACCCAGCCAGTTGGATTTGTAATCCGCGACGTAATAACGGCCATGGTGTTCGAAGGTCAGGTCGATGAAGCCCTTGAACATGCCGTTCAGTTGCACCGGCTCTGCCGCTACGCGAGCGACGCCGTTGTGGGTCTGCTGACGGACCAGTTCATCGAGCTTGAGCACGTCGACTTTATGGCTGGCGAACCAGAACTCCATTTCTACGCGGTACTGCCTCAGCTGCTCGAGAATTACCGGCGGCTGCCCGTCGGCAATCGGCAAGGGGGATTTGAGCAGATGCTGCAGCCAGTCACTCAAGGTGGTAATCCAGCCTTCCCAGCCACGCAGGTTGCAACGACGGGCGACCGCATCCTCCAGCGCCTCGCGGGTCACTACGAAGCTGTCGTCACTCCCCGCCCACTCGAGCAAACCGTGAAGGAACGTCCCAGGATTTGGGCCACGGGGGAAACGATGGATATCGGCGCCGCCGGCCATGATTTCGCGCGGGGCGTCAGGGTCGAGGCGTTCGTCATCGAACAGCTTTTGTGCTTGCGGACTGTCCGGCGCTTCGTCGCTGCCGCTACTTAAAATGTCACTGATACGCAGGGCGCTGTAGGACGCGATCCACCAGTTCTCGCTCGCCTTGCGCTTGGGCAACAGCGTGGCACTGAGGACAGCTTCGCTGCGCGCAGGCTGGTAGTGTTCGTCGGTGGGCGGCGGCATTTCATCAATAGCGATCACCGGACAGTCTTGCTGCAGGTCTCGCAACCAACGCCCGAGTCCTGCCGACTCCCCCAGAGATGCCCCACCGCCGAGCAGATACCCCAACGCTGAAAGGTGCAGCACCGAGCTGTTGTTATTGCCGCGTTTGAGGTCCGCCACTCCCAACCAACAGGCATGCTGCGCGCGGGTCAAGGCGACGTAGAGCAGGCGCAAATCTTCGGCCAGACGCTCTTCGTCCGCTTGCGCGATCAACTCGGCGGTCGGTTTCAGGCTGACCTGCGCCGTGCCCGTCGCGTCATGGTAATGCAGCGGCAAACGACTGCCGTCGACCGGTTTTGCCGAGCACACGAATGGCAGGAACACCAATGGATACTCGAGCCCTTTCGATTTGTGGATGGTCACCACTTTGACCAACTGCTCGTCGCTTTCCAGACGCAGGATCTGCTCCTCGCCGGCCTGACCGGACAAGGCCAGGAGCTCGGCCAGGTGGCGAATCAGTGCTTGTTCGCCATCGAGTTCGGCGGCGGCTTGCTGCATCAGTTCGGACAGGTGCAAAAGGTTGGTCAGCACCCGCTCGCCATCGCTGCGAGCCATCAGCGTCTGCGGCAAATGGAAGTCGTGCAGCAGGCGTCGCAGCATCGGCAGTACGCCCTGCTTGCGCCAGATGTCGCGATAACCGCGGAACTGCATGACGCGAGCCTCCCAGACAAGCTCGTCCTGGTTAAGTCGCTCCAGTTCAGCCAAAGGCAGGTTCAGCGTGATGCAGGCCAACGCGGCCTTGAGCAAGCGCTCGACATCAGGTTCGGCGCAGGCCTTGAGCCAGGACAGCAGGTCGTGCGCTTCCTGCGAGGCGAAAACCGAGTCCTTGTCAGACAGGTAGACACTGCGCACCCCACGGGCGGCAAGCTCACTGCGCACGGCCTGCGCCTCCTTGCCATCGCGGACAAGGATCGCGATATCCGAGGGGCGCAGGCCGACGGAATCGTTGCCGTCCCGAACGAATCCAGCCCTGCCGCGCTGTCCGCCATTAAGCAGCGCGGTGATTTCGCTGGCACAGGCCGCCGCCAATTGTTGTCGATACACCGCGCCTGACAATGGCTGGTCGCTGCTCAACAGCCATACATTGAGCGCCGCGAGGTCCTTGCCGGCAATCTGCAATTTTTCTTTGCGTCCCTGAGAGTCAACGGCCAGGAACGGCACGGGATTTTTGCCGTTATTCTCCCGGAACAAAAACGCGCCGCGCCCCTGCTCGCGGGACTCGGCGCGCTCGAATACATGATTGACCGCCTTGACCATGCCATGGCTGGAACGGAAGTTGGTGCCCAGCGTATGCAGGCGTCCGGCGGTGGCCTGGCGCGCACGCAGATAGGTGTAGATGTCCGCGCCCCGGAAGGCGTAAATCGCCTGCTTGGGATCGCCGATCAGAAACAGGCCGGTGTCGGGACTGTTCTCTTCGATGCGATAAATGCCCTCGAAAATCCGGTACTGCACCGGGTCGGTGTCCTGGAACTCATCGATCAGCGCCACCGGGAATTGCTCGCGAATCAATGTCGCAAGACGCTCACCGCCCTCCGATTGCAGCGCGGCATCCAGGCGCAAAAGCATGTCGTCAAAACCCATTTCGGCGCGACGGCGCTTTTCCTCTTCGAAGCGCGCGCCGACCCACTTGGCCGCGTGCTGCAAAACCGCCGCATCAGGAGTTGGCAACGCGTCGAGACTCGACTTGAGTCCGGGCATGGCGTCCAGCCCCGGATGGTTCGGCGCCTGGCCCTTCCAGGCTTCAGCCATGCCATCGGGAGTCAGCCGACTGAAACCGGTGCCGATGTCCAACTGTTCCAGAGCTTCGTCTTCGGCCCATGCCTTGAGCTTCTCGAACCACGGTTCGAAGTAGCGCGCCTGCATCTTGCGACCGTCGACAGTTTTGCTGGCAACGCCTTGGTGACAAATCGCGAGCAGTTCGTCTGCCCATTGGCGCCACGGCATTTTCAGCTCGCTCAAGGCCGCACGGCGTTCCAGCAAGCAGGCGTCGATCAGCTCGGAGGGCGTCTTGTCTTCATCACTGTCGCGCGCGCTGGCGAACAGACCGCGAACGCGCGGGAGCAGAGCCGCAGGGCCGCCCCAATTGCTGCGAACCCAGTTCAGGGCATCGCCCTGCATCGGGTAGCAGAACAACCGCCAGTAATCACGCAGCACTTCGCCGAGCAAATCGCTGTGATCGGTCTCCAGCGATTGGGTGAACAGGCTTCCGCTGTCGAAAGCATGCTCACGCAACATGCGCTGGCACCAGCTGTGAATGGTCGAAACGGCGGCTTCGTCCATCCACTGCGCAGCAATATCAAGACGATTGGCGCAACCGGGCCATTGCTGAGGATCGAACTGACCACGCAGTTCGGCGATCAAGCCGTCCGGAGCCGGCGTCTCGTCACGGAAGAAACGTGCGGCTTCGGCCAGCCGTGTACGAATCCGCTCGCGCAGTTCTTTGGTCGCGGCATCGGTGAACGTCACCACCAGAATTTGCGGCGGCAGCAGTTCGCGGCCGAAGCTGCTGGCCTCACCACCGTGTCCCAGGATCAGCCGCAGATAAAGCGCCGAGATGGTGAAAGTCTTGCCCGTGCCGGCGCTGGCTTCGATCAACTGGCTGCCACGCAGAGGAAATGCCAGCGCCAAAGGTGTTTTCGTACTCATGCACATGCCCCTTCACTGGACAATGAACGCCAAGGGGCTTCGAGCAATGGCCGATACAAGGCGTCGCACCAACCGGAGAATGTCTCATCCATCATTAATGCATCGAAGTCGGAAAACTGGCGTGACAGCGCCGGACTCTCACGGCGTTCGCCCTCGCTGGTCTGGCCGTCACCTTCATAGGCTTTGCGGGCTGCGGCTTCGGCCTTGAGCTGATCGGTCTGGGACAACCAGGCAAAAGCGGTTTTCACAGCGATCGGCAAAGGTTGACGCATGCCAGCCTGCCAGGCGAGGAGCAGGTCGCCAAGGAGCCCCAGCGCACGGTCTTGCGCCATCGGTTCAAGCAGCAAGGTGTCGTCACTGGCAACCAGTGCCGTGGTCAATGCCAGTCCGCTTGCACAGGCCACAACGTGATTGACCCACGGTTTGGTCAGGCGATGCCACTTGCGACTTTTTATCGAGCCAATGCTATTGGGAATGGTCGTGACTGATAGCAGGCCACCGTCGGCGCGTTGATGCAGACCTGAAAGCCATCCGTCGATACGTAAACCCTGAAGATCGAGATTGAGCGCAATCGCGCTGGTCAATGGCGTCGGCCATAACGTCAGCAACTGTTGATAACGCTGCACCAGGTCGGGCAGCGGTTCGATCAATTCGCGTTGCAGGCATTCGCCAAATCCGGCCATTGGTAACAGCCCGCTGTTCTGCAGACGTCGTGCCTGGGTTTCGAGCGCCTGGACGATATTGTCCGGTTGCCCGAGCGCTGCCTCGAGCAGGCTGTCGCTGAGTGTATAACGCTGCAAAGCATCCAGCACGAAGGGTTCCTCGTTGGCGAGCGGTGCCTCGGCCGCTTCGAAAAACACTTTTAGTCGTTGCGTGAAGAAATGCCTTACCGGGTTACGTAAAAAATCCTGCAGCAGGGCCAGGCTCAGCGGCTCTTCCTGGACAAAGGGGGAGAGTAATTCCGCATGGTTATCCGTTGGATGTTGCTGATGCAGCACCTGCCATTCACTGGCATAGCTGAACAGTGGGTCACCCTCGTGGAAATAACGCGCGCTGAACGGCTGCAGTGGGTGCTCTTGGGTCATCGCCCCGAGCAGATCCTGACCTTCCTCCAGCAGACGCCAGCCGCTGGCGAGATGATCGCGCAACTGGCCGATCAGTACCGAAGCAGGCCGCTCGCTGTTGTCGCGAATGCTGCGCCCGACCCAACTGATATACAGCTGGTCGCGCGCGGAAAGGAGCGCCTCAAGCAACAGATAACGGTCGTCCTCACGCCGCGATCGATCGCCCGGGCGGTAGTCGCTGCCCATCAGGTCGAAGTCCAGCGGCGGTTGCGCCCGGGGGTAATCGCCATCGTTCATGCCCAGCAAACACACCAGTTTGAACGGAATGGCGCGCATGGGCATCAGCGTGCAGAAATTTACCGCCCCGGCGAGGAAACGCTGAGATAAGCGGCCCTGGTCCAGACCGGCAAGCCAAGCCTCACGAACGACCGTCAACGGCAGGTCATCGATCAGACCGACCGCTTCACAGGTTTCCAGCCAGGTTTCGCGAAGCTCTTCCAACTGAGCCAGCAAGTAATCGTCGTGCTCGTTGCTCGCCTTGAAGAACAACTGCATGAGCGCTTGCAGGCGCTGGCCCCATTCCTTGGGTTGAGCCGGTTGCATGAGCTGCTGATGGGCGAGTTCCAATGCATCCAGCAGGGCAACCAGTGGACCGATCAATGCGGCGTCCAGCCCACCAATTTCATCATAGGGTTCAATCCCTGCGCAGGCGCCGGCGCTGCCGACGGCGTAACCGAGCAGCATCCGCCGCAGACCGAAATGCCAGCTGTTTTGCTCAAGTTCCTCCGGCAAACCCAGCCCTGCGCGTTGTTCGGCGTTCATGCCCCAGCGCACCCCCGCGCCCTCGATCCAGCGATGCAATGTGGGCAAGTCACGCTCCTCCACACCGAAACGGGCGCGTAAGGCGGGGACGTCGAGCAGATCGAGAATCTCGCTGACGGGAAAACGACTGTCGGGGAGTTTAAGCAGATGCTCGACCGCAATCAGCAGCGGATCGCGGCCCCGCTGGCCCTGATCCGCCAAGGTGAAGGGAATGAAACGTGGATCGTGCCGATCGAGCTGACCAAACACCGCACGGATATGCGGTGCATAGCTGTCGATATCGGGCACCATCACAATAACATCGCGAGGGCGCAGGTCCGGATTGGCGCTGAAACGCGCGAGTAACTGGTCATGCAGGACTTCCACTTCGCGTTGAGCGCTGTGGGCGATGTGAAAACGGATCGACTCGTCTTTTTGCAGATCGACAGCAGGCCAGTGCTCGCGCGTCTCGTTGAGTGGGCGCAGTTCTAAAATGTCGTCCTGCAGTTGATTGAGCAGACTCTGTGGCCGGGTTTCACTGAACAGGTCGATGCGGCCATCGCGGAAGGCTGCACGATAGCTGTCGGGATCGTCATAGCTGTCGAGCAGATTGATGTAATCCCGACCTTGCTTACCCCATGCAGCCAACAGCGGGTGAGCATGTTGATGCAGTGTCTCGGGATCAAGTACAACAGGCATTCCATTCTTGCGGGACTGGCGCTTGTATTGGTGACGCAGCAAATCCTTGTCGGCGACGATATCCGCCCAGTGGTGTCTGCAAGGGTTGTGCACACAAAGCAGAACCTGACTGAAACGCGCGAGCCCGGCCAGTGCTTCAAGGACTTGGGCCGGCAACGAAGAAATCCCGAAAACGATCACCCGTGATGGCAGTACCGGCGGCGCCTCGGCAAGGGTGTTGATTCGCTCGATAAAGCGCTGATGAACGCCGGCACGACTTTGCGCCATGCCTTGCTCGCCGACATCATTCAGCAATGCGCGCCACAGTTCGGCTTGCCAGCAACTGGTGGCAGGCAGCGCTTTGGCTTCGCCTCGGACATTTCGCAATTGGTGCCGCCCTTCGGCCCAGTCTTCAAGCCAATCGGCCCGGTACACCTGATATTGATCGAATAGATCCGCCAGGCGCTCGGACAGTTGATAGCGTTTACGCAAATCGGTGTCGTGGGTGAGGAAGCGTTGCAGCGGCTCGAAATGCGGGCGGTCAATCACCTGGGGGAGCAGCCGCATCAGACGCCAGGTCAGCGGCGCCTTATCGAGCAGGGATTTGGCTGGAATTTCGTCACGCCCCAAAACCATGCGATAGAGCTGCCACATGAAACTGCCAGGTAGTTGCACATCGATCGCCGCAGCGATACCGCAGCCACCCAGGTCGCCCTCTTGCGGATCTTCGGCCAAGGCCAACTTGAGCCATTGAGCGATGCCGTTGCTTTGCACCAGCGCAATCTCGTTCTCCAATGGCGCCAATGGGTAACGACGCATGATGCTGACCACCAGGCTGCGCAGTTCGTCCAGGCTGTTGCTCTGGACCACCATGAATGCAGCGTTGAGGGACTGGGCGTCCGGCATAGAGGTTTCCTTGGAGAAGTACGAAAGCCAGGGCAGAACCTTAGCATTGTCGGCAGGTTGTGACAGCCGGACGGCGTCTGCGAATGCTGTAAGAACTTTCTTGCGGACAAAACAAAACCCCAACTGCTTTCGCAATTGGGGTTTCGGAATTTAATCTTGACGATGACCTACTCTCACATGGGGAAACCCCACACTACCATCGGCGATGCATCGTTTCACTGCTGAGTTCGGGATGGGATCAGGTGGTTCCAACGCTCTATGGTCGTCAAGAAATTCGGGTACCGAATCGTGGCCATCTGGCCGCGCTTCAGCAAATTGGGTATGTGACAGCTTTCGGTGTTTCCGTGAGATTCAAACTTTCGGTTCGTTTCGTCTTCACACACCGCAATCTGGTGCTCTTTCGCTTTTCAGCTCGAAGCAAACAAATTGCTTGGGTGTTATATGGTCAAGCCTCACGGGCAATTAGTATTGGTTAGCTCAACGCCTCACAGCGCTTACACACCCAACCTATCAACGTCGTAGTCTTCGACGGCCCTTCAGGGAACTCAAGGTTCCAGTGAGATCTCATCTTGAGGCAAGTTTCCCGCTTAGATGCTTTCAGCGGTTATCTTTCCCGAACATAGCTACCCGGCAATGCCACTGGCGTGACAACCGGAACACCAGAGGTTCGTCCACTCCGGTCCTCTCGTACTAGGAGCAGCCCCTCTCAAATCTCAAACGTCCACGGCAGATAGGGACCGAACTGTCTCACGACGTTCTAAACCCAGCTCGCGTACCACTTTAAATGGCGAACAGCCATACCCTTGGGACCGGCTTCAGCCCCAGGATGTGATGAGCCGACATCGAGGTGCCAAACACCGCCGTCGATATGAACTCTTGGGCGGTATCAGCCTGTTATCCCCGGAGTACCTTTTATCCGTTGAGCGATGGCCCTTCCATACAGAACCACCGGATCACTAAGACCTACTTTCGTACCTGCTCGACGTGTCTGTCTCGCAGTCAAGCGCGCTTTTGCCTTTATACTCTACGACCGATTTCCGACCGGTCTGAGCGCACCTTCGTACTCCTCCGTTACTCTTTAGGAGGAGACCGCCCCAGTCAAACTACCCACCATACACTGTCCTCGATCCGGATAACGGACCTGAGTTAGAACCTCAAAGTTGCCAGGGTGGTATTTCAAGGATGGCTCCACGCGAACTGGCGTCCACGCTTCAAAGCCTCCCACCTATCCTACACAAGCAAATTCAAAGTCCAGTGCAAAGCTATAGTAAAGGTTCACGGGGTCTTTCCGTCTAGCCGCGGATACACTGCATCTTCACAGCGATTTCAATTTCACTGAGTCTCGGGTGGAGACAGCGCCGCCATCGTTACGCCATTCGTGCAGGTCGGAACTTACCCGACAAGGAATTTCGCTACCTTAGGACCGTTATAGTTACGGCCGCCGTTTACCGGGGCTTCGATCAAGAGCTTCGCGTTAGCTAACCCCATCAATTAACCTTCCGGCACCGGGCAGGCGTCACACCCTATACGTCCACTTTCGTGTTTGCAGAGTGCTGTGTTTTTAATAAACAGTCGCAGCGGCCTGGTATCTTCGACCGGCATGAGCTTACGGAGCAAGTCCTTCACCCTCACCGGCGCACCTTCTCCCGAAGTTACGGTGCCATTTTGCCTAGTTCCTTCACCCGAGTTCTCTCAAGCGCCTTGGTATTCTCTACCCAACCACCTGTGTCGGTTTGGGGTACGGTTCCTGGTTACCTGAAGCTTAGAAGCTTTTCTTGGAAGCATGGCATCAACCACTTCGTCACCCAAAGGGTAACTCGTCATCAGCTCTCGGCCTTAAGATCCCGGATTTACCTAAGATCTCAGCCTACCACCTTAAACTTGGACAACCAACGCCAAGCTGGCCTAGCCTTCTCCGTCCCTCCATCGCAATAACCAGAAGTACAGGAATATTAACCTGTTTTCCATCGACTACGCTTTTCAGCCTCGCCTTAGGGACCGACTAACCCTGCGTCGATTAACGTTGCGCAGGAAACCTTGGTCTTTCGGCGTGGGTGTTTTTCACACCCATTGTCGTTACTCATGTCAGCATTCGCACTTCTGATACCTCCAGCAAGCTTCTCAACTCACCTTCACAGGCTTACAGAACGCTCCTCTACCGCATCACCCGAAGGTGATACCCGTAGCTTCGGTGTATGGTTTGAGCCCCGTTACATCTTCCGCGCAGGCCGACTCGACTAGTG
>NZ_CP077091.1:5952500-6045338 GCF_014268595.2 Pseudomonas hamedanensis
AAGTTTTCGAAGAATTCTTCAACAACTTCAACCACTTGCGCTTCCGATCTCTCGTTAGCGGGAGGCGAATTCTACAGCGTTACTCGCTGCTGTCAACACCTCTTTTTCTCCGCTTTCGACCGAGAAGATCGAACCGTTGAAAGCGCTATACATCACTGCGATTCCAACTCCTTCCAGGCTTCGATGATCTGAAGCAAGCCGCTGTCGAAAACTGCGTAACTCTTTGAATATCAAGGAGTTTTCCGTTTCGACTGCGCCGGAAGTGGGGCGAATTATAGACTTCCAGAATCTGCCGTCAACCCCTATTTTCAACTTTATTCGGATTTCAATGTGATACGGGCAAAAGCCTTCTTGCCAGCCTGGCAAACATGAGTCGCGCCCAGTACATATATAAAGGAGCGATCAACCACTTCACCATCAACACGCACACCACCCGCAGCCAGCAGATCACGTGCCGCTGCCGAGTTCTTCACCAAGCCTGCTTTATTAAGGACAGCCGCAATCGGCATATCTTCAGTCGAAGCCAGCTCGATCTCTGGCAAGTCATCCGGCAGCTCGCCATCCTTCATCCGGTTACCCGCACCACGGTGAGCGTTGGCCGCAGCCTCCTCGCCATGGAAACGGGCAACGATCTCTTCAGCCAGCTTGATTTTGATGTCACGGGGATTGGCACCCGCCTCAACGTCAGCCCGGAACGCATTGATCTCATCCATCGAGCGGAAGCTGAGCAATTCGAAGTAACGCCACATCAGCGCATCCGGAATCGAAACCAGCTTGCTGTACATGACGCCCGGAGCTTCCTGAATACCGACGTAGTTACCCAGGGATTTGGACATCTTCTTGACGCCATCCAACCCTTCAAGCAATGGCATGGTCAGAATGCACTGAGCCTCTTGACCATAACCACGCTGAAGCTCACGCCCCATCAGCAGATTGAACTTCTGATCGGTACCACCCAACTCGACATCCGCACGCAGAGCGACCGAGTCATAACCCTGCACCAGCGGATAGAGGAACTCATGGATAGCGATGGGCTGATTTGTGGTGTAACGCTTGTCGAAGTCATCGCGCTCCAGCATGCGCGCGACGGTGTACTGCGAAGTCAGGCGAATGAAGTCCGCCGGCCCCATCTGGTCCATCCAGGTCGAATTGAACGCAACTTCGGTTTTCGCCGGATCAAGAATCTTGAACACCTGGGTCTTGTAGGTCTCGGCGTTTTCGAGCACCTGCTCGCGAGTCAACGGAGGACGCGTGGCGCTTTTGCCACTGGGATCACCGATCATCCCGGTGAAGTCACCTATAAGGAAGATCACCTGATGCCCCAAGTCCTGGAACTGGCGCAGCTTATTAATAAGCACGGTATGCCCCAGGTGCAGATCCGGTGCGGTTGGATCGAAACCAGCCTTGATACGCAGCGGCTGGCCGCGCTTGAGCTTCTCGATCAGCTCGGACTCGACCAATAGTTCTTCCGCACCACGTTTAATCAGCGCTAGCTGCTCTTCAACCGACTTCATAACAGACCCGCAAGGCTCAGATTCAAAGGGACCCAACCATACAAGATCGCGCACCAATTACAAGTTTTGCCCGGCGCGCGGACACCAATCCACAGACAGGAGGTCTGTAGACTTGCTTCAGAGATGATTTGGTTATATTTTATACAGTTATTTCATCTTCATCATGTCATTCATCTTTTCCAATTCATCTTTTTTCAAAGTCAAAATTACCTATGACCACAGAACCGTCTAAAGCGCCTCCGCTTTACCCGAAGACCCACCTGCTTGCCGCAAGTGGAATCGCCGCCCTTCTCAGCCTGGCGCTGCTGGTATTTCCCTCTAGCGATGTCGAAGCCAAAAAGACGACTCTGAGTCTTGAGCTGGAAAGTCCTGCTGAACAACTGACACAAGACCAAGACGCTGCCGACGCAGCCCAAGCCACAAACGAACCCGCAACGTCACCGTTCGCACAAATCGAAAACAGCGACGAAAACGCCGCGCAAACCGCTGAAACCGCGCCGGCACCTGCTGCGCTTGCAGAAAAGCCGAAAGAGCCAGGCCATCGCGAAGTAGTCGTTTCCAAAGGCGATACGCTGTCCACCCTGTTTGAAAAGGTCGGCCTGCCAGCGGCGTCCGTCCATGAAGTGCTGGCAAGCGATAAGCAGGCCAAGCAATTCAGCCAGCTCAAACGCGGTCAGAAACTCGAATTCGAACTGAGCCCTGAAGGCCAGTTGACCAGCCTGCACAGCAAAGTCAGCGACGTTGAAACCATCACCCTGACCAAGAACGACAAGGGTTATTCGTTCAACCGTGTGACCGCCAAGCCAACTGTTCGCACTGCTTACGTCCACGGCGTTATCAACAGCTCGCTGTCGCAGTCCGCTGCGCGCGCCGGCCTCTCTCACAGCCTGACGATGGATATGGCCAGCGTCTTCGGCTACGACGTCGACTTCGCTCAAGACATTCGTCAGGGTGACGAATTCGATGTGATCTACGAGCAGAAAGTCATCAACGGCAAAGCAGTCGGCACCGGCCCGATCCTGTCCGCTCGCTTCACCAACCGCGGCAAGACCTACACCGCCGTTCGCTATACCAACAAACAAGGCAACAGCAGCTATTACACTGCCGATGGCAACAGCATGCGCAAGGCCTTCATCCGTACGCCGGTTGACTTCGCCCGCATCAGCTCGAAGTTCTCCATGGGCCGCAAACACCCGATCCTCAACAAGATCCGCGCCCACAAAGGCGTCGATTACGCAGCGCCACGGGGCACGCCGATCAAGGCTGCCGGTGACGGAAAAGTGCTGTTGGCCGGCCGTCGTGGTGGTTACGGCAACACTGTGATCATTCAGCACGGCAACACTTATCGCACGCTCTACGGTCACATGCAGGGTTTCGCCAAAGGCGTGAAAACCGGCGGTACCGTCAAGCAAGGTCAAGTCATTGGCTACATCGGTACTACGGGCCTGTCCACCGGCCCGCATCTGCATTACGAGTTCCAGGTCAACGGCGTTCACGTCGATCCGCTGGGCCAGAAGCTGCCGATGGCCGATCCAATCGCCAAGTCGGAACGAGCGCGCTTCCTGGCGCAGAGCCAGCCGTTGATGGCGCGCATGGACCAAGAGAAGGCCACCTTGCTGGCTTCGAGCAAGCGCTAAGCCATGGCCCTGTATATCGGCGTAATGTCCGGAACCAGTCTCGACGGGCTGGACATTGCCCTGATCGAGCAGACCTCGGCGATCAAACTGATCGCCACTCATTACCTGCCAATGCCCGATTCCCTGCGCGCCGAGCTGCTTGGCTTGTGCGCGAGCGGCTCCGACGAGATCGCCCGCTCGGCTATTGCCCAGCAACACTGGGTCGAGCTCGCCGCTTCAGGTATTCATTCCCTCCTCGCTCAGCAACAGCTCCAACCCGAAGCTATCCGCGCTATCGGCAGTCACGGCCAGACCATTCGCCATGAGCCGGCGCGCGGTTTCACCGTGCAGATCGGCAATCCGGCCCTGCTGACAGAGTTGACCGGCATTACCGTTGTCAGCGACTTTCGCAGCCGCGATGTCGCGGCGGGCGGTCAAGGCGCCCCTCTGGTCCCAGCCTTTCATGAAGCCTTGTTTGAAGAGCGTACCGGCAACCAGGCAGTCTTGAATGTCGGCGGTTTCAGCAATCTCAGCCTGATTGAGCCGAACAAACCTGTAGCCGGTTTCGACTGCGGCCCGGGAAATGTTCTGATGGATGCCTGGATTCACCAGAACCGCGGCGAAAATTATGACCGGGACGGGCAATGGGCTGCGACAGGCACCGCTCAGCCAATCCTGCTAAAGGCACTGCTCAGCGACCCGTTCTTCGTTACCACGGGCCCGAAGAGTACCGGCCGTGAAGTCTTCAATCTGCCTTGGCTGAAACGCCATCTCTCGCGCCTGCCGATGTTTTCGGCCGAAGACGTGCAAGCCACGCTGCTCGAGCTGACTGCGCTGACCATCGTCGAGTCGCTGCAGAGTGCTCAGTCGGACACACAGGAACTGCTGGTCTGTGGCGGCGGCGCGCATAACGCCACACTGATGACGCGTCTGGGGCAGCTACTGCCCAATACCAAAGTCGCCAGCACGGCCACCCACGGCGTTGATCCTGACTGGGTCGAAGCCATGGCCTTTGCCTGGCTCGCCCATTGCTGCCTCGAAGGCATTGCCGCTAATCGACCAAGCGTCACCGGCGCTCGCGGCCTGCGCGTACTCGGCGCCATCTACCCGGCATAATCGCCAGACACAAAAACGCCGCAGAACCGTAAGGCTCTGCGGCGTTTTGTTATCTGCGGTGGAATGCGTTCAGATCGAGAATGACGACCCGCAACCACACGTCGTGGTGGCGTTCGGGTTCTTGATCACGAAGCGCGAACCTTCCAGACCTTCCTGATAATCCACCTCGGCACCGGCCAGGTACTGGAAGCTCATCGGGTCGACCACCAGACTTACACCTTCCCGTTCGACGATAGTGTCGTCATCGGCCACGTCTTCATCGAAGGTAAAACCGTACTGAAACCCTGAACAACCGCCGCCCGTAACGAATACGCGCAGCTTCAAGCGATCATTCCCCTCTTCATCGACCAGGCTCTTCACCTTGTGCGCAGCACCTTGAGTGAATTGCAAAGCCGTGGGGGTGAAGGATTCGACGCTCATGCTGACTATCTCCCGGCGTTACGCCGCCATAATGCGTGATGACGCGCATTATCCGCTTGTCCTAGAAAATTGGTCAACTATTAGAAAAGCAGCGGCAAGCTTCAAGCGGTGAGCTTCAAGCTTGCGACTGATCTCTTGTAGCTTGTGGCTTGAAGCTCGTTGCTGCTTCTAAGGAAGCATGCCGGCGTGGGACAGACCAAAGCGCTCGTCCAGCCCGAACAGAATGTTCATGTTCTGCACCGCCTGCCCTGAGGCGCCCTTGACCAGATTGTCGATCACCGAGAGCACCACCACCAGATCGCCATCCTGCGGCCGATGCACGGCAATACGGCAGACGTTGGCGCCACGCACACTCCGGGTTTCCGGGTGGCTGCCCGCTGGCATTACGTCGACGAACGGTTCGTTGGCATAACGTTTTTCAAACAGCGCCTGCAGGTCCACCGAACGATCGGTGACGGTTGTGTAGAGCGTGGAGTGAATGCCACGAATCATTGGCGTCAGGTGTGGCACGAAAGTCAGCCCTACGTCCTTGCCCGCCGCACGACGCAAGCCCTGGCGAATTTCCGGCAGGTGACGGTGACCCTTCACCGCGTAGGCCTTCATGCTTTCCGACGTCTCGGAGTACAACGAGCCCACAGCCGCACCGCGACCGGCACCGCTGACGCCGGATTTGCAATCGGCGATCAGACGCGAAGTATCCGCCAGACCGGCTTCGAGCAAAGGCAGGAAGCCCAATTGCGTAGCGGTTGGATAGCAACCCGGGACAGCGATCAGGCGCGCTTGGCGAATCTGTTCGCGATTGACTTCCGGCAGACCATAAACAGCTTCATCCAGCAGCTCCGGCGCGCCATGCGGCTGGCCGTACCACTTGGCCCACTCTTCGGCGTCTTGCAGGCGGAAATCGGCTGACAGGTCGATCACCTTGGTGCCTGCTGCCAACAGTTCGCCGGCCAAAGCATGAGCGACGCCATGCGGTGTAGCGAAGAACACCACATCGCAAGCGCCCAGGGTCTTGATGTCCGGCACGCTGAAGGCCAGACCGTCATAGTGGCCACGCAGGTTCGGGTACATGTCAGCCACGGCCAGACCGGCCTCGGATCGGGAAGTGATGACCACCACCTCTGCCTGCGGATGTTGTGCCAACAGACGCAGCAGTTCGACACCGGTGTAACCCGTGCCGCCGACAATACCGACCTTGACCATAAACCTGCCCTCAACGAACCCACTGGAAAGCCGTCGATAATAGGGGCCGCGCGCGGCTGCGACAACCGTCAAGGTGACGCGCGGACGCTCAAGCCTCTACTATCTGGCTACCGTGAATGAGGGAATAACCAAAAATGCTCTATCTATGGCTCAAAGCGTTTCATATCGTCAGCGTCGTGTGCTGGTTCGCCGGGCTGTTCTACCTGCCGCGACTGTTCGTTTACCACGCACAAAGCGAAGACTCGATCAGTAAGGAACGCTTCAGCATCATGGAGCGCAAACTGTATCGCGGGATCATGGGGCCGGCGATGATCGCCACGCTGATCTTCGGTGGCTGGCTGATCTACCTGAACCCGAGCATTTTCAGCCAGGGCGGCTGGATACACGCCAAGCTGATTCTCGTCGTCTTGCTGATCGGCTACCACCACATGTGTGGTGCACAGGTAAAACGTTTCGCCCGTGGCGAGAACACCCGCAGCCATGTCTTTTATCGCTGGTTCAATGAGGTGCCGGTTCTGCTATTGCTGGCTATCGTAATTCTGGTCGTGGTCAAGCCGTTCTAACTTCAATACGTACAGATCTCTGGGGTGTCCATCATGTCGCTGCCCGCTCTGCTCGAACAACGTCTGCGTTTGCCTGTGGTGGCCGCGCCGATGTTCCTGATTTCCAATCCCGAGCTGGTGCTCGCCTGCTGCCGTAACGGCGTGGTCGGCAGCTTTCCGGCGCTGAACCAACGCGAAAGCAGCGGTTTCAAGGCATGGCTGGAACAGATCGAGGCGGGGCTGGCGACGCTGGACAATCCGGCGCCTTATGCCGTGAACCTGATCGTGCACCACAGCAACCCGCGCTTGCAGGCGGATCTGGAGATCTGCGTCGAGCACCGTGTACCGATCGTGATTACCAGCCTCGGTGCGGTGAAAGAGCTGGTCGATGCAGTTCATAGCTACGGTGGTCTGGTGTTCCACGATGTAACCACGCGCCGGCACGCCGAAAAAGCCGCCGAGGCCGGTGTCGATGGTTTGATCGCGGTCGCCGCCGGCGCTGGTGGCCATGCCGGCACCTGGAGCCCGTTCGCACTGATTGCCGAAATCCGTGAATTCTTCGACAAGACCTTATTGCTTGCCGGATGTTTGAACCACGGCCACGAGATTCTCGCCGCGCAACTGCTCGGCGCAGATTTGGCCTACTTCGGTACACGCTTTATCGGCACCCGCGAAAGCCATGCGCCTGACGCCTATAAAGAAATGCTGCTGACAGCCAAGGCGGCGGACATCATTCATACTCCGGCGGTGTCAGGGGTTCCGGCCAGTTTCATGCGCCAGAGCCTGGAGGCCGCGGGGTTCGACATGGCCGCGCTGCAAGGCAAGGGCGAAGTGAATTTCGGCGACAAGCTCAAACCGATCAACGACGAAGCCAAAGCCTGGAAGACAGTATGGTCAGCTGGCCAAGGCGTCGGGCAGATTAGTGATCTGCCAAGCGTGGATCAATTGATCGCTCGCCTCGATGCCGAGTACCGCCAGGCGCAGGAACGCGCAGCGCAATTGCCGCAACGCTGGCCACGTTAATCATGCCAGGCCGATTGCCTGGATCGGCCTGACACTGACTCCCTTTGAATCTACTCGCGACAAGGATGCCCCGGCCATGAGCGAACCCCGCTACAAGATCGTATTCGACGGAGCTTTACAGCCCGGTGTCGACCTCGCTACCGCCAAGCTCAACCTGGCCGATCTGTTCAAAACCGATGTCGCCGCCATCGAGCGCCTGTTCAATGGCCGTGCGGTCGCCCTCAAGCGTGACCTGTCACACAGCGACGCCCAGACCTATCTGCAAGCGCTGAGCAAAACCGGGATCGCTGCACGGATCGAAACGCAAACAGCCATTGAACTGAACCTGGCGGATGTTCACGAAAACACCGCCGCCGTGGCCGAACCAGACTCACCTTATGCACCACCGCGCGCCAGCGTCGGTGAAAGCCTTCCTGAATTCGCGACGCTCAAACCATTGAGTGTCGAAGGCCGGATCGGACGCCTGCGCTTTCTTGCCTGGACCATGGTCTTGAGCCTGGTGACCTTGCCCATCGTCGGCGTGTTCGCCCTGCTGGCCCTTGGGCTGGTCAGCGGCGACTCGACCACCGGGCTGATTATCGGCGCGATTCTCGCGTGCTTCCTGTTTATCGGCTTCCTGATCGTCAGCATTCTGTTCAGCGTTCAACGTCTGCACGATATCGGCTGGTCGGGCTGGCTCTGGCTGTTGAACCTGGTGCCGTTCGTGGGCAGCTTCTTTCCTCTGGTCATCATGGTCGTCCCGGGCAATACCGGCGCCAACCGCTATGGCCCGCCACCTCCACCCAACAGCACGGCGGTAAAAGTGCTGTGTTCGTTGTGGATTGTGTTTTTCGCACTGATCTTTGCCGGCGGATTACTCGGTGGCTTCACGGCCGTTCAGGAGGAATACGAAAGCAGCCTGGAAAGCAGCTATGACAGTGGCGCGGTGAGCACTGATGAAATCGAGATCGAAGTCGAACCGCCGGTGAATTCCGCCGACGATGCAGCCGAAGCGGCGCAGGCCCCTGTAGACTCTGCGAAAGAATGAACAGCGCTCCCCGCCGTGACACCCGCGTCGCCGGCGCGGAGCTGTTGCGATGGAGAATTGCATGACCCGTTACGCTCTGATCACTGGCGCTTCCAGCGGCATCGGCCTGGCCATGGCCGAAGCGCTGGCCCGGCGTGGCCGCAGCCTGATTCTGGTGGCACGACAGCGTGATCAGCTGGAAAGTATTGCCATCGAACTGACCCAGCGCTTCGACGTCGAGGTACTGTTTCGCGCCTGCGATCTGGGCGAGCCCTTGCGTTTGTCCGGGTTCCTGCTGGAACTGGAAGAAGGCGACCGGCAGATCGATCTGTTGGTCAATTGTGCCGGTATCGGCACCTGCGGCCCTTTTCTGGCGCAGGACTGGATGACCGAGCAGGATCTGATCGAAGTGAACATTCTCGCCCTCACCCGCCTGTGCCATGCCATCGGCAACAGCATGGCACTGCAAGGCGGCGGGCAGATTCTCAATGTCGCCTCGATGGCGGCGTTCAATCCGGGGCCGTGGATGAGCACCTATCACGCCAGCAAGGCCTATGTGCTGCATTTTTCCGAAGCGTTGCGGATCGAGCTGAAAAAATGTGCGGTCAAGGTCTCGGTGCTGTGCCCTGGCCCGACACGCACGGCATTTTTCCGCACCGCGCAAATGGACAGCGACAAACTCAACGACAGCCACAAACTGATGAGTCCCGAAGAAGTCGCGCTGTATACCGTACGCGCCCTCGACAAAAACCGCGCAATCATTATCCCGGGTCGACGCAATCGTTGGGTCGCCTTCGTCTCGCGATTCGGCTCGCGCTGGCTCAATCGGACCCTCGCCGGCATGGCTAACAAGTCTTACTGCCCGCGCTGAATCGCCCTACAGCAAAACACTGGGAGGGTTGATCTCCCGTGGGTACACTCAAGCCAGTCCAAACAACGGAGAAAACAGCAGTGGATACTCTGTTCACCAAGATCATCAACCGGGAAATCCCGGCCAACATCATTTACGAGGACGACCAGGTTCTGGCCTTCCACGATATCGCCCCTCAGGCACCGGTGCATTTCCTGGTGATCCCGAAGAAACCTGTGCGTACTCTCAATGACCTGACCGAGGACGACAAGGCATTGGCCGGGCACATCCTGTTCACGGCGCAGCGTCTCGCGCTGGAGCTGGGCTGCGAGGAAGGCTTCCGCGTGGTGATGAACTGCAATGAACTTGGTGGACAGACCGTCTATCACATTCATATGCACGTGCTGGGTCAGCGCCAGATGAACTGGCCGCCGGGCTGATTCACGGCAAAACTGTGGGAGCGAGCTTGCTCGCGAAGGCGTCGGCAGATTCGAAACCTCCATTGCCTGACACTCCGCTTTCGCGAGCAAGCTCGCTCCCACAAAAAAGCATGACACCGCGACCAATGACCCAACGCAAACCCTCGTCGGCCGATTCGGTTAAACTGGCCACCGAGATATCTCCCGGAGGTCAGCATGACTACCCAACGTCACTATTCGCCCATTGACCGTCTTCTGCTGCAAGCCGATGCCGCGATGCGCACCCTGTTGCCCTTCAGCGGCCAGCCGTACCGCCCGTCGCCCGCCATCCTGCAGCCGGACACGCCGATGAGCGATGAAGACACCCGTCACGTCGCTGGCCTGATGCGCATCAACCATACCGGTGAAGTCTGCGCCCAGGCGCTGTATCAGGGGCAGGCGCTGACCGCCAAGCTGCCCCAGGTGCGCGAGGCCATGGAACATGCGGCCGAAGAAGAAATCGATCATCTGGTCTGGTGCGAACAGCGCATCCATCAGTTGGGCAGCCATACCAGTGTCTTGAATCCGCTGTTTTACGGCATGTCGTTCGGGATTGGCGCGGTGGCGGGACTGATCAGCGACAAGGTCAGTCTGGGGTTTGTCGCGGCGACCGAGCATCAGGTGTGCAAGCACCTGAATGAACATCTGGAGCAATTGCCCGCCGAGGATGAGAAGTCCCGGGCGATTCTGGAGCAGATGCGCATCGATGAAGAACATCATGCGGAAAGTGCACTGGATGCAGGCGGTTTTCGTTTTCCGGCGCCGGTGAAATTCGGGATGAGTTTGTTGGCGAAGGTGATGACCAAGAGTACTTATCGGATCTGAGATCTCGATTGCTATAAATGGCCTCTTCGCGAGCAGGCTCGCTCCTACAGGGGTCTGTGTTGGAGCAATAAAAAAGGCGACTGCCGTGAGGGAGTCGCCTTTTTTGTGCCTGGAATCTTAAGTCGGCATGTTGCGCGCGTAGAAGATTTCGAGCATTTCGTGTTTCACACGATCAGTTACCTGAGCACGCTGCTCAGAGGACAGATTGCTGGTGGCGTCGCCGAACAGGTAGTTATCCAGTTCAAAGTTCTTCAGCAGCATTTTGGTGTGGAACAGGTTTTCCTGGTACACGTTCACGTCGGTCATCTGGTACGCGTCGCGGGTGTCTTCGGACAGGTAGTTCTGGATCGAGTTGATCTCGTGGTCGATGAAGTGCTTGTTGCCTTCAACGTCACGGGTAAAGCCGCGCACACGGTAATCCACGGTCACGATGTCCGAATCGAACTGGTGAATGAGGAAGTTGAGCGCCTTGAGCGGTGAAATGACACCACAGGTCGACACGTCGATATCCACACGGAAGGTTGCGATACCGTCGTCCGGATGGATTTCCGGGTAGGTGTGCACCGTGATGTGGCTCTTGTCGAGGTGGGCCAGGATAATTTCGGGCAACGGGCCCGGCGATTCTTCGATCTGGCTTTCGGTCGGGGTTACCGGCTCTTCCGAAATCAGAATCGTGACGCTGGCGCCCTGGGGTTCATAGTCCTGACTGGCGATGTTCAGGATGTTGGCACCAATGATCTCGACAACTTCTGTGAGAATCTGCGTCAGGCGTTTCGCGTTGTACTCTTGATTGATGTACTCGACGTAGGCCTGCTGGTCTTGCGGGGTTTCCGCGTAGCAGATGTCATAGATGTTGAAGCTCAAGGTCTTTGTCAGGTTATTGAACCCGTGGAGCTTGAGTTTGCTTTTCACCGTTAAAAACTCTCTATGTATGCGGCGCGGCCGCGTGATCAAGCATGCCCGTCAAATGCGAACAACGCACCTGCGTAGGACGGTTAACACCTCTTCGCGATGGCGATTTTGGTTATCTGTTCAGGCGAATGACCCGTCGGCTGACCGATCACTGCCCTGAAAAAAGTGGCGCATTATGCAGACGTCAGCGGGGGATCGCCAGAGTCTGCACTGCTTTTATGATAGTTGAATGTCGGATCAACCGAGTTCGACGATTTCGTAGTCGTGGGTGATCGCCACGCCAGCCGCGCCGAGCATGATCGAGGCCGAGCAATACTTCTCGGCGGACAGCTCGATGGCGCGTTTGACCTGAGCTTCTTTCAGACCGCGGCCCTTGACCACAAAGTGCATGTGGATCTTGGTAAACACCTTCGGATCTTCAGTCGCACGCTCGGCTTCGAGGAAGGCTTCACAGCTTTCAACGGCTTGGCGGGACTTCTTCAGAATGCTGACCACGTCGAAGTTGCTGCAACCGCCGACGCCCAGCAGCAACATTTCCATCGGGCGAACCCCAAGGTTACGGCCACCGGCGTCCGGCGGACCATCCATCACCACGACATGACCGCTACCGGATTCGCCGAGGAACATGGCTTCGCCAGCCCATTGGATGCGTGCCTTCATCGCCCAGACTCCACTGTAAAAAAAGGGTCGCCAGCTTAGCACAGCGGCTTGGCCTGACAGCGACCGACGTCCTAGGACCGCTACCTCTAAGCTGTAGGTAATTTCTCGAATTTCCGACGAAGTGTCTGGTAAGCTGGCGCCAATTCGCTGGCGCACCTGTCAGTCAGCGTCACGACCGCCTACGGCGCCTCATAAAAAAATCAAACATCACCGTGCAGTTTTTTCGGGATACAACCATGGTTGCTATTACCCCCACATCCAAAATCAAGAATCTCGACAAGCTGTTGATGCATTGCCAGCGCCGTCGCCATGCGGCCAAGAGCAACATTATCTGCGCCGGTGACCGCTCCGATACGCTGTACTTCATTATCAAGGGCTCGGTCACCATCCTGATCGAAGACGACGATGGCCGCGAAATGATCATTGCGTACCTGAACGCCGGTGATTTCTTCGGTGAGCTGGGCCTGTTCGAACAGGCGGGCCAGGAACAACAACGCAGTGCCTGGGTACGGGCCAAGGTCGAATGCGAAACGGCGGAAATCAGTTACACCAAGTTCCGCGAACTGTCGCAGCAGGATCCAGACATTCTTTACGTCCTCAGCGGACAAATCGCACAGCGCCTGCGCAACACCACGCGCAAGGTCGGCGATCTGGCGTTCTTCGACGTCACCGGTCGAGTCGCTCGCTGCCTGCTGGAACTGTGCAAACAGCCGGACGCCATGACTCACCCGGACGGCATGCAGATCAAAGTGACCCGTCAGGAAATCGGCCGGATCGTCGGTTGTTCGCGAGAGATGGTCGGTCGCGTGCTCAAGGATCTTGAGGAACGCAACCTGGTCGACGTGAAAGGCAAGACCATGGTGGTCTACGGGACACGCTAAGCGCTGTAGATCCGCGCCAGCATCAAGCGAAATAATTCATCCAGACGCGCCAAGGCCTGTGGCGCGTTGAATTTCTCATGCAGGGCGATGTGGCTTTCAGCCCTCACCCGCTGCTCCAGACCGCAGGCCTCATTGAAGCGATTGACCGCTGCGACCAATGCCTGGCGCTCGTCATCGATCAACATCGCACCGTGCACCAGCCCGACCGGACGCTGACCGCCCTGACTCTGGCGCCAGCGCTGGGCGGTGCCGACCATCTTGCGCCCGTCCAGATTGACGTTGAAACGACCGTCGCAAAAGGCGCCGTC
This sequence comes from Pseudomonas hamedanensis, assembly GCF_014268595.2. NCBI lineage: Bacteria > Pseudomonadati > Pseudomonadota > Gammaproteobacteria > Pseudomonadales > Pseudomonadaceae > Pseudomonas > Pseudomonas hamedanensis. The sequence continues at coordinate 5,965,835 of NZ_CP077091.1, forward strand.
GACTTCGCCCACCGACGAGGTGCCGCCCAATTCATCCAGTAACTGACAGATCGGATCGCAGAGACGGCGGTAGCCGGTTTCGATGCGATTCAAGTCGCCTTCGCTGCGCGGCGGCGCATACACCAAGGCAATATTGATCGTTGAAGCGGACTGCGGCACCGGCTCACCGCCGGTTTCGCGCAGCAGTACCGGCCAACCGGCGGCGGCGGAGACTTCGCAGGCGTGGTCGAATTCAGGGAGGCGATTGAGGCGGCGCGGCATGACCAGCGCGCGATCGGTGGGTTGCCAGAACAGCAGGCCGAATTCGGCGTCGCCGGCGCAGATCGAGGCCAACAAGTCTTGTTCGGCTTGCAGGCCGGATTCGATGGTCAGGGGGGTTGGCAGCGACATGGAGGGCTCCGGCAGATTTTCGATCTTTAGGGATTTTGAAGGCCTCATCGCGAGCAGGCTCACTCCTACAGGGGGAACGCGTTTCAAATGTAGGAGTGAGCCTGCTCGCGATGGCGTCGACTCAGTCGAGGGTCGACCCGCTTATCACCGGACCGCCGCGCTCCGGGAAGAACAGGCGCTGCAATTCAATGCCCGGGTTTTCCGCGCGCATGAACGCTTCGCCGACCAGGAACGCGTAGACGTCGCTGATTTCCATCAACTCGACATCGGCGCGATTGAGAATGCCGCTTTCGGTGATTACCAATCGATCCCGCGGAATTCGCGGCAGCAGGTCGAGGGTGGTCTCCAGGCTGACATCGAAGGTGTGCAGATTACGGTTGTTAACCCCGACCAGCGGCGTGTCGAGGGTTTTCAACGCGCGCTCAAGTTCGTCGCCGTCGTGCACTTCCACCAGCACATCGAGACCGACGCCTTTGGCCACGGCTGCCAGCTCGGCCATTTTCACATCGTCGAGTGCGGAGACGATCAACAGCACGCAATCGGCGCCCAAGGCTCGGGCTTCAACGATCTGGTACGGATTGATCATGAAATCCTTGCGGATGACCGGCAGTTTGCACGCGGCACGGGCCTGTTGCAGGTAAGCATCGGCGCCCTGGAAGTAATCGACATCGGTCAGCACGGACAGGCAGGTCGCCCCGCCCTTCTCGTAGCTTTTGGCGAGGTCGGCGGGTACGAAATCCTCGCGGATCACGCCTTTGCTCGGTGAGGCCTTTTTGATTTCGGCAATCACCGCAGGCTGTTTTTTCTTCGCCTGCGCCAGCAACGCTTGAGCAAAACCACGGGGCGCATCGGCCGCCCGGGCCAGGTTTTCCAGCTCACTGAGGCTTACACGGGCACTGCGCTCGGCAACTTCCTCGACTTTGCGCGCAAGGATCTTCTCCAGAACCGTCGGTACGCTCATCCCTCATTCTCCACTTTGAATACCGCGGTAAAGGCACCCAGCTCCTCGAGTTTTTCCCGAGCGAGGCCGGTGTGCAGGGCATCGTGCGCAAGCTCTACGCCCTGTTTCAAACTGTTCGTCATGTCGGCGGCATACAGCGCGGCACCGGCGTTAAGCACAATCATCTCGGCCGCTTTCTGGCCGTTTTCGGTCTTGCGCTTGCCCAGCGCATCGCGGATCAACGCCAGCGACGCTTCCGGCCCTTCGACCGACAGGCCGTGCAGGCTCTGGCTTTTCATGCCCAGATCTTCCGGCTCGACCCAATATTCAGTGATCTCGTTATTCTTCAGCTCGGCGACGAAGGTCGGCGCGGCGAGGCTGAACTCGTCCAGGCCGTCCTTCGAATGCACCACCAGCACATGTTTGCTGCCCAATCGCTGCAAGACTTCGGCCAATGGCCGGCACAGCGCCTGGGTGAACACGCCCACCACCTGATGTTTCACACCGGCCGGATTCGTAAGCGGGCCAAGCATGTTGAACAGTGTCCGCAGGCCCAGGTCGCGGCGCGGGCCGGCGGCGTACTTCATGGCTTTGTGATGGGTCTGGGCGAACATGAAACCGATGCCGACGTTGTCGATACAACGGGCAACCTGAACCGGGGTCAGGTTCAGGTAGATGCCGGCGGCTTCCAGCAAATCGGCACTGCCGCTCTTGCCGGAGACTGCGCGGTTGCCGTGCTTGGCCACGGTGCAACCGGCCGCAGCGACAACAAAAGAGGAAGCGGTCGACACGTTGAAGATGTTCGCGCCGTCGCCGCCGGTGCCGACCACGTCGACCACGCCGTCGAGGGTTTTCAGCTCGACCTGATCGGCCAGCTCGCGCATCACCGACACGGCGCCGACGATTTCGTCGATGCTCTCGCTCTTCATGCGCATGGCCATCATGAACGCACCGATCTGCGCGTCGCTGCATTGGCCGGTCATGATTTCGCGCATTACATCACGCATTTCATCGGTGCTGAGGTCGAGGTGATCGACGATACGGCTCAGGGCTGTCTTGATATTCATGGAAAGTCCTTAGCGCGTGCCGCCGGTTTGTTTGAGGAAATTGGCAAACAGTTCATGGCCCTGCTCGGTGAGGATCGACTCGGGATGAAACTGTACGCCCTCGATGTTCAGGGTTTTGTGACGCAGGCCCATGATCTCATCGACCGAGCCGTCGTCGTGTTGCGTCCACGCGGTCAGCTCCAGGCAATCGGGCAAAGTCTGGTGCTTGACGATCAGCGAGTGGTAGCGGGTGACGGTCAGCGGATGATTGAGGCCGGCAAAAACGCCCTTGTCCTCGTGGAATACCGGGCTAGTCTTACCGTGCATCACTTGACGCGCGCGTACGACATCGCCACCAAAGGCCTGGCCGATCGACTGATGGCCCAGGCAGACGCCGAGGATCGGCAGTTTGCCGGCGAAGTATTTGATCGCGTCGATGGAGACGCCGGCTTCGGTCGGCGTGCGAGGACCGGGGGACACCACGATGCGCTCAGGGTTGAGCGCTTCGATCTGAGCAATCGTCAATTCATCGTTGCGCACGACTTTGACCTCGGCCCCCAGCTCGCCGAGGTATTGCACAACGTTGTAAGTAAAGGAGTCGTAGTTGTCGATCATCAGCAACATGGCGTTTCGAACCTCTTGAATTCTGACTTGGAGACAGCCTTCAGATGACTTGCCCGCAGGGCGCTGCACGATGTCGGACGCCGGAACAGACGGCGACACAGCGGCATTTCAAACAGACAAGGAAGGCAAAGCGATACAGATCCGGCGGGGCCGGCGGAAAAGATTCAGGCGCGCCAACGCCAGCGGGCGTGTGCCTTGATGACTTGATCCAGAAGTTTGCTGGTGATCAACACGGGGAAGGTCTCGTTCATACGTTCCGGCACAGTAACTTAGCTGGGCAGAGCGTGCAATATGACCTTGGCTGCAAGGGATAAAACCAGACAGGGATTGGCGATCGATGGCAAAAGGCCGGAAGTTTTTGGTACTGTCGTTTCGTTCACCTACAACAATAAATAAACGGACTTGCTCATGAATAAAAAGACGTTGTTTGCACCCATGGCCGGCTGCCTGCTCGCGCTGGCCTGCGCCCAGGCGAATGCGGCGCCCAACCCCTATTCGAATTTCATTGTGTTTGGCGACAGCCTCAATGACGCCGGGACGTTCGCCGACAGCGGCGGGCCGGCAGGCGCCACCGAGCGTTACACCAACCGCACCGGGCCGCTGTATCAGGATGGCAGCGGCGAACTGTATTCGTTGAATTCCACCCAACTGCTGGGCGGCCGCCTGGGCTTCACGGCGGATCAGACAGCGTCGTCGAGTTCAGCCGTGCGCGCCGACAACGGCCAGGTCGACGGCAGCAACTGGGCGGTCGGCGGTTATCGCACCGACCAGATTCTCGACTCGATCACTACGCAATCGGCCACGGGCGAACGTACCCGCGCCGGCTACTTGCCGTCGAACGGTTTGCGTGCCGACCCGAACGCCCTCTATTACATTTCCGGCGGCGGCAACGACTTCCTGCAAGGCCGTGTCCTCAGTCTGCCCCAGGCCAGTGCCGCTGCCGATCGCCTGGCTGACAGCGTGCAAACCCTGCAAACCGCCGGCGCCAAATACGTGATGGTCTGGCTGTTGCCCGACGTTGGCTTGACCCCGGCCCTGAACGGCACGCCGCTGCAGGCATTCAGCAGTACCCTCGCCAACCAGTTCAACAGCCAGTTGGTGACGCGTCTGCAAGGCATCGACGCCGAAATCATCCCGTTGAATATTCCGGCGCTGCTCTCGGAGGCTTTTGCCGATCCGGGACGCTTTGGCCTGGCCACTGACCAGAACCTCACCGCGACCTGTTTCAGCGGCAACGGCTGCCCCGAAAACGCCCGTTACGGGATCAACAGTGCCACGCCGGATCCGACCAAGTTGATCTACAACGACGGCGTGCACCCAACCGAGTCCGGGCAGAAGCTGATCGCCGATTACGCTTATTCCTTGCTGGCAGCGCCGTGGGAATTAAGCCTGCTGACGGAAATGGCCCACGGCACCGTGCGTGCACATCAGGATGAATTGCGTAACCAGTGGCAGGCGGACTGGGAGAACTGGCAAGCGGTCGGCCAATGGCGCGCCCTTGTCTCTGCAGGCGGCCAGCACCTGGATGTCGACAGCCAAAGCAGCGGCGCCAGCGCCGATGGCAGCGGTTATAACCTCAACGTCGGCGGCAGCTATCGCCTCAACGATGCCTGGCGTGTGGGCGTGGCAGCAGGTTTCTACCGGCAGAACCTGGAGGCCGGGCACAACGACTCGGACTACAAACTCAACAGCTACATGGGCACCGCATTCGCCCAGTTCCAGCAGAACCGCTGGTGGGCTGATGCCGCACTGACCGGCGGCAAACTCGACTACGACAACCTCAAGCGCAAGTTTGACCTCGGCGCCAGCGAGGGTGCGGAGAAAGGCGATACCGACGGCAGCCTGTGGGCGTTCAGCACCCGTATCGGTTATGACATTGCCCAGCCGGGCAGCGAATGGCACCTGTCGCCGTTCGTCAGCGCCGACTACGCCAGCGTCGATGTCGACGGTTACTCGGAAAAGAGCAATCGCGCCACCGCGCTGAGCTTCGATGACCAGAGTCGCGATTCGAAACGCCTGGGCCTGGGTATTCAGGGCAAGTACAACTTCACCGCGCAAACCCAGGTGTACGGCGAATACGCGCATGAGCGGGAGTACGAAGATGACGTGCAGAAGGTCAACATCGCGCTTAACACTTTGCCGGCCAATGACTTCACGCTTGAAGGCTACACACCGGCGAGCCACCTGAACCGCTTGAGCCTGGGAGTCAGTCACAAGCTGACGACGGATCTGGCGTTGCGCGCTGGTTATACGCTGCGCAAGGACGATGACTTCAAGCAGCAGGGCTTGAATGTCGGGGTTGTGCTGGATTTCTGAGTTGCAGACGCAAAAAAGCGGCGCCCTCACAGGCGCCGCTTTTTTTTGCCCCGACACAATCCAAATGTAGGAGTGAGCCTGCTCGCGATTGCGGTGGGTCAGTCAACGAATATGTTGAATATTAGTCCGCAATCGCGAGCAGGCTCACTCCTACAAGGGTTTTGTGTTGGCTCAGGCTTGCGGGGTTTGTTCGGCAAGGGCCACGGCGCGGAACATCGCGCGGCGCTTGTTCAGGGTTTCTTCCCATTCCAGCGCCGGCACCGAGTCGGCGACGATGCCGCCACCGGCCTGCACGTGCAGTTCACCGTTCTTGATCACCGCCGTGCGGATCGCAATGGCCGTGTCCATGTTGCCGTTCCAGGCGAAGTAACCGACTGCGCCGCCATACACGCCACGCTTGACCGGCTCGAGTTCGTCGATGATTTCCATCGCGCGAATCTTCGGCGCGCCGGACAAAGTGCCCGCCGGCAGAATCGCCCGCAGCGCGTCCATCGCAGTCAGGCCGGCCTTCAACTGGCCGGTGACGTTGGAGACGATGTGCATCACGTTGGAATAACGCTCAATGACCATCTTCTCGGTGAGCTTCACCGAGCCGATTTCCGAGACGCGCCCGGTGTCGTTGCGGCCCAGGTCGATCAGCATTAAATGCTCGGCGATCTCTTTGTCGTCCGACAGCAAGTCTTGTTCCAGCGCCACATCGGCTTCTTCGGTGGCGCCACGCGGGCGCGTACCGGCAATCGGACGCACGGTGATCAGGTTGTCTTCGACCCGCACCAGCACTTCCGGCGAACTGCCGACGACGTGGAAATCGCCGAAGTTGAAGAAGTACATGTATGGCGTCGGGTTGAAGCAACGCAGGGCACGGTACAGATCGATCGGCGCTGCCTTGAAATCGATCGACATGCGCTGCGACGGCACCACCTGCATGCAGTCACCGGCAAGGATGTATTCCTTGATGGTGTCGACGGCTTTTTCGTAATCGTCCTGAGTGAAACTCGAACGAAACACCGGATCGGCCGACTGCTGCTTGCTGAAATCCAGGCCACGACGCGGGGTGATCGGCTGGCGCAGTTTTTCCAACAGCGTCTGCAGTTGCGCCTGCCCCTGCTCGAAGGCATCGGCCTGGGCCGGATCGGCGAGGACGATTGCGTGCATCTTGCCGGCGAGGTTGTCGAACACCACGACCGCGTCGGACACCATGAGCAGAATATCCGGAACGCCCAGCGGATCCGGGTTCGGGCACGTGCCCAGGCGCTTCTCGACATACCGCACGCAGTCGTAACCGAAGTAACCGACCAGACCACCATTGAAGCGCGGCAGACCGGCGATGGTCGGCACGTTGTAGCGCGCCTTGAAGGTTTCGACAAAGGCCAGCGGATCATCGACATCGTGACTTTCGGTCTCGACGCCATCAACGGTGATGCTCACGTGATGGTCGTGGACCCGCAGCACGGTGCGGCACGGCAAACCGATGATCGAGTAACGGCCCCATTTCTCGCCGCCCTGCACCGATTCGAGCAGGTAGGAGTTGGGCTGGTCGGCCAGTTTCAGGTAGATCGACAGCGGCGTGTCGAAGTCGGCCAGGGTTTCGCAGGCCAGCGGGATGCGGTTGTAGCCGTCAGCGGCCAGACGCAGGAATTCTTCGCGGATCATAAGGTGCCTCGTGGTGTGAGGTGCAATCAGTCAGTCAGGCAAACGCGCCGGCAGGCCGGCCAGAATCAGTCAGGCGCGCCAACGCCAGCGGGCCAGGGCCTTGATGACTTTCATCCAGAGTTTGCGGGTGACCACCACGATGGCGTTTCCAGAAGGGGGTTGAGCAGCGTCGGGCAACGTTATCTCAGCGGCCGTGACGAGGCAACCGGGAATTAGTTTGCGCAGATCGTCGATCACCAGTGCCGGCGATTCCTCGGCAATTGGCCGGCCATGGTTATAGCCGTAACTCAGTGCCACACACTTGACCCCCGCCGCTTTCGCCGCCAGCACGTCACTGCGCGAGTCACCGACGAACAAGGATTGCGAGGCCGGAATGTTGGCCATTTTCATCACGAAGAACAGCGCGGCCGGGTCAGGTTTCTTCTGCGGCAGGGTGTCGCCGCCGATGATCCACTTGAAGTAACGGCCGATTTTCATCTGATCCAGCAGCGGCGCGACGAAACGCTCCGGCTTGTTGGTGATCAACGCCATGGCCACGCCTTGTTTGTGCAGCCACTTGAGGGTGTCGCGCACACCGGGATACACCACGGTCAGCTCATGGCTGGCGCCGTAGGCCTCCATGAAAATCTCCAGCGCACGCTCGGCCTCGGTGTCATCCACCGCCGTGTGATCGATGCCACCGGCCAGCGCGCGACGCACCAGCACCGGTGCGCCATTGCCAACCCATTCGCGCACCGCCGCGATGCCCGCAGGCGGGCGGCCGAGGGTGAGCAGCATGCGATCCACCGCCACCGCCAGATCGGGAACAGAATCGATCAGGGTGCCATCCAGATCGAACATCACCAACCGTGGCAGCTGCCCTGGGAACAACTGCTCAAAACCGCTCATGGCCGCGCCAGTGCCAGTTCGGAACGCATCTTGTCGATGACTTCCTGATAGTTTGGCGCGTTGAAAATGGCCGAACCGGCGACAAAGGTGTCAGCGCCAGCGGCAGCGATTTCGCGGATGTTGTTGACGTTGACGCCGCCGTCGATTTCCAGGCGGATGTCACGGCCCGAAGCGTCGATGATCGCCCGCGCTTCACGCAGTTTGTCGAGGGTGCCGGGAATGAACTTCTGCCCGCCGAAGCCTGGGTTGACGCTCATCAGCAAAACCATGTCGACCTTGTCGATCACGTACTTGAGCACGTCCAGCGGGGTCGCCGGGTTGAACACCAGGCCGGACTTGCAGCCACCTTCACGGATCAGTTGCAGCGAGCGGTCGACGTGCAGCGTGGCTTCCGGGTGAAAGGTGATGTACGTCGCGCCGGCCTCGATGAAATCGCCAACGATGCGATCCACCGGGCTGACCATCAGGTGCGCGTCGATCGGCGCGGTGACGCCGTACTTGCGCAGTGCGGCGCAGACCATCGGGCCGATGGTCAGGTTCGGCACGTAGTGGTTGTCCATGACGTCGAAATGGACGAAGTCGGCGCCGGCGGCGAGAACGTTGTCCACTTCCTCGCCGAGGCGGGCGAAGTCGGCGGAGAGGATCGACGGAGCAATTACGAAGGGCTGCATGACGCACCTGTGCTGAGCTAAATCACGATGGCGCGCATTGTATACCTCAAGTTTGTGCGCACGCACCGTGACCGCGATGATTGGGTTGTGCCATGAGTCCTCAGCGACTGTGCCTCAGTAGGCCGCGCGGTAGATCTTCTCGATGTCGGCGGCGCTGAGCTTGCGCGGATTGTTGCGCATCAGGCGCTCGATCCCGGCGGCTTCCACGGCCATCGCCGGGATCGCCTCTTCCGGCACGCCGAAGCTGCGCAGCCCGGCGGGGATTTCTACCGCCGCGCACAAGTCCGTCATCGCCTGCACGGCTTTGTCCGCCGCCTCGTTCGCGCTCAGATGAGCGGTCTTCACGCCCATGGCTTCGGCAATATCCTGCATGCGTTCGACGCAGGCCATTTTGTTCCAGGTCATGACATAGGGCAGCAGCAAGGCGTTACTGACGCCGTGGGCAATGTTGAAACGCCCGCCCAGCGGATAGGCCAACGCATGCACTGCACCCACCCCGGCGTTGCCGAACGCCATGCCGGCCATCAGGCTGGCGGTGGCCATGTCTTCGCGCGCTTGCAGGTTGGCGCCGTTGGCGTAAGCCTTGGGCAAGGCGCTGGCAATCAGTTTGATCGCACCAATGGCGAGGGAATCGGTGATCGGCGAGGCATTCACCGACAGATAGGATTCGATGGCGTGCACCAGCGCATCGACGCCACTGGCCGCGGTGACGCTGCGCGGACAGGTCAGGGTCATTTGCGGGCTGACCAGTGCGACGTCCGGCAGCAGGAAATCGCTGACGATGCCTTTCTTCAGTTGCGCAACCTTGTCCGAAAGAATCGCGACGTTGGTCACCTCCGAGCCGGTGCCGGCGGTGGTCGGGATGGCGATCAGCGGCGGGCCTTTGCGCGGCACCTGATCGACGCCGAACAGGTCCTCAAGTGCGCCGTGGTAACCGGCGTACGCGGCGACACTTTTGGCGATGTCGATGGCGCTGCCGCCACCGAGGCCGATCAAACCGTCATGCCCGCCTTCGCGGTAGGCGCGCATGCAGTCCTCGACGATGGCGATCTCCGGGTCGGGCAGCACGCGGTCGAAAATCTCGTACTCGCGCCCACCGAGTTGTACCAGCGCCAGCTCGACGGTGCCGGACTTGACCAGCGCGGCGTCGGTGACGATCAGCGGGTTGTCGATGTCCAGCCGGGTGAGCTCTGCCGCCAGTTGTTCGATGGCTGCGGCGCCGGTGATCAGTTTGTGAGCGATTTTGAACTGGGACAGACTCATGGTGCGCAGCCTCTTATAGATAGGGGAGCTGGGCACAAGATTAGCTGGGGATTTGGGGTTGTCTGCTATTCAGGGTGTGAATGACCGAGAACGTTCACTACTCCGCTCACTGATCGTTCCCACGCTCCGCGTGGTAACGCAGCCGGGGACGCTCTGCGTCCCATCCACGAGCTGGAACGCGGAGCGTCCCGAGAGGCATTCCCACGCGGAGCGTGGGAACGATCAGCGTCAGATTTGGGCGGTACGCAGTTTCTCGCTTCGGCCACGCAGCCATTCCAGGGTCAGCAGCAAGATCACCGAGAAGGCAATCAGCAACGTCGCGGCAGCGGCGATAGTCGGACTGAGGTTCTCGCGAATCCCGCTGAACATCTGCCGAGGCAAGGTCGCCTGCTCGGGCCCTGCCAGAAACAGCGTCACCACCACTTCATCAAACGAAGTGGCAAAGGCAAACAGCGCCCCGGAAATCACCCCCGGCGCGATCAGCGGCAAGGTCACCCGGCGAAACGCGGTCAGCGGCGAAGCCCCAAGGCTGGCAGCCGCTCGCACCAGATTGTGATTAAAGCCCTGCAACGTCGCCGACACGGTGATGATCACAAACGGCACACCCAGTACCGCGTGCACGACGATTAGCGAGAAGAAACTATTGCCAAGGCCCAGCGGCGCGAAGAACAGATAACTCGCCACACCGATGATCACTACCGGTACCACCATCGGCGAAATCACCAGCGCCATCACCAGCGATTTGCCCGGGAAGTCCCCGCGAGTCAGGCCGATGGCCGCCAGGGTGCCGAAAATCATCGCCAGCACGGTCGCGGCCGGAGCAACGATGATGCTGTTCTTCAGGGCGCGCATCCATTCCGCCGAGGCAAAGAAGTCGTGGTACCACTGCAGCGAAAAACCCTGCAGGGGGTAGACCAGAAAACTTCCCGAGTTGAACGACAGCGGCACGATCACCAGCACCGGCAGAATCAGGAACAACAGGATCAGGCCGCAGAGGATCCGCAGGCTGTAGAACCACACCCGTTCAACGGGCGACATGTAAGGACTCAGCATTGCAAATTCCCCTTAGCTCAGGCGCAGGCGACTGGCGCCCACCAGCCAGCTGTAGATCAGATAAAGCACCACGGTCGCCAGCAAGAGCAGACCGCCCAGCGCGGTGGCCATGCCCCAGTTGATGCTGGTGTTGGTGTAGAAGGCGACGAAGTAGCTGACCATTTGGTCGTTCGGGCTGCCGAGCAGCGCCGGGGTGATGTAGTAGCCGATGGCGAGGATGAACACCAACAGGCACCCGGCGCCGACGCCGGCGTAGGTCTGCGGGAAGTACACCCGCCAGAAACTGGCGAACGGATGGCAGCCGAGGGAAATCGCCGCGCGCATGTAGGTTGGCGAGATGCCTTTCATCACGCTGTAGATCGGCAGAATCATGAACGGCAGCAGAATGTGCACCATCGAGATGTAGACGCCGGTACGGTTGAACACCAACTCCAGCGGCTTATCAATGATGCCCATCGCCAGCAATGCGCTGTTGATCAGACCGCCGGATTGCAGCAACACGATCCACGCGGCAACGCGCACCAGAATCGAAGTCCAGAACGGCAGCAACACCAGAATCATCAGCAGGTTGCTCTGTCGCGATGGCAGGTTCGCCAGCAGGTACGCCAATGGATAAGCCAGCAACAGGCAGATCACGGTGATGACCAGCCCCATCCAGAAGGTGCGGGCAAAGATGTCGAGGTAGATTGCCTGGTCCGGGGTCGCCGGGGCGAGCTCGCCGAGGTCATCGATTCGGTGGTCGACCGCCGCGAGCAAGTAATACGGGGTGATGCTATTGGTGTTGCGCTTGACCGCTTGCCAGTAGGCCGGATCGCCCCAACGCTCGTCCAGCGCTTCGAGCGCTTCTTTATAGGAGGCCGGTTCGCTGGCGAACGGCAGCGCACGAGCGGTTTTGGTCAGCAGGCTGCGGTAGCCGGCCAACTCCATGTTCAAGCGCTTGGACAGATCGCCCAGCGTCTGGTTTTTGCGGGCTTCGGCGAGGTCTTCGCTGGCAGCCTTGTACACCGGTTCGGCGGGCAGACCGCGGCCGTCCCAACCCGCGATGGCCGTAACGGTGCGCGGCATGCCGCCGACCACTTCCGGGTTGCCGACGCTTTTATAGAGCAGCGCCACGATCGGCACCAGAAACACCAGCAACAGAAACAGCACCAGCGGCGCAATCAGCGCCTGCGCTTTCCAGCGGTTGACCCGCTCGGCGTGCTTGAGCTTCTGCTTCAAGGTGGGGCTGGCGCCCTCGTTCAGGGGAACGGCGATGGCCATGACGTACTCCGCAAATCTTTTGATCGTTACAGAGGTGGCGAGCCACCTCTGTTGTATTGAAACACCGCTAACTGTGGGAGCGAGCCTTGTGGCGAGGGGATTTATCCCCGTTCGGCTGCGCAGCAGTCGTAAAACCTGAGAATGCGGTTTATCTGACCCACCGAGCGGGTATGGCTTTGGGGCTGCTTCGCAACCCGACGGGGATAAATCCCCTCGCCACACATTCACCCTTGCCATTTCCCGTACAGGTAAGAAAGTGGTTATTTCGCAGCCCAGGAATTAAAGCGCTGTTCCAGCTGCTCGCCGTTGTCAGCCCAGAAGCTGACGTCGATCTGCACCTGGTTGGCGATGTTTTCCGGGGTGGTCGGCATGTCTTTCAGAACATCCTTGGCCAGCAGCGGCACTGCCTGAGTGTTGGCCGGGCCGTAGGCGATGTTTTCCGAATAGGTCTTCTGCTGCTGCGGCTGCACCGAGAAGGCGATGAATTTCTTCGCCGCTTCGGCGCGCTTGGCGTCCAGGCCTTTAGGGATCGCCCAGGCGTCGAAGTCGTAGATGCCGCCGTTCCACACCACTTTCAGGTTGGATTCTTTCTGCACGGCGGCGATACGACCGTTATAGGCCGAGCTCATGACCACATCACCAGAAGCGAGGTATTGCGGCGGTTGCGCGCCGGCTTCCCACCATTGAATGCTTGGCTTGAGTTCATCGAGTTTTTTGAACGCGCGATCCTGACCGTCCTTGCCGGCCAGCACCTTGTAGACGTCTTTTGGCGCCACGCCATCGGCCATCAACGCGAATTCAAGGGTGTACTTGGCGCCTTTACGCAGGCCACGCTTGCCCGGGAATTGCTTGGTGTCCCAGAAATCCGCCCAACTGGTCGGTGCGGTTTTCAGCTTGTCGGCGTTGTAAGCAAGCACAGTCGACCAGACGAAGAAACCCACGCCGCACGGCTGAATCGCGCCTTTGACGTAGTCTTCGGTCTTGCCGAACAGGGCTGGGTCGAGTTGCTCGAACATGTCTTCGTCGCAACCACGGGACAGCTCTGGCGATTCAACTTCTACCAAGTCCCAGGACACGCTCTTGGTGTCGACCATGGCTTTGACCTTGGCCATTTCGCCGTTGTACTCGCCGGCAACAATCTTCCCATTGCCTGCTGCTTCCCACGGGGCATAGAAGGCTTTGACTTGCGCCGCCTTGTTCGCCCCGCCAAACGACACCACGGTCAAATCCGGGCCGGCGGCCATCGCGCCGGTCGCACCCATCAGGCCCAGAGTCAGGGCGGTGAACTTCAGGGATCTCAACATTTATTGTTCTCTCCACGTGCAGGGTTGGTGTTGGTATTGCCGGGGCGCTTAGTGCGCCTCTAAAAGAGGATCGAGCGCGCGAACGTGCTCGACCTGCCAGCCAAGCGGAACCACGTCACCGACGCTGAGCGCTGGATCGAGCTCGGCAATCGGTTGTTTCACGAAGAAGTCGGTCTTGCCGCAGACTTCCAGGCGCACCCGGACGTGGTCGCCCAGATAGATGAATTCCGCCACCCTCCCTGAGAAGCGGTTGACACATTGATCGCTGGAGCCGTTGAGGCTGACGCGTTCAGGACGAATCGACAGCGTGACTGGCTCACCGGTCTGGCCGACGTTGACCGCCAGCGCCTCGACCTTTTCGCCGCGGCCCAACTCGACCACGCAGCGCTCGCCGCTCTGGCTGAGCAGGCGCCCGTTGAGGCGATTGTTCTCGCCGATGAAATTGGCGACGAAGGTGTTTTTCGGTTCTTCGTAAAGCGTGCGCGGCGGCGCAATCTGCTGGATCTCGCCCTGATGGAACACCGCGACACGATCCGACATGGTCAGCGCTTCACCCTGGTCGTGGGTCACATAGACCACGGTTACGCCGAGGCGCTGGTGCAGGTGTTTGATCTCCATCTGCATGTGTTCGCGCAGTTGTTTGTCGAGCGCGCCCAACGGTTCGTCCATCAACACCAGTTGCGGTTCGAACACCAGCGCACGGGCCAGCGCCACACGTTGCTGCTGCCCACCGGACAACTGCGCCGGATAGCGCGAAGCGAACGCGTCGAGCTGGACCATGCTGAGGACTTTCTTCACCCGGTCGCTGACGTCGCTTTTGTTCAGGCCACGGACGGTCAGCGGGAAGGCGAGGTTCTCGGCCACGGTCATGTGCGGGAACAATGCGTAGTTCTGAAACACCATGCCGATGTCGCGCTTGTGCGGTGGCACGTTGTTGATCGAGCGCCCGGCCAGGAGGATTTCCCCGGCAGTTGGCGTTTCGAAACCGGCGAGCATCATCAGGCTGGTGGTCTTGCCGGAACCGGACGGCCCGAGCAGGGTAAGGAACTCGCCTTTGCGAATGTCCAGGTTGAGGTCTTTGACGATCAGGTTCTCGCCGTCGTAGCTCTTCTGCACTCCACGAAAGCTGACCAGCACATCACTGGCCCCTGCGTTTGAATCGACCTGGCTCATACCCGCACCTTTGTTGTTGATGACTGCTTGTTCATCAAGCCTAGTGGCTGGCAGCGGCCACGCAAATCGGGGCGCAGGAGAGAATCGCTTAAGCGCGATGGAAGATTGGGGGTAGGGATTGCCCTACAAGGATGGCGCTAATGGATAAGGCAGTGGCGAGTGGCGAGCTGCAAGCCGCAAGCAAGGGCAAAAGCGTCTGTCGTGAATGGATATGCCCGCACGCAAATCCCCTGTAGGAGTGAGCCTGCTCGCGATAGCGGTAGGTCAGTCGCTGAATTGTTTTCAGAAAGGACGCTATCGCGAGCAGGCTCACTCCTACAATTTGATCGCGGTGATGCTCAGAGGAGTTTATGTTCCATCGCATATTTGACCAGTTCGGCCAGTGAAGTGATGTTGAGCTTCTGCATCAGCCTTGCCTTGTGCGTGCTGATGGTCTTGCTGCTCAGAGCCAGTTGCTGGGCGATGTCGTTGACGTTGGCGCCCTGGGCCAGGCGTTCGAACACCGAGAACTCGCGCTCGGACAACAGCGAATGCAGTGGCCGGGTATCGGTCAACCCGACTTCGAAGACCATGCGATCGGCCAGATCCGGATCGATGTAACGCCCGCCTGCCGCCACTTTACGAATGGCTGTGAGCAACAGCGCCGGATCGCTGTCTTTAGTCGCATACCCGGCCGCGCCGACCTTTAATGCGCGCGCGGCCATCTGCGCTTCGTCATGCATCGACAACACCAGAATCGCCGGCGGGTTGTTCAGTGCGCGGATGCGCGGAATCGCTTCCAAACCATTGACCCCAGGCATGGAGATGTCCAGCAACACCACTTCACAAGGCACGCTGCGCAGGGTTTCGAGCAGTTGCTCACCATTGCTCGCCTCACCCACCACTTGCAGGTCCTTGGCCAGGCCAATCAATTGCTTGATGCCCTCGCGAACGATGGTGTGGTCTTCGGCTACCAGTACACGGATCACAGTCTTCTCCAGATTTCAGGTACACACCCATTCCTGTAGGAGTGAGCCTGCTCGCGATAGCGTCAGCCCAAACACCACAGACTTTCAGACCTCACTCACCGGCACCCGCACCACCAGACTGGTGCCCTCCCCCGGCTCACTCACAAGCTCCAGCCGCCCGCCCATGATCAACACCCGCTCACGCATGCCAACCAATCCAAACGACGTCGGCCGCCCCTCGGCAACGACAAATCCTACGCCATCGTCGCTGACCGTCAGGCACAATTCATCGCCCGCAAGCTCCAGCGTCAATTCCACGGTATGCGCCTGGGCATGACGCATCACATTGGTCAGCGCCTCCTGCAGGATCCGGAACAGCCCCACCGCTTTGGCATCGCTAAGCGCCGGCAGGTTATCCGGCACCCGCACCAGACACGGAATCTGCGTGCGCGCTTCAAAACGACGCGCCTGCCACTCGATTGCCGAGGCAATCCCGGCATCGAGAATCGGCGGACGCAATGCCGTTGCTACATCACGGACCAACTGAAACAGCTGCGCGATCAGGCGCTTCATGCTGTTGAGCCGTTCGTTCAGACCCGGATCGAGTTGCGCGTAAGCCAGTTCGCACATCGACGTTTCCAGTTTCAGCACGGTCAGCATCTGCCCCAGTTCATCATGGACCTCGCGAGCGATGCGCGCCTTCTCTTCTTCGCGCACGCTCTCAAGGTGCGCCGACAGCTCGCGCAATTGCTCGCGCGAGGCGGCCAGCTCCAGTTCGATGCGTTTGCTTTCGCTGATGTCCCAGACGATGCCGTCCCACACGTAAGCGCCATCTTCCAGCTGCCGGGTGATCGCCTTGATCTCGGCCCAGCGCTGTTCGCCATGGCTCGTGACGATGCGGCCCTGCCACGACCAGTCGCTGTCGGTGTCCAGTGCCTGATCCTGGGTGCGGTGATAACTGGCCTTGTCGTCGGGGTGCACCAGACTGCGCAGGCCCATGTCACGATGGGCGATGACTGCGGGCGCGTAGCCGACCAGACTTTCGCTGCCTTCGCTGATGTAGGCAAAATCGATCTGTCCGGTGACCGGCGCCCGCTCCAGTCGAAACACCAGGCCGGGGACGTTGGCGGCGATGCCTTGCAGCCGCGCTTCACTTTCCTGCAATGCGGCAAGTGCGCGTCGGCGGTCGGTGACGTCGGTGAGGTAGACCACCAGGTATTCGCTGTCGCGAAAACGCAGAAAGCTCAGGGATACGTCCGCTGGCAAGACGCTGCCATCGGCGCGCAGGCAACTGGTTTCGAAGCTCAGCGGCCCCTCTTCACTGGCCCGCGCACGCTTCCAGAGATTGAGCCAGCGGTCCATGTGCAGGCCGGGTTCGAAGTCGATCAGCGGCCGCTCGATCAACCCGCCCGAGGGATAACCGAGCATGTTTTCCGCCGCCCGATTGGCGTAGCGCACATGACTGTCCCAGTTGACCCAAAGGATGCCGACAGTGCTTTGATCGATGGAAAACTGCGTCAGCCGCAACGCCTCTTCGCTGGCCGCCCGTAGCGCAATGTCTTCGCGTGCACTGAGCAAGCGCTGCTCGAGACTGTGCTGCTGGCGCCGCTGCCAGAACACGATCGCCACGCAACTGAGGAGCATCACCGCGAACAACAGGCTGAGGTTTTGCCAGAATCCCGGTGATTCGGCGAGCCGTGGGTATTTCGGCTGTAGCCATTGGTTATGCAGTTGCTCCAGATCCTTGGCCGGGATTGCGCGCAAGGCACTCTGGACGATGCCGGCCAACTCCGGCCAGTCGCGCCGCGAGGCCACACGCAGCAATTGCGGCAGGCCGATATCACCGACCACCACCAGTTCGGCGAATTCCGGCTCTACCGACAGGCGCCCCAACTGCGCTTCGTCGACCACCGCGTACGCCGCCTGCTGACTCAACAGCAATTGCAACGCCTGGCGTTCCAGCGGCACGCCTTGCAGATTCAGATGCGGATAGTTACTGCGCAGATAATCGGCGGTGGTGCTCGGCATGCGCACGGCGACGCGGGTCTGGCTGTCGAGTTTTTCCAGATCGACCGTGCCACTGCTTTTCTGGTCGCTGACCACCAGTTGCGGCACGCGCATGTACGGATCGGAAAACTGCCAGAGGCGCAGCGCGCCCGGGGTCTGGCTCAGACCCGGGGCGATGTCGATTTCGCCTTCGCGCAAAGCGGCCTCCAGTTGCCCGAGATCCTGAAAGTTGCGCCAGCTCAGTTCCACGCCCAGGGTTCTGGCGAGCAATTTCATCAGCTCGACGTTGGCCCCGGACAATCGCTGCAAGCGTCGATCGTAAGTCGCGTAGGGCGCCTGCAAGACCAGGCCGACGCGCAACTCAGGGTGCTGCGCCAGCCATTGCTGCTGGTCTGGCGTCAGTTGCGCGACATGTGCCGGTGGCGCAGGCGCCGCCCAGCCCATCAAGGGAAGCCACAAACAGCCGATAACCCACAGGCAGCAAAATCGCTTCATTGAAGTCTCGTACACTGACAAATTCTGACCAACCCATTAGGCTGCCGGGATACATTTCTGGCCTGGAATAACCGATGCCCTCTGTCTATCGCCTGGCAATGCCAGCATTGTGCCTGTCGCTGATCCTGCCTTGTGCGTTTTCCGTCAGCGCCGCTGATCCGGCACCTGCCCCCGCGGCGGAAAAACCCGCCGAAGAACAACCCGTCGAACGTCAGCCACTGCTTGAGCGTAGTCAGGAAGAAGCGGCGGCACTGCAACGTAAGGTGCCGGCGCAGGAACAGCAACAACTGCAAGCAGGCAGCGAGACGTTTCTGGCCCTGTGGAAGCAGGCCAACACCGCCGAACCGAAAGGCGCGGTGATCATCGTCCCCGGTGCCGGCGAAACCGCTGACTGGCCGCAGGCTATCGGCCCGTTGCGGCAAAAACTGCCGAACGCGCAGTGGAGCAGCCTGAGCATCACCCTGCCTGACGTGCAAGGCGACGCCATCGCCCCGCGCGTGGTCGAACCCGCCGCCGCGCCGAAAGCCCCGGAAACCGCAAGCAAGGACGCCACCACCGCGCAGCCGATCGAACAAGCCGCTGGCGGTGAAGCGGAAGTCGCCGAACAGGTGGTGGCCGAAACTGTCGAGGAACACGCCAAAGCCGATGCCGAGCGCATTTTTGCGCGGATCGATGCGGCCATCGCCTACGCCGAACAGCAGAGTGCGCGCAGCATCGTCGTGCTCGGTCATGGCACCGGGGCCTATTGGGCGGCGCGCTTTTTGAGCGAACGGCAAACTGCGCAGGTGGAAAAACTGGTCATGGTCGATGCACAGACGCCGGCCAAGGCCCTGCCGCCGCTGGCGGAACTGACGCCGACATTGAAGCTGCCGACGGTGGATATTTTCTACATGGACAAAGCGCTGGATCGCAACGCGGCGCTGGAGCGCATGCAGGCGAGCAAGCGCTTGAAGACCTCGGCATTCAGCCAGGTGGCGCTGAAGGTGTTGCCGGACAAGAACGCTGAGCAGGAGCAATTGTTTCGGCGGGTGCGGGGCTGGTTGAGTCCTCAAGCTGTTGACTGACTTTCAGACCGAGTCGCCTGCTTCGCGAGCAAGCTCGCTCCCACATTGAATTGTGTACATAGATCCAATGTGGGAGCGAGCTTGCTCGCGAAGGGGCCAGCACAAACGATATCCATCTACCGCCTAACGAAAATCCCGCCGCTCCCGAATCAGCGTATAGGCGTTATGCAATTCGCGCGTACGCTCCGTCGCCTCGCGCACCTGCGCCGCCGTCGCGCCACTGCCGGCAATCTTGTCGGGGTGATGGCGACTGAGCAGACGCCGATACGCCCGCTTGATCTGCGCCGGCTCACTGCCCGCCGACACCCCGAGCAGTTTCAGCGCTTCCTGATAACTCACCGCCGCGCTGAGGATGGGCCGTTTACCCGGCTCGTAATCGCTGGCCAGCGCTTGCACCTGCTGCGGCGTCCAGCCCAGCCACTTGCCCCACTGCGCCAGCAACTCCCGCTCGCTGACCCCGGCACGACCGTCGGCCCAGACCATCCGCCAACAAGCGCGCAACACGCCTTCCGCCGCGTGGGGCTGTGCACTCAGGCGGCGCAGATAACCTCGCAAATGATCGCTGCCTGACTTGCCACGATTGAACGCGGCGATCGCCCGACGTGTCGCCGGCTCGCTCATTTCCAGCGCGCGCATCTCATTGCGCGCCTGCTGAATGTGCCCATCGGTGACGCGTCCGTCGCTCTTGGCCAGACGCCCAAGCAACACGAACAACAATTCGTCGTTGCGCAGCATCGGCCGACCGCCGAGTCTTTCCCGCAAATGCCCCCAGCTCTGCAGGTGCAGGCGCCGGTCCAGCGCCTGCCCCAACAATGCCCCAAGCATGGCCCCCGGAATGCTGGCAATGGCAAAACCCGCTCCGGCTCCAATCAGAGTCCCTGGCCACAACATGTCAGCGACTCGCTTCTATCAGGGCTTCGGCTTCGGCCAGACGCTCATGCGTACCGACATCCACCCAGTGACCTTTCAGCCGCTCGCCTGTCACTTCGCCGTCGGCCATGGCCTTGCGCAATAACGGCGCGAGTTTGAAGGCGCCGTCGCTGCAGCCATCGAACAACTGCGGGTGGAGCACGGCGATGCCGCTGTAGGTCAGGGTCTGTGCATCAGGCTCGCCGTCCTGCACTTTGCCGTCGAACAGCGTGAAATCACCGTTCGGGTGATGCGCCGGATTATCCGCCAGCACCAGATGCGCCAGGCTGTTGATCGGCTGGTGCAACACGCTGAAGTCGTAATCGGTCCAGATGTCGCCGTTGACCACCACAAACGCATCGTCACCGAGCAACGGCAACGCCCGGAAGATTCCGCCGCCGGTTTCCAGCGGCTCGCCTTCGGGTGAGTACTGAATGCTCAGGCCAAACCGCGAGCCATCACCGAGGTAATCCTCGATCTGCTGACCCAGCCAGGCGTGGTTGATCACGATGTCGTTGAAGCCTGCGGCCGCGAGGGCCCGCAGGTGATATTCAATCAACGGCACGCCACCGGCACGCACCAGTGGTTTCGGCGTGGTCAGGGTCAGCGGGCGCATGCGCTCGCCTTTGCCCGCCGCCAGGATCATTGCCTTCATGCCGTCGCTCCAGCACGCAAGCTGCTGAACAACGCTTGCAGTTCCGCCAGTTCGGGACGCCGGGCGATCACCGCTTCTATATAAGAGAAGAAGCGCGGCACGTCCGCCAGATAGCGTGGCTTGCCGTCGCGGTGGCAGATGCGCGCGAAGATACCGATGACTTTCAGATGGCGCTGCACGCCCATCAAATCGCTGGCGCGCAGGAAGTCTTCGAAATCCGCCTGCACGGGAATATCCAGCGCCGACGCTTGCTGCCAATAACTTTCCAGCCAGCCGCGCACACGTTCTTCAGGCCAACTGAGGAAGGCGTCCTTGAACAGGCAGGTCACGTCATAAGTCACCGGACCATAGACCGCGTCCTGAAAATCCAGCACGCCGGGGTTCGGCTCGCTGATCATCAGGTTGCGCGGCATGTAGTCGCGGTGCACCAGCACTTTGGGCTGCGCCAGGGCGCTGTTGATCAACAGCTCACTGATGCGCTGCCACTGTTGCTGTTGGGTCGTATCGAACTCGACGCCCAGCTCGCGCTTGACGTACCACTCGGGAAACAGCTCCAGCTCGCGACGCAGCAAGGCAACGTCATAACCGGGCAGCGGCGCTACCATCGGCAATTGCTGAAAAGCCAACAGCGCTTGCAGGGCATCGTGAAATAACGCGTCGGCATTTTCGCCGTCGATCACGTCCAGATACGTCTTGTTGCCCAGGTCATTGAGCAAAAGAAATCCGCGATCGAGGTCTTCGGCGTAAATTTTCGGCACATTAATTCCGGATTTCGCCAGCAAAAAGGCGATATCCACGAACGGTTTGCAGTTTTCCTGCGGTGGCGGCGCGTCCATCACGACGAAGCTGCGACCGTCGCCCTCCCAGCGGAAGTAGCGGCGGAAACTCGCGTCGCTGCTGGCCGCGGTCAACGTGGCCGGGGGCACGGGGCCCCAGCCCTGCTCGGCAAACAACTTTGCCAACTGCTCATCGAGCCAAACTTTCAGGTGTTGCAAGCGTACATCTTGGTCAGGCATTGCAAGGGTCTCCGACGGCGCTAGCCGTCAAGCGGGTCATGCTTTATTATCCAGCATCTTTTTCAGACCATCGAGAGGCGTGCGGCCCACACCGCGGGCAGATGGCACGCAGGAAGCCCGGACTAATAAGATGGCATTGAAATCCCCCGCGTTTCGTAAAAAATTTCCGTTGTTGGTAACCGGCAGTCTGCTGGCTATGCAACCTCTGGCCAGTCCATTCGTTGTTGCCGCCGAGCAGTATGACTGCTCCGTCTCGGCGACGGGTGGCTGGGACTGTGCACCCAAATCACCCGCCGCGGCGTTGCCGCCGCGTCCGGTGCATGACGGCAGTGCGATCAGTTCCACTGGCGAGGCTCCAGCCGACAGCGGCTCGGTTGCCGACACAGGGCCGAAAACGGCGCTGGTCACCGAAGCCAAGGGCCGTGGCCTGAAATCCCGTAGCGAAGACTACAGTCACCTCGACTGGGTTCCGCGCGAGAAGCTCACCGCCGCCCAACTGGCCGAGACCGGTCCTTATTGCTCCGGTGCCTATATCGAACCGGTTCGTCCTGGCATGAATGACAAGACGAACAAAAGCGATGCTCCGACCTTTATCGGCGCAAAAGCCTCGCGCTATAACACCGATGATCAAGTCGGTACGCTGGCCGGCGACGTCGTCCTGCGCCAAGGCAGCATGCAGGTCGAATCCGACGAGGCCAGCCTGTACCAGGCCGAGAGCCGCGCCGAGCTCAACGGTGACGTGCGCATCCGCGACAACGGCGCGCTGATCGTCGGCGACCACGCCGATGTCCAGCTCGACACCGGTGAAGCCAAGGTCGACAACGCCGAATACGTGATGCACAAATCGCGCATCCGCGGTAGCGCGCTGTACGCCAAGCGCGCCGAAAACGCGATCATCCGCTTGAAGGACGGCACGTACACCACGTGCGAACCGAACAGCAATGCGTGGCAGCTCAAAGGCAACAACATCACGTTGAACCCGGCCACCGGTTTCGGTACCGCGACCAACGTGACCTTGCGCGTCAAAGACATTCCGATTCTGTACACGCCGTACATTTACTTCCCGATCGACGACCGTCGCCAGTCGGGCTTCCTGCCGCCGACCATCGGTTCGGGCACAGACACCGGCTTCATGCTGGTCACGCCTTATTACTTCAACCTGGCACCGAACTACGACGCCACGTTGTATCCACGTTACATGAGCAAGCGCGGCATGTTGGTGGAAGGCGAGTTCCGTTACCTGACCAAGTCGAGTGAAGGTCAGTTTGGTGCGGCGTACCTCAATGACGAGGACGATGATCGCAAGCGCCAGTCGGATTACAGCGAGACTCGCTACATGTACAACTGGCAGCACAAGGGCGGTCTCGACTCCCGTGTGTTCACAGAAGTTGACTACACCAAGATCAGCGATCCGTATTACTTCCAGGATCTGCAGACCGATCAGATAGGCGTGAAAAGCAGCGACTTCGTTAACCAGCAGGGCGCGATCTCCTATCGCGGCGACAGCTACACCGCTCGCTTGAATGCTCAGCAGTACCAATTGGCCACCGTTTCGAGCATTACCCCGTATGGCCGCTTGCCGCAAATCACTTTCAACGGTCAGCTGCCGTACCACCCGGAAGGTCTGGATTTCGATTATGAAACCGAGATCGTGCGGTTTGATCGCGATCTGAGAACCGGCAATTTCCTCGACGAAAACGGCGGCCCGGTCAATGCAGACGGCACAGTCGGCACGCCGCGTCTGGACACCAACGTTTCAGGCCTTGCGCGTGCCAATGGCAACCGCTTGAATCTGAAACCAGGTGTCAGCCTGCCGATGAACTGGACCTACGGGTTCCTGAAGCCCTCGCTCAAATACCAGTACACCCAGTACGACCTGGACCTCGATGCTCAGGGCAAAGACGACCTCGTGAAGAACCGCAACGGTGCTTCCGCACTGGGCGAGTCGTTCAGCAGTTCGCAGAACCGTGGGGTTCCCATTGCCAGCATCGACAGCGGCCTGTACTTCGACCGCAACACGTCGTTCTTTGGCAAGAACTATCGTCAGACCCTGGAACCGCGCCTGTTCTACCTCTATGTCCCAGAGAAAGACCAGAACGATATTCCTGTGTTCGACACCAGCGAATACACCTTTAACTATGCGTCGCTGTTCCGTGACAACCGCTTCGCTGGCTCCGACCGTGTCGGTGACGAGAACAAACTGTCGCTGGGCGTGACCAGCCGCTGGATCGAAGACGACGGCTTTGAACGTCAACGCGTCAGCGTCGGCCAGGCCCTGTACTTCAAGGATCGCAAGGTTCAACTGCCAGGCATCGTGTTTGATGATCGTGACGACGCCAAGTCCAACGTTTCGCCTTACGCACTCGAATACGAATACCGCTGGAACCGCGACTGGCGCACCACCGCCGACTACAACTGGGATCCGGACAGCCACAGCCCACGCTCTGGCAGTGCGATGTTCCATTACCAGCCTGAAGACAACCCGAACAAGGTCATCAACGCCGGTTATCGCTATCGCAACGACCAGATCCGTTATGACCAGACGACGGGCAAATGGCAAATGGGTGGCGACTATGGCACCCCGGGCTCGGCCGACTACGTGAAGGACTACTACAAGATCAAGCAGCATGACTTCTCGGTCATCTGGCCGATCGTTCCGCAGTGGAACGCAATCAGCCGCTGGCAGTACGACTACAACCGCAACCGTACGCTGGAAGCCTTCGGTGGTTTCGAGTACGACAACTGCTGCTGGAAACTGCGCCTGATCAACCGTTACTGGGTTTCCTATGACGAGTTCAGCCAGGACGCTCCGCAAAACGAAAAAGGCGACCATGGCGTCTTCCTCCAAATTGTTCTGAAGGGACTCGGCGGCCTGACTGGCGCCAAAGTAGAGAGCTTCCTCGACAAAGGCATTCAAGGTTATCGTGAACGTGAAGACCAAGCTTTCTGATTGTCTGCGCCCGGTGCTGCTGGGCGCGCTGTTCCTGGGTACGGCGGCCAACGCCGCCGTACAGTCCATCGACAAAGTGGTAGCGATCGTCGACAACGACGTGGTCATGCAGAGCCAACTGGACCAGCGCGTTCATGAAGTTCAGCAAACCATCGCCAAGCGCGGTGGCGGCTTGCCGCCTCCGGGCGTGCTGGATCAACAGGTGCTCGAGCGCCTGATCGTTGAAAACCTGCAACTGCAGATCGGCGAGCGTTCCGGCATCCGCATCACCGATGAAGAACTGAACCAGGCTGTCGGCACCATCGCGCAGCGCAACAACATGACGGTTGATCAGTTTCGTGCTGCGCTGGCTCGCGATGGCCTGAACTATGACGACGCCCGCGACCAGATCAAGCGCGAAATGATCATCAGCCGTGTGCGTCAGCGTCGCGTGGCAGAACGCATTCAGGTCTCCGAGCAGGAAGTGAAAAACTTCCTCGCCTCTGACCTGGGCAAGATGCAACTGTCCGAAGAACTGCACCTGGCCAACATCCTGATTCCGACACCGGAAAGCGCCAACTCTGATGCCATTCAGAGCGCCGCGCGTCAGGCCATGGAGGTTTACCAGCAGCTCAAGCAAGGCGCCGACTTCGGTCAGATGGCCGTTGCCAAATCCGGCAGCGACAATGCGCTGGAAGGCGGCGACATGGGCTGGCGTAAAGCCGCACAACTGCCACCGCCGTTCGATCGCGAGCTGAGCAGCATGGCCGTTGGCGACATCACTCAGCCTGCACGTACGCCGGGCGGTTTCATCATTCTGAAGCTGCTGGGCAAGCGTGGCGGCGAAGCGCAGATGCGCGATGAAGTGCATGTACGCCACATCCTGGTCAAGCCAAGTCCGATTCGCGATGAAGCCAAGACCAAGGCGCTGGTGCAGTCGCTGTATGACCGCATCACCGCTGGTGAAGATTTTGCCGAGCTGGCGAAAAACTACTCGGAAGATCCGGGTTCTGCCCTCAACGGCGGCGACCTGAACTGGATCGACCCGAACGTGCTGGTGCCGGAATTCCGCGAAGTGATGGCCTCGACCCCGCAAGGTCAGCTGTCCAGGCCCTTCCAGACCCAATACGGCTGGCACGTGCTGGAAGTCCTTGGCCGTCGCGCCACCGACAGCACTGAACAGGCCCGTGAGCAGCAGGCAATGACCGTACTGCGTAACCGCAAATACGACGAAGAGCTGCAAACCTGGCTGCGTCAGATCCGTGACGAAGCGTACGTAGAGATCAAACTCCCTGGTGCAGACCAGGCAGCGCAGTGAAACCCAAGCGTTTCGCGCTGACACCCGGCGAACCGGCCGGCATCGGTCCCGACCTGTGCCTGCTGCTCGCCTCGCAAGCCCAGCCTCATCCCCTGATTGCCATCACCAGCCGCGACCTGCTTCTTGAGCGGGCCGCGCAGCTGGGACTGGCCGTCAATTTGCTGGATGTCGGGCCGGACCGCTGGCCGGACGCTCCGGCACCGGCCAACAGTCTTTACGTCTGGGATACATTGCTCAGCGCACCGGTCGTCGCTGGGCAACTGGACAAGGCCAACGCGGCTTTCGTCCTCGAAACCCTGACTCGCGCCGGCAATGGCTGCCTGAACGGCGACTTCGCCGGGATGATCACCGCGCCCGTCCATAAAGGCGTGATCAACGAGTCCGGCATCGCCTTCTCCGGTCACACCGAATTTCTCGCTGACCTGACCCACACCGCCCAAGTGGTGATGATGCTTGCGACCCGCGGTTTGCGCGTGGCCCTGGTCACCACCCACCTGCCCTTGCGCGAGATTGCCGACGCGATCACGCCAGAGCGACTGGAACGAGTCACGCGGATTCTGCACGCAGACCTGCAAAACAAATTCGGCATCGCCCGGCCCCGCATTCTGGTCTGCGGCCTCAACCCGCACGCTGGCGAAGGCGGACACCTGGGCCATGAAGAAATCGACATCATCGAACCGACATTAGAGCGCCTGCGCGGCGAGGGCATGGACCTCCGTGGCCCGCTGCCTGCCGACACTCTGTTTACCCCCAAATATCTGGAGCACTGCGACGCAGTGCTGGCGATGTACCACGACCAGGGCTTGCCCGTGCTCAAATACAAAGGCTTCGGCGCTGCGGTCAACGTGACGCTGGGCCTGCCGATCATCCGCACGTCCGTCGACCATGGCACTGCCCTGGATCTGGCCGGCAGCGGCAAGATCGACACCGGCAGCCTGCAAGTCGCCCTGGAAACCGCCTACCAGATGGCCGAGACCCGTTTATGACCGAGCAATACCAACACAAGGCGCGCAAACGCTTTGGCCAGAATTTCCTGCACGATGCCGGCGTTATCGACCGCATCCTGCGCTCCATCCACGCCAAGCCTGACGACCGCCTGCTGGAAATCGGTCCAGGCCAAGGTGCACTGACCCAAGGCTTGCTCGGCTCCGGCGCACAACTTGACGTGGTGGAACTGGACAAGGATCTGATCCCGATCCTCAATCAGCAATTTGCCGGCATGAACAACTTCAACCTGCATCAGGGCGATGCACTGAAGTTTGACTTCAACACGCTCAACGCCGCACCGAACAGCCTGCGCGTGGTGGGCAACCTGCCGTACAACATTTCCACGCCGCTGATTTTCCATCTGCTGAACAACGCCGGGATCATCCGCGACATGCACTTCATGCTGCAGAAAGAAGTGGTCGAGCGGCTGGCCGCAGGCCCGGGTGGCGGTGACTGGGGTCGCCTGTCGATCATGGTTCAGTACCATTGCCGCGTTGAGCATCTGTTCAACGTCGGGCCGGGCGCATTCAACCCGCCGCCGAAGGTCGACTCGGCGATCGTTCGTCTGGTGCCGCACGCGGTGCTGCCGCACCCGGCCAAGGACCACAAGTTGCTGGAGCGCGTTGTACGCGAGGCGTTCAACCAGCGGCGCAAAACCCTGCGCAACACCCTCAAGCAATTGCTCAGCAATGCCGAGATCGAAGCCGCCGGCGTTGATGGCAGCCTGCGTCCGGAACAGCTGGACCTGGCCGCGTTCGTGCGCCTGGCCGACCAGCTCGCGATACAAGTCCCGGCTGCCCCTGCCGCCGACTGACAGACGATGAACGCTATCGGGCAGGACGCCACTCTGGTTTACTGCCCGATACTTGCCTAGACTGATTCTCCATCAGCTACGCCCCGCGTTCCGCTTCGTTAAGGCCTTTTGCATGTCCGATTCCCGTTACCAGGTCGATGTCAGCGTCGTTACCCGCTATCTGACCGAACAATCGCAACCCGAGCACAGCCGCTTCGCCTTCGCCTACACCATCACCGTGCAGAACAACGGCCAGCTCCCGGCCAAGCTGTTGTCGCGGCATTGGGTGATTACCGATGGTGACGGCCATGTCGAAGAAGTACGCGGTGAAGGTGTCGTCGGTCAGCAGCCACTGATCGCCGCTGGCGAGAGCCACACGTATACCAGCGGCACGGTGATGACCTCCAAGGTCGGCACCATGCAGGGCACCTATCAAATGCTCGCCGACGACGGAAAACGTTTCGACGCGATCATCAAACCGTTTCGCCTCGCTGTGCCTGGGGCCCTGCACTGATGGCGACGTACGCTGTCGGTGACCTGCAGGGCTGCCTCGAACCGCTCAAGTGCCTGCTCAAGCAAGTCGCCTTCGACCCGGCGCTCGATCAGCTGTGGCTGGTCGGCGATCTGGTCAACCGTGGCCCGCAGTCGCTGGAAACCCTGCGCTTTCTCTATGGCATGCGCGGGTCTCTGGTGTGCGTGCTCGGCAACCACGACCTGCACCTGCTGGCCGCAGCGAAGAACATCGAGCGCTTGAAAAAAAGCGACACTTTGCGCGAGATCATCGAGGCGCCCGACGGCCCGGTGCTGATGGAATGGTTGCGCCAGCAAAAGCTGATGCATTACGACGAAATGCGCGATGTCGCCATGGTCCACGCTGGCATCCCGCCGCAATGGTCGCTGCGCCGTGCCTTGAAGTGCGCCGCCGAAGTCGAGACCGCACTGCGCGACGATAATGTGTTCCCCGCTTACCTCGACGGCATGTATGGCAACGAGCCGACGAAATGGGACAACGACCTCAAAGGCATCGAGCGTCTGCGTGTAATCACCAATTACTTCACGCGCATGCGCTTTTGCACCGCCGAGGGCAAGCTTGATCTCAAAAGCAAGGAAGGCCTCGACAGCGCCCCGCCCGGCTACAAGCCGTGGTTTCAGCACAAGGAGCGCAAGACCCGCGGCCTGCGCATCATCTTCGGTCACTGGGCAGCGCTCGAGGGCAATATTCACGAGCCGGGTATTTCGGCGCTGGACACCGGATGCGTATGGGGTGGCAGCCTTACCTTGATGAACGTCGACAGTGGCGAACGCCTGTCGTGCAAATGCGACGAGCATGGTGGGCTTGCGTCCTCCGTCGCACCACTTATCCCCGAATCTTCGCCAGTCGGCGCGCCGCGTTAGACTGCACTTTCAGTTGAGCAACAGGAATACGCAATGACCGAATTCAAACGAATCCCTCCAGAACAGGCCCAGGCCCTGCGTGAGAAAGGGGCTGTGGTAGTTGACGTTCGTGACCCTCAGACCTATGCCGCGAATCACATTCCCGGATCTCACCACCTGGACAACCATTCGATCGCCGACTTTATCCGCAACGCCGACCTTGATGCACCGGTAGTAGTGGTCTGCTATCACGGCAATTCCAGCCAGAGCGCTGCCGGCTACCTGATCAGCCAAGGCTTCACCGACGTCTACAGCATGGACGGCGGCTTCGAGCTGTGGCGTGCGACTTATCCGTCGGAAACCGCGCAAGAAGCTGCCGAATAATTTTTTTGTCACGCGAAGGCCCCGGCTCCCGCGGGCCTGCGCGGAGCAGACGAACGGTCTGCCACAACTAATTACGTATCTCGCCTTTACCTCTCAAATTCCCAACTATCCTTAAGCGCAGGCCATCCAAATCAGGGGAGAGCCGGTACACCGGCGCACGGGTCATCGGGAGTAGCTTTCGCGGTTTGTCGACCGTGGGAGAATTCTGGGGGGTAAACAGCAGCTGCCACAGCGACTGCTGCCAGCATCGACTGACTGATCCGGCGTCGGCTCCACGTATCGAGCGAGGTGACGTCATGAGTATCTTTAGCCACTTCCAACAACGCTTCGAGTCCACGCGCCAGGAGGAACTCTCGCTGCAAGAGTACCTGGAGCTGTGCAAGCAGGATCGCAGCGCCTACGTATCCGCCGCCGAGCGTCTATTGATGGCGATCGGCGAACCGGAACTGCTCGACACTTCGACCAATTCGAGGCTGTCGCGCATCTTCTCCAACAAGGTGATCCGCCGCTATCCGGCCTTTGAAGACTTCCACGGGATGGAAGAATGCATCGACCAGATCGTCTCGTATTTCCGCCACGCCGCCCAGGGCCTGGAAGAGAAGAAACAGATTCTTTATCTGCTCGGCCCCGTCGGTGGCGGTAAATCGTCCCTGGCCGAGAAGCTGAAACAGTTGATGGAAAAAGTACCCTTCTACGCAATCAAGGGCTCGCCGGTCTTCGAGTCGCCCCTGGGTCTGTTCAACGCCACCGAAGATGGCGCGATCCTCGAGGAAGACTTCGGCATTCCCCGGCGCTATCTCAATACCATCATGTCGCCTTGGGCGACCAAGCGCCTGGCCGAATTCGGCGGCGACATCAGCCAGTTCCGCGTGGTCAAGCTGTATCCGTCGATCCTGAACCAGATTGCCGTGGCCAAGACCGAGCCGGGCGACGAAAACAACCAGGACATCTCGGCGCTGGTCGGCAAGGTCGATATTCGTAAACTCGAGGAATTCCCACAGAACGACGCCGACGCCTACAGCTACTCCGGTGCGCTGTGCCGGGCCAACCAGGGCCTGATGGAGTTCGTCGAAATGTTCAAGGCACCGATCAAGGTGCTGCACCCATTGCTGACCGCCACCCAAGAGGGCAACTACAACAGTACCGAAGGCCTCGGCGCGATTCCGTTCACCGGGATCCTGCTGGCTCACTCCAACGAATCGGAGTGGCACACCTTCCGCAACAACAAGAACAACGAAGCGTTCATCGACCGGATCTACATCGTCAAGGTGCCGTACTGCCTGCGCGTCAGCGATGAAGTGAAGATCTACGACAAACTGCTCTTCAACAGCTCGCTGTCCAAGGCCCATTGCGCGCCGGACACCCTGAAGATGCTGGCGCAGTTCACCGTGCTGTCACGCCTCAAGGAGCCGGACAACTCCAACATCTATTCGAAGATGCGCGTCTACGACGGCGAAAACCTCAAGGACACCGATCCGAAAGCCAAGTCGATTCAGGAATACCGCGACTCGGCCGGCGTCGACGAGGGCATGAACGGTCTGTCGACCCGCTTCGCCTTCAAGATTCTGTCCAAGGTCTTCAACTTTGACCCGCACGAAATCGCCGCCAACCCGGTGCACCTGCTCTATGTGCTGGAGCAGCAAATCGAACAGGAACAGTTCCAGGCCGAGACCCGTGAACGTTATCTGCGCTATCTGAAAGAATACCTGGCACCGCGCTACATCGAGTTCATCGGCAAGGAAATCCAGACCGCGTACCTGGAATCCTACAGCGAGTACGGCCAGAATATTTTCGATCGTTACGTGCTGTACGCGGACTTCTGGATTCAGGATCAGGAATACCGCGATCCGGAAACCGGCGAAATCCTCAACCGCGTGGCCCTGAACGAAGAACTGGAAAAAATCGAAAAACCGGCCGGCATCAGCAATCCGAAGGATTTCCGCAACGAAATCGTCAACTTCGTGCTGCGCGCCCGAGCCAACAACAACGGCAAGAACCCGACCTGGCTCAGCTACGAAAAACTGCGGGTGGTCATCGAGAAGAAAATGTTCTCGAACACCGAGGACCTGCTGCCAGTCATCAGCTTCAACGCCAAGGCCAGCAAAGAGGATCAACAGAAACACAACGACTTCGTTACACGCATGGTCGAACGTGGCTACACCGACAAACAGGTACGACTTCTGTCCGAATGGTACCTGCGGGTCCGCAAGTCGCAGTGAGGCAGCTGCAAGCTATAAGCCACAAGCTGCAAGAAACAAGCGCTCAACCCCGGATTCAGGGGACTTCGCTTTTACTTGCAGCTTGCAGCTCACAACTTGAAGCTGCCCGGAGGGCCACCTATGAGCTATGTGATCGACCGACGCCTCAATGGCAAGAACAAGAGCACGGTGAACCGCCAGCGTTTCCTGCGGCGTTATCGTGACCACATCAAGAAGGCCGTCGAAGAGGCGGTCAGCCGGCGTTCCATTACCGACATGGAACACGGTGAACAGATCAGCATTCCCGGTCGCGACATCGACGAACCGGTGTTGCACCATGGCCGCGGCGGCAAGCAGACCGTGGTTCATCCCGGCAACAAGGAATTCACTGCCGGCGAACACATCGCGCGGCCACCGGGTGGTGGCGGCGGGCGAGGTCCGGGCAAGGCCGGCAATTCCGGCGAAGGCATGGACGAGTTCGTCTTCCAGATCACCCAGGAGGAATTTCTCGAATTCATGTTCGAGGACCTGGAACTGCCGAATCTGGTCAAACGCAACCTCACCGGAACGGACACTTTCAAGACCGTGCGTGCCGGGATCAGCAACGAGGGCAACCCGTCTCGTATCAATATCATCCGGACCTTGCGTTCCGCCCACGCGCGCCGTATCGCCCTGTCTGGCAGCAGCCGGGCAAAACTGCGTGAAGCCAAGGAAGAACTGGCTCGCCTCAAACGCGAAGAGCCAGACAACTTCGGCGATATTCAGGAACTGGAAACTGAAATAGAAAAACTCAGCGCGCGTATTCACCGGGTGCCGTTTCTCGACACCTTCGATCTGAAATACAACTTGTTGGTCAAGCAGCCCAATCCCAGCTCCAAAGCGGTGATGTTCTGCCTGATGGACGTTTCCGGCTCGATGACCCAGGCGACCAAAGACATCGCCAAGCGTTTTTTCATCCTGTTGTACCTGTTCCTCAAGCGCAATTACGACAAAATCGACGTGGTATTCATCCGCCACCACACCAGCGCCCGGGAAGTCGACGAAGAGGAATTTTTCTACTCGCGGGAGACCGGCGGCACCATCGTTTCCAGTGCCCTGAAGCTGATGCAGGAGATCATGGCCGAGCGCTACCCGAGCAACGAGTGGAACATCTACGCCGCGCAGGCCTCCGACGGCGACAACTGGAACGACGACTCGCCGATCTGCCGCGATATCCTCATCAACCAGATCATGCCGTTTGTCCAGTACTACACTTATGTGGAGATTACCCCGCGCGAACACCAGGCGTTGTGGTACGAATACGAACGCATCGCCGAAGCCTTCTCTGACACTTTTGCCCAGCAGCAACTGGTCTCGGCCGGAGATATCTATCCGGTCTTCCGTGAACTCTTCCAGCGCAGGTTAGTGACATGACCGCCAAAGAGCAGAAGCGCCAACCCATCTCCACCGGCTCCGAATGGACGTTCGAGCTGATCCAGACCTACGACCGTGAAATTGCCCGTATCGCGGCCCGTTATGCGCTGGATACCTATCCCAACCAGATCGAAGTGATCACCGCCGAGCAAATGATGGACGCCTACGCCTCGGTGGGCATGCCGCTGGGCTATCACCACTGGTCCTACGGCAAGCACTTCCTCAGCACCGAAAAATCCTACAGCCGCGGGCAGATGGGGCTGGCGTACGAAATCGTGATCAACTCCGATCCGTGCATCGCCTACCTGATGGAGGAAAACACCATCTGCATGCAGGCGTTGGTGGTGGCCCACGCCTGCTATGGCCATAACAGCTTTTTCAAGGGTAATTACCTGTTTCGCACCTGGACGGACGCCAGCTCGATCATCGACTACCTGGTGTTTGCCAAGCAGTACATCATGCAGTGCGAAGAGCGCCACGGCATTGACGCGGTGGAAGACCTGCTCGACTCCTGCCATGCGCTGATGAATTACGGTGTCGACCGCTACAAGCGGCCGTATCCGATCTCCGCCGAGGAAGAACGTCGGCGGCAAAAGGATCGCGAGGAACATCTGCAGAAGCAGATCAATGACCTGTGGCGCACCATCCCAAAGGGTGCCGACAAATACAGCGACAAGGACAACGCCCGTTTCCCGGCCGAGCCGCAGGAAAACATCCTGTACTTCATCGAAAAGCACGCGCCGCTGCTGGAGCCGTGGCAGCGCGAGATCGTGCGGATCGTGCGCAAGATCGCCCAGTATTTCTATCCACAGCGCCAGACCCAGGTGATGAACGAAGGCTGGGCAACGTTCTGGCATTACACGCTGATGAATGACCTGTATGACGAGGGACTGGTCACTGACGGCTTCATGATGGAGTTCCTCACGTCGCATACCAGCGTGGTATTCCAGCCGGGGTTCGACAGTCCTTACTACAGCGGCATCAACCCCTACGCGCTGGGCTTTGCCATGTACCGCGATATTCGGCGCATGTGCGAAGAGCCCACCGAGGAAGACCGCCACTGGTTCCCCGACATCGCCGGCTCCGACTGGCTGTCGACCATCAAGTTCGCCATGAGCAGCTTCAAGGATGAAAGCTTCATCCTGCAGTACCTGTCGCCCAAAGTGATTCGCGACCTGAAGCTGTTCAGCATTCTCGACGACGACCAGAAAGATGACCTGCTGGTGCCGGCAATCCATGATGAAACCGGCTACCGGATCATCCGCGAAACCTTGGCGGCGCAGTACAACCTCGGCAATCGTGAGCCGAACGTGCAGATCTACAGCATCGACCGGCGCGGCGACCGCTCTTTGACCTTGCGGCACCAGCAGCACGACCGCAAGCCGTTGGGAGACTCTACTGACGAGGTACTCAAACACCTGCACCGCTTGTGGGGCTTCGACATTCATCTGGAAACCCTGCAGGGCGACCAGATCATGAAAACCCATCACGTGCCGCCGCGCAGTGAACACAGCGAGGGGGATTACGGCCGGCTCGACCTCGCCGTGATTCATCTTTGAGCAGGTTCCGGCCTCCGAAAGTCTGACGCAAGGGTTATCCTGTCGGACTGACGGAGGTTTTTTATGCAGGTTTACAAGGTTGGCGGCGCGGTACGTGACCGTCTGTTGGGATTACCGGTCACTGACGTGGACCGGGTCGTGGTCGGCGCCACCACGGAAGAAATGCTCGCCCTCGGATATCGGCCGGTCGGTGCAGATTTCCCGGTGTTTCTGCACCCAAAAACCGGAGAGGAGTACGCCCTCGCCCGCACGGAGCGCAAAAGCGGTCGCGGCTACGGTGGTTTCACTTTTTACGCCAGCCCGCAAGTCACGCTGGAAGAAGACCTGATCCGCCGCGACCTGACCATCAACGCCATGGCCGAGGACGATGAGCTCAATCTGACCGATCCGTACCATGGCCAGCGCGATCTGGAAGCTCGCATCCTGCGCCACGTTTCTCCGGCGTTCGCCGAAGATCCCTTGCGGGTGTTGCGCGTTGCCCGCTTCGCAGCGCGTTACGCCGGGCTGGGCTTTACGGTCGCCGACGAGACAATGGAACTGATGCGCCAGCTCAGCGAGTCCAGCGAACTGCAAGCGCTGACCGCCGAACGC
Organism: Pseudomonas hamedanensis; assembly: GCF_014268595.2. Lineage (NCBI taxonomy): Bacteria > Pseudomonadati > Pseudomonadota > Gammaproteobacteria > Pseudomonadales > Pseudomonadaceae > Pseudomonas > Pseudomonas hamedanensis. The sequence goes on from NZ_CP077091.1 coordinate 6,001,055, forward strand.
AGTTGGAAGGAAATTTCCCGGGCACTGATGGAGAATCATCCGCAGGTATTCGTCGAGGTGTTGCGCGACTGTGGTGCGTTAAAAGTGCTGATGCCGGAAGTCGACGCCTTGTTCGGTGTGCCGCAGCCGGAGACGCATCACCCGGAAATCGACACAGGCGTGCATACGTTAAGCGTGCTGGAGCAGTCCGCCTTGCACAAGCAGCCGCTGACCGTGCGCTGGGCCTGCCTTCTGCATGATCTGGGTAAAGGCCTGACACCCGAAGAACAATGGCCGCGGCACATCGCCCATGAACACACCGGATTGAGGCTGATCAAAGCGGTCAACGAACGCTTCAAGGCTCCCAAGGATTGTCAGGAACTGGCGCTGCTGGTCGGGAAATATCACACCCACGGTCATCGGGCGCTGGAATTGAAGGCCTCGACGTTGCTGGAGTTGCTGCAGAGTTTCGATGTCTATCGTCGGCCGCAGCGCTTCGAGGAATTTATCGCCGCGTGCGAGATGGACGCTCGTGGCCGTAAGGGTTTGGAGCAGCGCAGTTATCCACAGGCGGATTATTTGCGCGGAGCCGCCGTCGCAGCGCGCGGGGTTGCGGTGCAGCCGTTACTGGAAAAGGGATTCAAGGGGCCTGAGCTGGGTGAAGCGCTGAAGCGTGAACGGCTCAAGGCTTTGAAGGCTTACAAAGAAGCGGCGTCGATTTAAAAAAGCATCGCGAGCAGGCTCACTCCTACAGGGGAATGCACTCCAAGTGTAGGAGTGAGCCTGCTCGCGATGGCGCCCTAGAGATCACCGCGAATCCAAAGGTGTCAGTTGCACACCCCGCCATTCGAATGCAACCGGCGCCAACACCTGATCGATCTTCGCCTCGGCCCATAATGTCGCGAAGCTCTTTCCCACGCCCGGATGCACCCGATCCGGCGCGATCAACGACAGCGGCCACAAGACAAAAGCGTTCTTCAGGATTTCCGCCCGCGGCAAAATCAATCCATCGAAGTTTCCCACCAGATCGCCGTACAGCAGCACGTCGATATCCAGCGGCAAGCCCTTGCGGTCCGGCGCGTAACGACCGTTATCCGCCTCGATGAATTTAAGCCGCCGATCCAGCTCCATCAACGGCAGGTCGGTGTACGCCGAGACCACGAAATTGAAGAACGGCCCGCTCTTGATCCCCACCGGCTGGCTTTCAAACACCGCCGAACAGCGGATATCCACCAGAAACGTGGCCAGCGCATCGAGACCGGCGCGCAAATGGGTTTCGCGCTCGATATTGCTACCGAGCCCGAGATAGACCTGAGTCAGCGACATCCGCGCTCGATCTCCACACCCACGCCGCCCTTCGCAGCCGGCACGGCACCGGGCTTGGTCAGTTTCAGGCGCACCCAGGTGATCTTGAACTCACTCATCAGCACTTCAACCAGACGCTCGGCAAACGTCTCGACCAGTTGAAACCGGGCCTGTTCGGCAAACGCCTGGATACGCATGGAGACACTGGCGTAATCGAGCGCCAGAGTCAGGTCGTCACCGGCCGCGGCCGGGCGATTGTCCCAGGCGAAGCTCAGATCAAGACGCAGGCACTGTCGGATGTCGCGCTCCCAGTCGTAGGCACCGATCACGGTGTCGACTTCCAGGCCCTCGATAAACACTCTGTCCAAGCACTTCTCTCCGCTGCACGACAAGGGCGCAATGCGCCGTTAGAATCAGGGCGTCCTCGCCCGGAATAGTTAGCATGTTTTGGTTACTGGCGACTCTCGCCTACCTGCTCGGCTCGCTGTCCTTCGCCATTTTGCTCAGCCGCCTGACCGGACATCCGGATCCGCGAATGAGTGGCTCGGGTAATGCCGGCGCCACCAACATGCTGCGCCTGGCCGGTCGCAAACTGGCGATCCTGACCCTGCTCGGTGATTTGTGCAAAGGCCTGCTGCCGGTGCTGATCGCCGCAGCCGCGGGCCTTTCGTTGCAGGATCAGGCCTGGATCGGCGTATGCGCCGTGATCGGTCACCTGTTCCCGCTGTACTTCCGCTTTCGGGGCGGCAAGGGCGTTGCCACCGCCGCCGGCATGCTGCTGGGCCTGTATCCGCCCGCTGCGCTACTGGCCGTATGCGCCTGGCTGCTGACGTTCTACCTGACGCGGACCAGCTCGCTGGCGGCATTGATCGCCACGCCGCTGACCCTGCCATTGCTGGCCTGGCAGGAACCGGAGGCGCTGTTGCCGATGAGCGCGCTGACATTGCTGATCGTCTGGCGTCACCGCGGCAATCTACGCGACCTGTTTGCCGGGCGCGAACGGCATTTTTAAATACCGTTCACGGGCGCCGTCTTTTACAAGGCCGACAATTGCTCCATTGGCCAGCGCGCCTGCACGCTGATCGCCAGGCTTTCCTGCTGACCGGCCTGCAGACGCTGGCAACCGGCGAAGGCAATCATCGCGCCGTTGTCGGTGCAGAACTCGGGACGCGCGTAGAACACATCGCCTTTCAGATCGCCCAGCATTTTCTCCAGCGACACACGCAGCGCCTTATTGGCGCTGACGCCGCCAGCAATCACCAGGCGCTTCATGCCCGCTTGTTTCAGGGCGCGCTTGCACTTGATGGTCAAAGTCTCCACCACGGCCTGCTGGAACGCCAGCGCGATGTCGCAACGGGCTTGTTCGCCGTCGTCCCCGGCGCTGACACATTGCTGCCAGGTGTTGAGGGCAAAGGTTTTCAAGCCGCTGAAGCTGAAATCCAGGCCAGGACGGTCGCACATCGGCCGCGGAAAGGTGAAACGTCCAGCGACGCCCTTCTCGGCCAGTTTGGCGATTTCCGGCCCGCCCGGATAATTGAGGCCCATCATCTTCGCGGTTTTGTCGAAGGCTTCGCCGGCCGCGTCGTCAAGGGTTTCGCCGAGCAGGCTGTATTGACCGATGCCATCGACCTGAACGAGCTGCGTATGACCACCCGAAACCAACAAAGCGACGAACGGGAATTCAGGCGGTTTCGGCTCAAGCATCGGCGCCAGCAAGTGGCCTTCCATGTGGTGCACACCGAGCGCCGGAATCCCCCAGGCAAACGCCAGTGCCTGCGCGCAGGACGCACCGACCAGCAGCGCGCCGACCAGGCCGGGACCGGCGGTATAGGCGATCGCATCGATCTCGGTCGGCACGCAGTCGGCCTCGGCCAACACCTGACGGATCAAGGGCAGCATGCGTTTGACGTGGTCACGCGAGGCCAGCTCCGGCACCACACCGCCATAGACGCGGTGCAAGTCGATCTGGCTGAACAGCGCATCGGCCAGCAGGCCGCGCTCGCTATCGTATAAAGCGACGCCGGTTTCGTCGCAGGAGGTTTCTAATCCCAGTACTAGCATGGGTTTGCGCCTTGTTTAGGCTGAATTCGAAGGCGCGCATAATAGTCGCCACGTGATGCCCCGACCAGCGGTTTTCGATCAGAGGCTTTGCATTCCGAGCGATGAGGGGTTAACATCCGCAACCCTTAAAAACCGACGTCTTCAAGTGCTCTTTTGCCGCGAGGATGTTGACCCCGGTAATGAATGAAGGTAGCTCTGGATGCCAGCCGTCAAAGTAAAAGAGAACGAACCCTTCGACGTAGCTCTGCGTCGTTTCAAGCGCTCCTGCGAAAAAGCCGGTGTACTGGCTGAAGTTCGTAGCCGCGAATTTTACGAGAAGCCAACTTCTGAGCGTAAGCGCAAGGCAGCAGCTGCTGTCAAGCGTCACGCAAAGAAAGTTCAGCGCGAACAGCGCCGCGCCGTTCGTCTGTACTAATACACAGACGTTCGTAGCAAGCTTCTTGCCTAAGCCCGGCCCTCAGCCGGGCTAATGGCATTTGCGTAAAACGCTTGATGCTTCACCGTCGAAGCCGCCGATGCGACCGAGACAAATCTGCTTCACCGCGTCAGGCCTGGCTCTTTTGCCAGCGGTGCACGTCTTTTCTGACGAGCCTTTCAAGGCTACTGACGAGCACACCCACTGATTCCTCTTACGACGATCAGCCCAAGGCACCTGCATGCGTGCCCGTTTTATTGAGCTATCCGAGGCCTGCAACCGGCCGTCAGCGGATTCAGCGCAACACTTTCAAATAGTCGAAGACTGATAGGTACTAACGTCAGTGGATTTTCGGCAGATACACTTCCCGACAGCGATCACGCAGACGACACCGGTCGAGCCGCACTTTTTGTGCGTTTCCAACAATCGCCCGCGTCCTACAGCCTGTCGCAACGGACTTATTGCAGCGCAGAAGACGAGAACGCCATGGCCGGGCTGATTCCCCAGAGCTTCATTGACGACCTGCTGAACCGCACCGACATCGTCGACGTGGTCAGCTCGCGCGTGCAATTGAAGAAGGCCGGCAAGAACTACACCGCCTGTTGCCCGTTCCATAAAGAGAAAACCCCGTCCTTCAGCGTCAGCCCGGACAAGCAGTTCTACTACTGCTTCGGCTGCGGCGCTGGCGGCAACGCCCTCGGCTTTCTCATGGATCACGACAACCTGGACTTCCCCCAGGCTGTCGAAGACCTGGCGAAAGCCGCCGGCATGGAAATTCCCCGCGAAGAAAGCGGCCGCGAACGCAAGCCACGCCAGCCGACCGACTCGCCGCTGTATCCGCTGCTTACCGCCGCCGCCGACTTTTACCGGCAGGCACTCAAAAGCCATCCGTCGCGCAAGGCCGCGGTGGACTACCTCAAGGGCCGCGGCCTGACTGGCGAGATCGCCCGGGATTTTGGCCTGGGTTTTGCGCCACCGGGCTGGGACAACCTGCTCAAGCATCTGAGCAGCGATACACTGCAGCAGAAGGCGATGATCGAGGCCGGCCTGCTGATCGAGAACGCCGAAACCGGCAAGCGCTACGACCGCTTCCGTGATCGCGTGATGTTCCCGATCCGCGACACCCGGGGGCGCATCATCGCTTTCGGTGGCCGCGTACTGGGCGACGACAAGCCCAAGTACCTGAACTCACCGGAAACCCCGGTATTCCATAAAGGCCAGGAACTCTACGGCCTTTATGAAGCGCGCAAGAACAACCGCAACCTCGACGAAATTATTGTCGTCGAGGGCTATATGGACGTCATCGCCCTCGCCCAGCAAGGCTTGAAGAATGCCGTCGCCACGCTGGGCACCGCGACCAGCGAAGAACATTTGAAGCGCCTGTTTCGCGTCGTGCCCAACGTGCTGTTCTGCTTCGACGGCGACCAGGCCGGCCGCAATGCCGCGTGGCGTGCGCTGGAAGCGACACTGCCGTGCCTTCAGGACGGGCGCCGCGCGCGATTCCTGTTTCTGCCCGAGGGCGAAGACCCGGACACCCTGGTTCGTGCCGAAGGCACCGATGCCTTCAAGGCGCGCATCAATCAACATGCGCAACCGCTGGCCGATTATTTTTTCCAGCAACTGACCGAAGAAGCCGATCCGCGCTCGCTCGAAGGCAAGGCCCACATGGCCACCCTCGCGGCGCCGCTGATCGACAAGGTACCCGGGGCAAACCTGCGTATCCTGATGCGCCAGCGCCTGACCGAAATCACCGGCCTGAGCAGCGAGACCGTCAGTCAGCTTGCCCAGAGTGCGCCGCAGGAAGCACCGCCCGCCTACGATCCGGGCATCGATTACGATGCCATGCCGGATTACGGCGACTACCATCAGCCGCAGGCACAGGACATGTATGTGCCGCAGCAGGAATGGACACCGAAGAAACCCGGCGCCGGCGGCAAGAAGTGGGACAAAAAACCCTGGGACAAGAATGGCAAGCGTGGCGGCGATCGCGATCAGCAACGCCCGCGCACGCCGATCGGCGTCGAATCGCCAACCCTGACAGCCCTGAGAACATTGCTTCATCACCCGCAACTGGCCAGGCGCGTCGAAGACGCCGGGCACATTGCCGATGAAAATCAGACCAACGCCCAGTTGCTTGTGGCGTTGCTGGAAGCCGTACAGAAGAATCCCCAGCTAAACTCATTTCAGTTGATCGCACGATGGCACGGCACCGAACAGGGTCGCTTGCTCAAGGCACTGGCAGAAAAGGAGTGGCTGATTGACGGAGATAACCTTGAACAACAGTTTTTCGACACCATTACTAGCTTGTCAGCCCGCCAACGCGAGCGAAATCTGGAACAGTTGCTCAGGAAAGCGCGACAAAGCGAACTGAGCCTGGAAGAGAAAAATCAACTGCGCGACCTTTTAAGTCGCAATGTTTCCGCATCAAACCCGACCTCAACTGGCGCGTGAGGTCATAGCTCAGGTATAATCCTCGGCTTGTTTTTTGCCCGCCAAGACCTTCAGTGGATAGGGTGTTATGTCCGGAAAAGCGCAACAGCAGTCTCGTATTATTGAGTTGATCAAACTGGGTCGTGAGCAGAAGTATCTGACTTACGCCGAGGTCAACGACCACCTGCCCGAGGATATTTCAGATCCTGAGCAGGTGGAAGACATCATCCGCATGATTAACGACATGGGGATCCCCGTACACGAGAGTGCTCCGGATGCGGACGCCCTTATGTTGGCCGACGCCGATACCGACGAGGCCGCTGCGGAAGAAGCAGCCGCTGCGTTGGCGGCGGTGGAGACCGATATCGGTCGCACCACTGACCCGGTGCGCATGTACATGCGTGAAATGGGTACGGTCGAGCTTCTGACCCGTGAAGGCGAAATCGAAATCGCCAAGCGGATCGAAGAAGGCATTCGTGAAGTGATGAGCGCAATTGCGCACTTCCCTGGCACGGTTGACCACATTCTCTCCGAGTACACCCGCGTCACCACCGAAGGTGGTCGCCTGTCCGACGTCCTCAGCGGTTATATCGACCCGGACGACGGCATCGCGCCGCCTGCCGAAGTGCCGCCGCCTGTCGAAGCGAAAGTCGCTAAAGCCGACGACGAAACCGAAGACGATGAAGCCGAATCTTCCGATGACGAAGAAGAAGCCGAAAGCGGTCCGGACCCGGTCATCGCTGCGCAGCGCTTCGGCGCCGTGGCCGATCAGATGGAAATCACCCGCAAGGCCCTGAAAAAGCACGGTCGTCACAACAAGGCAGCGGTTGCCGAGTTGCTGGCCCTGGCCGAGCTGTTCATGCCGATCAAACTGGTGCCGAAGCAATTCGAAGCCTTGGTCGAGCGTGTGCGCAGTGCCTTGGACCGTCTGCGTCAGCAAGAGCGCGCGATCATGCAGCTGTGCGTACGTGATGCACGTATGCCACGCGCCGATTTCCTGCGTCAGTTCCCGGGCAACGAAGTCGACGAAAGCTGGTCCGACGCCCTGGCCAAAGGCAAGAGCAAGTACGCCGAAGCCATCGGCCGCGTGCAGCCGGACATCATCCGTTGCCAGCAGAAACTGATCGCGCTGGAAACCGAGACCGGCCTGACCATCGCAGAAATCAAGGACATCAACCGTCGCATGTCGATCGGTGAGGCCAAGGCCCGCCGCGCGAAGAAAGAGATGGTTGAAGCCAACCTGCGTCTGGTGATTTCGATCGCCAAGAAGTACACCAACCGCGGCCTGCAGTTCCTCGACCTGATTCAGGAAGGCAACATCGGCCTGATGAAAGCGGTGGACAAGTTCGAATACCGTCGCGGTTACAAGTTCTCGACTTATGCCACCTGGTGGATCCGTCAGGCGATCACTCGCTCGATCGCCGACCAGGCCCGCACCATCCGTATTCCGGTGCACATGATCGAGACGATCAACAAGCTCAACCGTATTTCCCGGCAGATGCTGCAGGAAATGGGTCGCGAACCGACCCCGGAAGAGCTGGGCGAACGCATGGAAATGCCTGAGGACAAGATCCGCAAGGTACTGAAGATCGCCAAAGAGCCGATCTCCATGGAAACCCCGATTGGTGATGACGAAGACTCCCATCTGGGCGACTTCATCGAAGACTCGACCATGCAGTCGCCAATCGATGTCGCCACGGTGGAAAGTCTGAAAGAAGCGACTCGCGAAGTGCTGTCCGGCCTCACTGCCCGTGAAGCCAAGGTACTGCGCATGCGTTTCGGTATCGACATGAACACCGACCACACACTCGAAGAAGTGGGCAAACAGTTTGACGTAACGCGTGAGCGGATCCGTCAGATCGAAGCCAAGGCGCTGCGCAAGCTGCGCCACCCGACGCGAAGCGAGCATCTGCGCTCCTTCCTCGACGAGTGATACCAGAACCCCCGGCCCAGGCCGGGGGTTTTGTTTTGTGGCAGATTAAATACCGCGCACCACCCTCCCCGCCGATTACCCCGTCTACACTCGAAACAACCCTCCAAAAGCCATAACGAGAGCGTTATGCACAGACTGGCGCCTGCGCTTTTTCTGCTGTCATTGATGATCTGGACCGCAACGGCTGACGCGCTGACTCTGACCGATGAAGAACGCAGCTGGCTGGCGGCCCATCCTGACCTGCGCCTGGGTGTGGACGCGTCGTGGCCACCGTTTGAGTTCCGTGATGACCAGAATCGCTATCAAGGCCTGGCCGCCGACTACATCGACGTGATCCGCGAACGCCTGGCGATCAGGCTCACCCCTATCGAACCGGTGAGCTGGACGGTGGTGCTGGAGCAGGTCAAGAAGGGCAAGATCGACTTGCTGCCCGGCATCATGTCCACCCCGGAGCGCCAGAACTACCTGGCGTTTACCCGCCCCTATCTCGACTTTCCGATCGTCATTCTTGCCCATGTCGGCGGGGCACAGCCGCGCAAACTCGATGATCTGTACGGTTTGAAAATTGCCGTGGTGGAAAACTACGCACCCCACGAATTGCTGCGCACGCACCATCCGGATCTGAATCTGGTAGCGATGCCCAACGTCAGCTCGGCCTTGCAGGCACTGGCCACCGACGAAGTGGACGCTGTCGTCGGCGACCTTGCCTCCAGCGTCTGGAGCCTGCGCCAGCTCAAACTCGACGGGTTGTACGTCAGCGGCGAAACCCCGTATCGCTATCAACTGGCGATGGCCGTGCCCCGCGACAACAAAGTACTGGTGGGGATTCTCGACAAAGTCCTCGCCGACATGACCCCCGCCGAAATCAGCAGTATTCAGGAGCACTGGGTCGGCAATGTCCTCGACCACCGTACGTTCTGGTCGGATCTATTGATTTATGGCCTGCCAGGTCTATTGCTGCTGATGACCATCCTTGCCGTGGTGATTCGCATCAACCGTCGTCTGAGCTCGGAAATAACCCGACGCATCGACCTCGAACAGGAATTGCGCAGCAGCGAATATCACTATCGAGGCCTGGTCGAGAGCCTCTCGGCCATCGCCTGGGAAGCGCGCATGAGTGACTTCACCTACAGCTACGTTTCGCCCCACGCGGAAAATCTGCTTGGTTATCCACAATCCCATTGGCTGATTCCAGGCTTCTGGCACAACATCATCCACCCGGCCGACCTGACCCGCACGCAGAATTACTGCAAGCAAGCCTTGAGCGAGGGGCGCGATCATATCGTCGACTATCGCGTCATTACCGCCGATGGCCGCTGCCTGTGGGTGCGCGACATCGTCAGCCTGATCGAGCATGGTCACGAGCCGGTGATGCGCGGGCTGATGATCGACATCAGCGAAATCAAGCGCACGGAAGAGGCACTGCGACTGTCGGAGCAGAAGTTCGCTTCGGTCTTCCAGCAATGTCCGGACATTCTGGTTATTGCGCGTTTGTCCGACGGCTGTTTGCTGGAGGTCAACGAGGCTTTCGAAGAGCAGATCGGCCTCACGGCTGAGCAAGTAGTTGGCCAAACCGCCACCAACCTGAATATCTGGGGGATTCCCGGGGTCGGGCCGGGGCTGTTGCAACGCTTGCAGGCGGGCAGCATCCGCAATCTGGAAATGCCCTTTCGCCGTAACAACGGCCAATTGTTCACCGGGCTGATTTCCGCCGAGCCATTCGACCTCGACACCACGCCGGCGCTAGTGGTTGTGGTGCGCGACATCAGCCAACTCAAGGAAACCCAGCAACAGCTGCAAACCTCCGAAGAAAAGTTCGCCAAGGCCTTCCACGCCTCACCGGACGGCTTGCTGCTGTCGCGCCAGAGTGACGGCCTGCTGCTTGAGGTCAACGAAGGTTTCAGTCGCATCACCGGGTTCAACAGCGCCATGTCGGTAGATCGCTCGACGCTTGACCTGGGCATCTGGGTCAACCTCAACGAACGCAAACAGATGCTCGACCTGCTGCAGCGCGACGGTTTCGTTCGAGACTTCAGTTGCCATATCCGCCGCAGCGACGGGCAGATTCGCCTGTGCGAAGTCTCCAGCCGCCCGCTGCCGATCGGCGACGAAGACTGCATGCTGACCATCGCTCGCGATATCACTGAACGCCACTTGATGCAGGAAAAACTGCAACAGGCCGCCACCGTGTTCGAGAGCACCGCCGAAGGCGTGCTGATTACCGACACCCAGCAACACATCAGCGCGGTCAACCGGGCGTTTACCGAGATTACCGGCTACAGCGAAAGCGAAGCGCTTGGACACACGCCCCGCCTGCTCGCCTCAGGCCTGCATGACAGCGCGTTTTACGCTGCGATGTGGCATCAATTGACCGACGAGGGTCACTGGCAGGGCGAGATTTCCAACCGGCGCAAGAACGGCGAGCTGTACCCGAGCTGGCTGACCATCAGCGCCGTGCGCAACCGTGACAAGTTCATCACTCACTTTGTCGCGGTGTTCGCCGACATCTCCAGCCTCAAACATGCCCAGGCCAGGCTCGACTATCAGGCCCACCATGACCCGCTCACCGGCCTGCCGAACCGTACGCTGTTTGAAAGCCGCTTGTTGACGGCACTGAACAGCCAACAGGAAAACGGCAGCCAGGGCGCCGTGCTGTTTCTGGATCTGGACCGCTTCAAGCACATCAACGACAGCCTTGGCCATCCGGTTGGCGACCTGCTGCTCAAAGGCATCGCGGTGCGCTTGAAAGAGCAATTGCGTGACATCGACACGGTCGCTCGACTGGGCGGTGACGAATTCATCATCCTGCTGCCCGGTCTGCAACAGGCCAGCGATGCCGACAACATCGCGACCAAACTGCTCAATTGCTTCAGCGCACCGTTCCAGGCTGGTGAACATGAGTTTTTCATCAGCGCCAGCATTGGCACCAGCCTCTATCCTCGCGATGGCTGCGATGTCGCTACTCTGGTGAAGAATGCGGACGCGGCGATGTACCGCTCCAAAGCCAAGGGCCGTAACCGCGTCGAAAGCTACACCCGCGACCTCACCGCCCAGGCCAGTGAACGCGTCGCCCTGGAACACGAACTGCGCCGGGCAATCGAGCGTGATGAACTGTTCCTCTATTACCAGCCAAAAATCAGCCTCATCGACCACCGCCTGGTCGGCGCCGAAGCCTTGATCCGCTGGCGGCATCCAACGTTCGGCGAGGTCCCGCCGGAGCACTTCATTGCGTTGGCCGAAGAAAACGGCATGATCATGCAGATCGGCGACTGGGTCCTCGAAACCGCGTGCCGGCAGATGTTTGAGTGGAACCAGGTCTACGACAGTCTCGGCCCGCTCTCGGTGAATCTCGCGGGTGCGCAATTGCGCCAGCCGAATTTGCTCGGGCGCATCGAGCAACTGCTCAGCGACAACCGCCTGCAGCCGGAATTACTGCAACTGGAAATTACCGAGAATTTCATCATGAGTCAGGCCGAAGAGGCACTGGCGGTCCTGCATCAACTCAAACGCCTCGGCGTACAACTGGCAATCGACGACTTCGGCACCGGCTACTCCTCGTTGAGTTACCTCAAGCGCCTGCCCCTGGACATCCTGAAAATCGACCAGTCTTTCGTCCGCGGCCTGCCCGACGACCCCCACGACGCAGCGATTGTGCGCGCCATCATTGCGCTGGGACGGAGCATGCAATTCACCGTCATTGCCGAAGGCGTCGAAACCCAGGCACAACAGCAATTCCTCGCCACTGAGGGCTGTGAACAGATCCAGGGCTACATCGTCAGCCTGCCGCTACCACCGGACGAATTCGCCGCAACGTTTCTGCAAGTAACCGTATCGGATTTTTCGGATAGCACAGCCGCGAAACCGTCGCTATAATCCGCGGCCTACTGAGGGCCTATAGCTCAGTTGGTTAGAGCAGAGGACTCATAATCCTTTGGTCCACGGTTCGAGTCCGTGTGGGCCCACCAAATTGAAAGCCGCGTATTACGTGGTTTTCGGCGTTTATGGCATTCGAAAAAGTCAGTCAGCTGGACTGCAAAAAATGCGTTCCGTCCAAAATTCGTCCAATTTCAATTTTGGACGGACATTTACCCTACCTCGGCGACCGCTGGTTTCGCCTCCAAAAGTGTGGCCAGCGGATTCAGATTGACGACCTTGGCCAAAGTCTCAGGGCTAAAGTGTGCGTACTTTTGAGTCATGGCCAACGTCGCATGCCCAAGCACCTTTGAAGCGCCAGGATGTCGCCGCCGTTCATCATGTAACGGGATGCGAAGGTGTGCCGCAAGACATGTGTCATCTGTCCATCGGCCCCCCAGGCACAGGGCAGTAATCAGCATCACGATCAGCGCGAGCCGTAGCGGTGGAATCGTCATTTCAGACAAACCTCCACTTCAGCCAGGCGGCGGTTGTGCAGGCCTTGAACGAAGTGCTTGCGGCCCTGCGCGTCGGTCACATACGCCCACACCGCCGTCTTGCCGTCCGGTGCCTTTGCGCACAATGAAAACTTAAGAAAGGAAATGAAGCGGATCTACACAGGCGCTCACGGTCGGGTGAGTGCTATCCGTCAATCTGAATGCCACGGTTGGTGGGACCCACGGTTAAAAACACCCTCTAATACAAGTTTTCAGATTTAAAACGGTTCAAATTTCAGTGGGATTTACGAAAAGACCAGCATCTATAAATCCGCCAACGCCCCAGTGGGGCGCGGGTTGTAGGCCTGACGGAGATTTTCATTTTTCTGTTCGAGGTAGGATAGGCTTTGTTTTCATTCTACGACGCGGGAGCGCTTTGGATTTTACAAAGCTTCGACATGGCAAGCGGGTAAGCGTACCCCGAGAGAAGGTCAATCAGCCTCGCCCGCGGGAGAGCGTTATGGGACGGTTGTCGGAACCCTGAGCCCAGAAGGTGTTTCGGTTCGGCTAGATGGAGAGTGCGCGACGATAATCCGGGCAATGCCGGAAGAACTCGACGATGAGTAGTCAACAATCGAGGCTTTTGTTCAGCCTCCTTCATTGCGAAGAAGTGAACAATCGGAAAGAGATCTAACTGGCCGCAGCTGCGGCCAGTTTTCCGTGCACTCCCAATCAGGTGAAAGGAAGCATCATCGTGATTGAGGACAGCTGCGGACAGCGAATGAACCCTGCCTTCTCGTAAAGACCCACCAAGTTCTCATTCAGCGGATGCACAACGAGTGCGGTCGAGGCGACTTCTTCCGAGGCTGTAAGCGCACGAAGCACCGCGTCCTGAATCAGATCGAGCGACAGCCCAGTACCTTGGAGCGTCTTACATACTCCCATACGCCCCAAGATCGTGATCGGGTGCTGGTCGGGGGAGTTGCGCTGCGCCTTTTTGGGTACGACGTCTGCTCGCATGATCGTACCGTTCGACAACGTGTAGTAACCGACGACGGTATTCGTATCCTTGATGCAAACAACAAGCACCGTGGCGGTCTTTGCGATCTGGGCCTTGATCGCTTTTTTCTTCAAGAACTCGTTGATAGAGTCCTCACCACATTCGAACGTATCCAAATCATGGGTTTCAGTCAGTTTTACTGGAGCGCTCAACTCCAGCGAGATGGCCTTTGCAGCAGTCTCTCTAAGCATTTATTACTCCTTACGGGATTGTTCTGTAAGGCTTGTTCAAAGGCGTCGAAGTCATCGTCGGCAAGGACAAACAGGCGCTGATCAAGGATGACTTCCTCTGCCTTTTTACAAGCAGCATCCAGGATGAAGCTGGTTCGGTCGCTTCCCGACATGGCAGCGGCCACATCGATCAAGTCTCGTTTCCTAAAATCGACCCGCATGTTGATCGGGACGGGTTTTGTTTTTTCTGCTGCTGCGGACTCCGCACGCAATAGAGATCTGGTCATGGTCTTTCCTTTGTTTTCACGGTTTTTTAGGTCTGGTTCACCTCAGCGATTTTCATATTTCCGTTACTCGGCTGGTTGGACGATTCATGGCATAGCCTCACGCTTCTAGTTAGGGGACATTCCCTAAGATCTATACTGTCATCATGTGTATGAGATGTCTACACGTAACGCACATAGATACACAGCCTACGACGAGCGGTGGCCGGAGAAAGGAAGCATTGAGTAATGCGGATCGGATTGCGGGTTTTTTGGAGATGTAAGAGAAACGTGTCTCCTACCCTATGCCTTATTTTTCAACGTTCCGAGAACACTTAGGCCGTTTCATGAACTAGCTTTGAGAGTGGCCCGCGGGCCGCTAACCTGAGATGGAAGAAGGTCAGAAAAAATCTGGCTATGGCAGCGCCCTGGAGCGCGAAGGAGTGATACTTGACGGCCGACCTCACTGTTCCCTTTTACCTGGACTGGAAATTTTGGTCTTTCGCCGTATCGTTCGCCGCGATAGTCCTTTCGCAAATGCCGCCGATCCACTTGCTCATTCGTCCACGTCGCTTAGATGTTGAGGTGCATAGTCGAATTCAGCTGATGCATCGAGTCGGTAACGCCAACGTAGGGCTCTTAGTGGGTATTACCAATTCGGGGGGACGCGCGCTGAGGATCAGATCGATGCGCGCTGACATAACGCGAGACGGACACCCGTTTGCCTCTTTGCCGTGCCTGTCTTACTTCGAGACCCCTTCGTCAACCTCCAGCGTCTTGTTCGTTCCGTTTTTATTACAACCCAACGAAAGCTGGTCGCACGGTGTCGGCTTTTTCAATCCGTTTGATCGACAGACGGAAAAAAACTATCGGTCTTGCATTTCGCGTCTGAAAGCTGACATCCGTCACAAGCTGGATGCTCAACCTCCAGGAAGCAAGGAGTGGGTTGAAGCCGACCCTGATGCTGTTGCTCCATTCATGGAAATGTTCACCAAATTTTTCAATCTGGAGCCAGGCGAATACGCGGTGTCACTGACGGTTACGGCCGAACCTGGATCGGCTTCGTACTCGAAAAAATACAGGTTCACCATGTTCGAAAGCGACACCGAGGAATTACGAGCGCAGTCAGAAAGATATAAATTTGGGACGTTTATAGCGTTCGATGACCCGGAGGTAGCAATAACCATCCCTCTTACCGAAGACACAAACTAGGACTCGAGATTCAGCGGTATCAAGACGGAGATCCATGTCAGTCGCAGGAAAATGCCTACCATCGACTTCTGATATGTCCGTCCAACATCCGTCCAAAACGGGCGCAAATTTATCCTGCACATATGCACATACACGCTCCAGCAATGACGAGTTTACTGGCTTTAAGCAATGGACCTTGGGCTTTTACTCGGGCTCATAATCCTTTGGTCCACGGTTCGAGTCCGTGTGGCCCCCCAAACAAATAAAGGCTTATACTTGATGGCATAGGCTTTTTTTGTTTTTGTGTTTCGTGAGCCAACAGCCGAACCCATCCACTTGGATGTCGGTGGTGCATGCGGGACATACGTAAAATCAAATCGCAACGGAGCACGCAATGAGCGTAATGGAAAAGGAACTTCCAGAAATACAGATCGACGACACCATCAAAGTTCTTGAGCACTTGAGTACGTGCAGGCCCCTGAAGGCATCTGCAAGACGTAGCAGGCTCGAAGTGAATGCTGAGAAATTTGCCAATTGGTGCCTAGTTCTTGGCGGTGCCGGGATGGCCATCGCTGCCTGCATGGCCTACTGGCATACATCGCAGACTCCGCTGCCAGAGGGCGCCAGATATCTGGCTCTCTTTCTTCTGCTCGCCTCGACAATATCTACTTTGCTGTCGCTGCTTACTCCTATCCTGGCACTGATCTATACGCTCTTCCGATGGGAGACCATCACTTTGAAAAGCATGATTGCCGATGCCAAACACGAGAGTGCGTTAGTAGATTCACTTCAACCTCATCCGGAAGTGGCACTTTTAGACGCAAAATACTGGCTGGAACTCAGAATCAATCGAGCGGAAGCACGTGTTGCCCTGTTTTTTGGAGAAAAAGCTGCAGCTCTTGCTTTGCTGGGAACGGCCTACGTTTGCGCGGAAAAATTCGGCGGTTTGCCCTGGATCAGTAAGACCTTGTTGGCCGGACCTGTGAGCGGGAACTGGGGAAATAGCGCCCTGTTGATGATCATTGCTGCGGTACTGGGTCTTTCGATTGGAGCGGTATTGCTCAAACATGTAAATCTGCGATACCGCTTTCAGATTGAGCTTATCGATCAGGCGTTACGCAGAATGGCGAGATAACGGGCAATTCAAATCATGTAAAGCAGCGCAATTAGACTGCTTTTTCGTTTCGACTCTTCGCTCTCCTAATCTGGCAAAACATTCGATTACCGCCCACAAGCGTATAGCCGGTTGAGCGTGTAACAATGCTCGCTCCAAGATCCGCGCCCTATGGAGCCTTCCTTGCCAGACACCCGCCCCCCCATCCTCGACGAAATCGACCGCCAGTTGATCGCCGCTCTGCAAATCAATGCCCGCGAAAGCGTGGCCATGCTCGCTCGGCAACTGGGGATTGCTCGCACCACGGTCACTTCGCGTCTGGCACGCCTGGAAAAAGCCAAAGTGATTACCGGTTACGGCGTACGCCTCGGCCAGCGCGTGGTCGACGGTGGCTTGCAGGCGTACGTCGGGATCAAGGTGCAGCCGCGCTCCGGCAAGGAAGTGCTGCGGCGCTTGAGTGCGATGGCGCAGGTGCAACAGCTCTGTGCGGTGAGTGGCGAGTTTGATTATGTGGCTTGGCTACGTACGGATTCGCCAGAACAGCTCGATCAGTTGCTGGATCAGATTGGCAGTGTCGATGGGGTGGAGAAGACCACGACTTCGATTATTTTGAGTAGCAAGATTGATCGGGGGCAGCCGGTCTGAAGCATTCACCGTAGCATCCTGGCTGTGAGACAAGGCCTGTTCGCGAGCAGGCTCGCTCCCACAATTCTGGTCGGTGTGCAGTCAGCGATCGTCAAATTGAATGATTGAGCGGCAATACGACGACACTTTGCGTCTTATTAACGTGTTCCGCGCTCCCTAGAATGGCTGGCATCTTTTCCTATACTCAGACGCGAATCCTGCGTCGGGTCGCCAGTAAGGTCAGCCAATGAACAAGAACAATCGCCATCCTGCAGACGGCAAGAAACCAATCACGATTTTCGGCCCGGACTTTCCTTTCGCGTTTGACGACTGGATCGAGCACCCCGCCGGCCTGGGCAGTATTCCTGAGCATAACCATGGCGCTGAAGTGGCAATTGTCGGCGCGGGCATTGCCGGTCTGGTGGCTGCTTATGAACTGATGAAACTCGGTTTGAAACCGGTGGTGTACGAGGCATCGAAGCTCGGCGGCCGTCTGCGCTCGCAAGCCTTCAACGGCACCGACGCCATCGTCGCGGAGCTCGGCGGCATGCGTTTCCCGGTGTCTTCCACGGCGTTCTATCACTACGTCGACAAGCTCGGTCTGGAAACCAAACCTTTCCCGAACCCGCTGACGGGTGCTTCAGGCAGCACCGTGATCGACCTGGAAGGCGAGACCTATTACGCAGAAAGCCTGAAGGATCTTCCAGCATTGTTTCAGGAAGTGGCAGACGCTTGGGCGGATGCGCTGGAGGCCGGTTCGCAGTTCTCCGACATCCAGCAAGCCATTCGCGACCGCGATGTGCCGCGCCTGAAAGAGTTGTGGAACAAGCTTGTGCCGCTGTGGGACGACCGGACCTTTTACGACTTTGTCGCGACCTCGAAAGCCTTCGCCAAATTGTCGTTCCAGCACCGTGAAGTGTTCGGCCAAGTGGGCTTCGGCACCGGCGGCTGGGATTCTGATTTTCCCAACTCCATGCTGGAAATTTTCCGCGTAGTGATGACCAACTGCGACGATCACCAACACCTGGTGGTCGGCGGCGTCGAGCAGGTGCCACAAGGCATCTGGCGGCATGTGCCGGAGCGCTGCGTGCATTGGCCCGCGGGTACCAGCCTGAAATCCCTGCACCGTGGCGCACCGCGTTCCGGTGTGAAAAAAATTGCCCATGCCCCGGGTGGCCGCTTCGCCGTTACCGACAACAACGGTGACACCCGCGAATACGCCGCCGTGCTGACCACCTGCCAGAGCTGGCTGCTGACCACGCAGATCGAATGCGACGAAACCCTGTTCTCGCAGAAGATGTGGATGGCTCTCGACCGCACGCGCTACATGCAGTCGTCGAAGACTTTCGTGATGGTCGATCGGCCATTCTGGAAGGATAAGGACCCGGAGACCGGCCGCGACCTGATGAGCATGACCCTCACCGATCGCCTGACCCGTGGCACCTACCTGTTCGACAACGGCGACGACAAGCCGGGGGTGATTTGCCTGTCGTATTCATGGATGAGCGACGCGTTGAAAATGCTCCCGCATCCGGTGGAGAAACGCGTTGAGCTGGCGTTGAACGCGTTGAAAAAGATCTACCCGAAAGTCGACATCGCCGCGCGCATCATCGGCGATCCGATCACCGTGTCATGGGAGGCCGATCCTTATTTCCTCGGTGCCTTCAAAGGCGCGCTGCCGGGCCATTACCGCTACAACCAGCGCATGTACGCGCACTTCATGCAGGACGAGATGCCGGCCGAGCAGCGCGGGATTTTCATCGCCGGCGACGATGTGTCGTGGACGCCGGCGTGGGTCGAAGGCGCGGTGCAGACTTCGCTCAATGCGGTATGGGGAATCATGAACCACTTCGGCGGGTCCACACATAAAGAGAACCCCGGCCCGGGTGATGTGTTCAAAGACATCGGCCCTATCGCCCTGCCCGAGTAAGAGGAATCCCTGATGCGTGTAGCCGTTTACCAATGTCCGCCGTTACCACTCGACCCCGTCGCCAACCTGCATCGCCTGCATCAAGTGGCGATGGAGGCCAAAGGCGCTGATCTGCTGGTGCTGCCGGAGATGTTCATGACCGGCTACAACATCGGCGCCGAAGCGGTCAGCACCCTGGCCGAGGTCTACAACGGTGAATGGGCGCAGCAGATCGGCCGGATCGCCAAGGCTGCCGGCTTGGCGATCGTTTACGGTTACCCCGAGCGCACCGCTGACGGGCAGATTTACAACGCTGTGCAACTGATCGACGCGCACGGCGAGCGCCTGTGCAATTACCGCAAATCGCATCTGTTCGGCGATCTTGACCGGTCTATGTTCAGCCCCGGCGATGCGGAGTTGCCGGTGGTTGAACTGAACGGCTGGAAGCTTGGGTTCCTGATCTGCTACGACCTGGAATTTCCGGAAAACACTCGTCGTCTGGCCTTGGCCGGCGCCGAGCTGATTGTGGTGCCGACAGCAAACATGATTCCGTTCGACTTTGTCGCCGATGTCACCGTGCGTGCCCGCGCCTTCGAAAACCAGTGCTATGTGGCTTACGCCAATTACTGCGGGCATGAAGGCGATATTCAGTACTGCGGGCAAAGCAGCCTCGCCGCGCCGGACGGCAGCCGTATCGCTCTGGCAGGTCTGGACGAAGCGTTGATCGTTGGCGAACTGGACCGACAACTGATGAACGATTCACGCCAGGCCAACCGCTATCTCAGCGATCGCCGTCCAGAGCTTTACGACGCGCTCAACCGGCGCTAATCCGCTAGCATGGGCACTTCACTGTTCTGGAAGTGCCCATGCCTGCGCCGACTCACCCCCGCCCCCACATTGAAACCCTGGCCAACGGCCTGCGCGTGACCCTGCGCCATGTGCCGGGCCTCAAGCGCAGTGCCGCCGCATTGCGGGTGGCCGCTGGCAGTCACGACGTGTCGCTGGCATGGCCGGGGCTGGCGCATTTTCTTGAGCACTTGCTGTTCCTCGGCACCGAGCGTTTTCCCACAGACGAAGGGCTGATGGCCTACGTGCAACGTCACGGCGGGCAGGTGAATGCCAGCACCCGCGAACGCACCACGGATTTTTTCTTCGAGTTGCCTGTGTCGTCCTTCAGCGCGGGGCTCGAGCGTCTGTCAGACATGCTCGCCCGGCCACGTATGAATCTGGACGATCAACTGCGTGAACGGGAAGTGCTGCAGGCCGAATTCGTCGCCTGGTCGCAGGATCCGACAGCGCAACAGCAGTTTGCCTTGTATGAAGGTTTACCAGCGGAGCATCCGTTGCGCGGTTTTCATGCGGGCAATCGGGACAGCTTGCAGGTCGAATCGCCTGGGTTTCAGTCGGCGCTGAAAGATTTCCATCAGCGGTTTTATCGAACCGGGCAAATGAGCCTCAGTCTGGTCGGTCCGCAGAGTATTGATGAATTGCGGGAGTTGGCGCGGCAATTCGCAGCGGTGTTGCCGGTTGGGGATAAAGTGGCCCAGACCGCACCGCCACCGCTGACGGTGAAAAGTTATCAACAGGTTGGCGCTCACGCGAACCTGTTATTCGCTTTCGAGGCTTTGCCCCAGTCATCCGCCGAGGCGATGGCCTTTCTCTGCCATTGGTTGAACAGCGCCAAAACCGGTGGATTGCTCGCGCACTTGCGCCAGCAAAAACTGGCCGATGGTTTGAAAGCCACGCCGCTCTACCAGTTTGCCGGGCAAGCGCTGCTGCATCTTCAATTCCATGCCGACGGCGAGCACTTGAACGCCATTCACGAACAGCTGCTGGATTGGCTGAGCTTCTTCGCCCGTCAGGACTGGACGCCGTTGCGCGAGGAATACGCCGCCCTGCTTCAGCGCCAGCAGCAAGTCCGCGGCGCGTTGCAACTGGCGCGAATCGACGTCGAGCAGCATGCATTCGGCCTGTCCGAATCGGCTGCCGCCGCGCTTGAGCGCATCCTGCGGGAAATCGGCGTTGTGGATAACTTCAACGATCAGTGGCACCTGCCCGCAGCCAATCCTTTCTTGCGCGCCAGTGAACCGCTGGCCAACGCCGGGCTGATTCGCGGCCAGACCAGCGCCCACCGTGGCCTGCGCACCTTCGCCCAGGATCGCTCGCGCAGCCGTCGCGAACGGTCGCCTATGCAGTTCAGCCAGGCGCTGCCGGACTGCGGCGATGAAGGCGCGATTTATCTGCGTTGGCAGGTCGAGGCGGCAGCCAGCGTCGATCTGCGTTCAAGATTACAGCGCAGTCTGCAGCAAACCCGGCAAGACGCGTCCGAAGCCGGCGTGGAGTTGTCTTTCAGCGCCGCAGGTAACCAATGGCTGCTGAAGATGACCGGACTTCAGGAACCGATGCCTAGCATCCTTGAGCATGCGCTGAAATGTCTGACGATGATCGAAGCCGTTTCGCCGCGCGATGAGCTACAGATACCGTCGATGCCGATCCGCCAACTACTCGAAGCGTTGCCGGAAAAATGCCTGCCCACGATTGAAACCAGCGATGACGCCAATCAGCTGTGGACAACTTCGCGCTGGGACGGCCTCGCTCTAGGGCTAAATCAACAGACCCAGTCAGCCATGGGTCTGGCGCTGAGCCGCATTCCCGGCACGCCGGACACTCAGCTACCGGTGACACCGATCACCCAAGGCCAGTACCAATGGAGCCAGATCAACACGGCCTCCAGCGAACACGCCTTGCTGCTGATCTGCCCGACTGCCAGCCGCGACATCGCTGATGAAGCAGCATGGCGCCTTCTGGCTCAGTTGTGCCAGACGCCTTTTTATCAGCGCCTGCGTGTCGAACTGCAATTGGGTTACGCCGTATTCAGCGCGCTGCGCCAGTTGTACGGCAAGACTGCGATTGTCTTTGGCGGGCAATCGCCGACGACTGCGGCGGGCAAGTTGCTCGAATACATTCAGGAGTTTTTCAACGGCATTCCCGCGTTGATCGAAACGCTCGATGAAGCAAGCGTCAAGCAGCAGCGCCAAAGCCTCGCCGATCAGTTCGACGACGCCACGCTTTCCACTAAGGATGCTGCCGAGTTGCTGTGGCAGGGCAAACTCGCTGGCCATTCGTCGGATTACCGTGAGCAGTTGGTCGCGGCGATCCAGCAGCTGAATCGCCAGGCTTTGCTCGATGCTGCGCAACGTCTGATTAATGCCGAGGGCGGTTGGCATTGCCTGGCCAATGAATCGATGCCGGACGCCCCATGGCAAGCGGCAAACTGATCATTACCGAGGCCGCAAAGAGCTTTCTCAAAGATTCAGGGGTCATCGCGCTGAAATTTTGAGTAACATAGCCGCCTAACTAATTGGAACATCGTCGCGCTGCCGTGGACTATACCTATGGATAGCGCTATCCCAACCCACAGAAGGAGACACCTCATGGCCTGGACCAAACCTGCTTACACCGACCTGCGTATCGGCTTCGAAGTCACCATGTACTTCGCCAGCCGCTGAGTTCTGCTTACGTAGAATTGCAGTGCAACGCCTCGGCTCGCCGGGGCGTTTTATTTTCCGCGTTGAAATGATGGAGCGTTCATGTTCGTCCAGATTCTGGGTTCGGCCGCCGGTGGCGGTTTTCCGCAGTGGAACTGCAACTGCGTCAACTGCACAGGCTTTCGCGACGGCAGCCTGAATGCCAAGGCCCGCACCCAATCGTCCATCGCCCTTTCCGATGACGGCGTGAACTGGGTGTTGTGCAACGCCTCGCCGGACATCCGCGCGCAACTGCAAAGCTTTGCCCCGATGCAACCGGGCCGCGCCCTGCGCGACACCGGCATCAGCGCGATCATCCTGATGGACAGCCAGATCGACCACACCACCGGCCTGCTCAGCCTGCGCGAAGGCTGCCCGCATCAGGTCTGGTGCACAGACATGGTCCACGAAGACCTGAACACCGGTTTCCCCCTGTTCAAGATGCTCACGCACTGGAACGGCGGCTTGAACTGGAACCGTATCGAACTCGATCAGAGCTTCGCCGTCGCAGCATGCCCGAACCTGCGCTTCACCCCACTGCCATTGCGCAGCGCCGCACCGCCCTATTCGCCGCATCGTTTCGATCCGCATCCGGGTGACAACATCGGTTTGATCGTCGAAGACCTCAACACAGGTGGCAAGCTGTTCTACGCGCCGGGATTGGGCAAGGTCGATGCGCCGCTGCTGGAAATCATGGCGGGCAGCGATTGCCTGTTGGTCGACGGCACGCTGTGGGACGACGACGAAATGCAGCGCCGTGGCGTCGGCACCCGCACCGGTCGCGAAATGGGCCACCTGGCGCAGAACGGCCCCGGCGGCATGCTCGAAGTTCTGGAGCAGTTGCCCGAGCAGCGCAAGGTGCTTATCCACATCAACAACACCAACCCGATTCTTGACGAGGATTCGCCGCAGCGCGCGGAGTTGGCTCGGCGTAATGTTGAGGTGGCGTTTGATGGCATGAGTATTGTGCTGTAGCGCATGACCCCTTCGCGAGCAGGCTCGCTCCCACGGGGGTTTTGTGTACGCCGCAGATCCAATGTGGGAGCGAGCTTGCTCGCGAAAGCGCCCGAATAGACACCCAGGATTTCAACGGTTGTTCCCCGGAGAACCGCAATGACCGACACCCCGCTGTCCCCCGCCGAATTCGAAGCGGCCCTGCGCGCCAAAGGCGCCTATTACCACATCTACCACCCCTACCACGTGGCGATGTACGAAGGCCGGGCGACCCGCGAGCAGATTCAGGGCTGGGTCGCCAACCGTTTCTACTATCAGGTGAACATCCCCCTGAAAGACGCGGCGATTCTCGCCAACTGCCCGGATCGGGAAATCCGCCGCGAGTGGATTCAGCGCTTGCTCGACCACGACGGCGCGCCCGGTGAAGACGGCGGTATCGAAGCCTGGCTGCGTCTGGGCCAGGCTGTCGGCCTCGATCCAGATCAATTGCGCTCGCAAGAGCTGGTGCTGCCCGGCGTGCGTTTCGCCGTCGATGCCTACGTCAACTTCGCCCGCCGCGCCAGTTGGCAGGAAGCGGCCAGCAGCTCGCTGACCGAGCTGTTCGCGCCGCAGATCCACCAGTCGCGCCTCGACAGTTGGCCGCAGCATTACCCGTGGATCGATCCGGCCGGTTACGAATATTTCCGCACCCGCCTCGGCCAGGCGCGCCGTGACGTCGAACATGGGCTGGCGATCACGCTGGAGCATTACAAGACCCGCGAAGGCCAGGAGCGCATGCTGGAAATTCTCCAGTTCAAACTGGACATTCTTTGGAGCATGCTCGATGCCATGAGCATGGCCTACGAACTGAACCGACCGCCGTATCACAGCGTGACCGAACAACGGGTCTGGCATAAAGGAATCACCTTATGAGTTTCGACCGCACCTGGACACCGAAATGGCGCCCCGGCTACCGGTTTCAGTACGAACCGGCGCAGAAAGGCCATGTGCTGTTGTATCCGGAGGGCATGATCAAACTGAACGACAGCGCCGCGCTGATCGGTGGCTTGATTGATGGCGAACGCGATGTTGCCGCAGTCATCGCCAAGCTCGAAGAGCAGTTCCCCGACGTGCCTGAGCTTGGTGATGACATCGAGCAATTCATGGAGGTTGCCCGTGCAGAGCACTGGATCACCCTTGACTGATCTGCCGGCAAAACCTGAAGTCGGCCTGCCGCTGTGGCTGCTCGCCGAGCTGACTTACCGCTGCCCGCTGCAATGCCCATACTGCTCCAATCCACTGGATTTCGCCGAGCAAGGCAAAGAGCTGAGCACCGAGCAGTGGATCAAGGTTTTCCGTGAAGCGCGGGAGATGGGCGCCGCGCAACTGGGCTTTTCCGGTGGCGAACCGTTGGTGCGCCAGGACCTCGCCGAGCTGATTCGCGAAGCGCGGCAGTTGGGTTTCTACACCAATCTGATCACCTCTGGTATCGGTCTGACCGAGCAGAAAATCAGCGATTTCAAAAAGGCCGGGCTCGATCACATTCAGATCAGCTTCCAGGCCAGTGACGAGCAAGTGAACAACCTGCTCGCCGGTTCGAAAAAAGCCTTCGCGCAGAAGCTGGAAATGGCCCGGGCGGTAAAGGCCCACGGCTATCCGATGGTGCTGAACTTCGTCACCCATCGGCACAACATCGACAAGATCGACCGCATCATCGAGCTGTGCATTGCGCTGGAAGCCGACTTCGTCGAACTCGCCACCTGCCAGTTCTACGGCTGGGCGCAGCTCAATCGAGTCGGCTTGTTGCCGACCCAGGAACAATTGGTCCGCGCCGAACGCATCACCAACGAATACCGGGCGAAACTGGAAGCCGAAGGGCATCCGTGCAAGCTGATTTTCGTCACTCCGGACTACTACGAAGAACGCCCGAAAGCCTGCATGAACGGCTGGGGCAGTATCTTCCTGACCGTGACCCCGGACGGCACCGCCCTGCCCTGCCATGGCGCCCGTCAGTTGCCGGTGCAATTTCCCAACGTGCGCGATCACAGCATGCAACACATCTGGTACGACTCGTTCGGCTTCAACCGCTTCCGCGGTTACGACTGGATGCCGGAGCCGTGCCGCTCGTGCGACGAGAAAGAAAAAGATTTCGGCGGCTGCCGCTGCCAGGCCTTCATGCTCACCGGCGATGCCAGCAATGCCGACCCGGTGTGCAGCAAGTCCGAACATCACGGCGTGATCCTCAAGGCCCGCGAAGAAGCCGAGACCGCCACTCAAACCATTGAACAACTGGCCTTTCGCAATGAACGAAACTCGCGCCTCATCGCCAAGGGCTGAGCCTTTCAGCGCCGCCCAGGCCGTCGCCGCCGGGACCGACTTCGCCGAATTGCAGCTTGGCGCCCACGGCTTGTTCTGGAATGAATATCGCCCCGAGGATGCGGCCTGCCGCATCTGGCATTGGCGCGACGGCGTGGCGAAACGTCTGACACCCGATGGTTTCAGCGTACGCAGCCGTGTGTACGAATACGGCGGTGGAGCGTTTTGTCTGACGCCTGACGGTGTGGTTTTCGTCAATGAAGCGGATCAACAGCTGTATCGGCAGACGCTGGAGAGTGAGCCGCAAGCGCTGACTTCGGCTGATTGCCGTTATGGCGATCTGCATTTCGCCAATGGTCGGATCCTGGCGGTCGAAGAGCAGCAGGATCAGCATCGCCTGGTGGCAATCGATTTGGTGAGCGGCGCACGGCAGGTCCTGGCCGAGGGCGCCGATTTTTATGCGGCGCCGACGCTCAGCCCGGATGGCCAGCGTCTGGCATGGGTCGAGTGGAGCCGGCCGCATCAGCCGTGGACCTCGACACGCCTGATGATCGCTGTCGGTGATTTTTCCGTGCCTCGCTGTGTCGCCGGCGACCAGATAGAAGAGTCGATCCAGCAGCCGCGTTTTGACGCCCATGGCCGTTTGTATTGCCTCACTGATCGTGGCGGATTCTGGCAACCGTGGGGCGAAACGTGCGACGGACTGCAAGCGCTGTCCAGTGCCACAGCCGATCATGCACCCGCGCCGTGGCAACTGGGCGGCTGCACCTGGTTACCTGTCGGCGATTGCGTTCTAGCCAGTTGGATCGAAGATGGCTTTGGGCGTTTGACTCTCGGCAATCGGGACTTCACCGGCGATTACAGCCGCTTCCGCCATCTGGCGCTGGATGAGCAGTTCATCTACTGCATCGCCGCGTCACCGCTCAGCCCTTCTGCGGTGATTGCCATTGATCGAGCGACGGGCGCAGTGAATGTTTTGGCGGGTGGCGTGGCTCCATTGCCCGACGAACGCATCAGCCGCCCGCAAACCTTGCGCTATCCCAGCGGTTCGGGCGAGGCGCACGGCTTCTTTTATCCGGCCATGAGCGATGAGCCAAAACCGCCGCTGGTGGTGTTCATCCACGGCGGCCCGACGTCGGCCTGCTACCCGATACTCGATCCGCGCATTCAGTACTGGACACAACGTGGCTTCGCCGTCGCCGACCTCAACTATCGCGGCAGCAGCGGTTATGGCCGCGAATACCGCCAAGCATTGCACCTGCGCTGGGGCGAGGTGGATGTCGAGGATGCTTGCGCGGTGGTCGGCTACCTGGCGGAACAGGGTCTGATCGACGGCAACTGCGCGTTTATTCGTGGTGGCAGCGCAGGCGGCTATACGACTTTGTGCGCACTGGCGTTCAGGCAGGTTTTCCGCGCAGGCGCCAGCCTCTACGGCGTCAGCGACCCGGTCGCATTGGCCCGGGCCACGCACAAGTTCGAAGGCGATTACCTGGACTGGCTGATCGGCGATCCCGGGCAGGACGCCGAACGCTACGCCGCCCGCACTCCGCTGTTGCATGCGAACAACATTCGCGTGCCGGTGATTTTCTTTCAAGGTGAGCTGGATGCCGTGGTCGTGCCACAACAGACCCGCGACATGGTTGCGGCGCTCGAGCAAAACGGTATTGGCGTCGAAGCGCATTACTACCCCGACGAACGCCACGGCTTTCGCCGCGCGACCAATCAGGCGCATGCGCTGGAACAGGAGTGGACATTTTATCGGCGGGTAATGGGATCAGAGCTTGCTCAGAATTAGCGGTGCCTCATTCGCGAGCAGGCTCGCTCCCACATAGGACTTATGTACAACACAGATCCAGTGTGGGAGCGAGCCTGCTCGCGAAAGCTATCTAATCGACGCTGCCGAACTTAGCGCTTGGCAATGATATACACCGCATGCACGATGCCCGGAATGTAGCCACACAACGTCAGCAAAATGTTCAACCAGAACGCCCCGCCAAACCCGACCTGCAAAAACACGCCCAGTGGCGGCAACAGAATAGCGATGATGATGCGAATGAAATCCATGGGGCAGCTCCTGAATGGGGGTTGGCTCGCCTGAGCCATACAAGCTAATCGACCAGCGCCGTTCGTCAGGGTTCACTGCAATAGCTGCACCAGACTCAAGCCAGAATTTTCAGTCCATGTTTCTGCACGATGCTCAGCAACTTCAGAGCCATTCCGCTGGGATGTTTGTCACCCGACTCCCATTGTTTTACTGTCGATGCACTGGTGTTCAGATACCGTGCAAACACCGGTTGGCTGACTTTGTTGCGCTCGCGGAGTGCCTTTATTTCCTCGGCCGGGATCGCTGCAGGTACCGATGCCAGACAGGACTCATCGAACTCCCGCATCGTTGCCTTGCTAATGGCTCCGACAGCAAGTAACGCACCGGCTGATCCGTGTATCGATTCAAAGACTTCACTTTTGAATTTCTTGCTCATGAAATATCTCCACAAATTCCTTCATCGCCAACAAATCTCCGATTTGCTCTTCGGTCAGTTGCGCATAGACCTTCGCCAACTTACGTAAATCCCTTAATTCAATTGGGGTGATATTGCTCTGATCCTGTTTGGCGAACAGTACCTGATAGATCCAATAATGCCCGCCCTTTGCCAAGACAATCGAACGGTGACGGTTAGCAGCTCTAAATCCCATCTGCAAAACCCGGCCACAAAAAAACGCCCCACGCCAAAAGAATCAGGCGTGGGGCGTGCGTTATACCGCGAGACGGTTCTTTCAGTTCGGCAGTGCTTGCCAGCTCAGACGGCTATCCCCTTGCGGCATTGCATCTGTGCCGTGCGTACGCGGGAGAAAGCGCGACCCAACCGCAGAAGCATTTCATCGATGTTGGCTTTGCTGACGGTGAGGGCCGGAGTGAAGCGCAGGCAATCGGCTTGTGCGGCGCTGAGTATCAGGCCTTCGTGCAGCGCGGCGTGGACGACCGCCTCGGCGCAGTCTTCGGACAGGGTCAGTCCATAAAACAGGCCCTGGCCGCGCAATTCGCCATGGCCGTAGCGCTGCGCCAATCGCGCGAGGCCCGCGCGCAGATGCTGGCCTTGGTCGTTGATCTGCTGGAGGAAGCTACGGTCGTGCACGCTGTCGAGCACCACCAGGCC
Source organism: Pseudomonas hamedanensis (assembly GCF_014268595.2). NCBI lineage: Bacteria > Pseudomonadati > Pseudomonadota > Gammaproteobacteria > Pseudomonadales > Pseudomonadaceae > Pseudomonas > Pseudomonas hamedanensis. Next base: position 6,029,789 of record NZ_CP077091.1, read on the forward strand.
GGCCGCGGTTATCAGTGCGTTGCCGTGATGCGTGCCGCCCAGTTCGCCGACGGCGAAGCAACAGGCCTTGCCGCGGGCCAACAGTGCCGCCAACGGCACACCGCCGCCCAGGCCTTTGCCGAGCACGACGATATCGGCGCGTACGCCATAGGACTGCTCGGCGAGCAGGCTGCCGCAACGCCCGATACCGGTCTGCACTTCGTCGAGTATCAACAGAATGCCCAACTCGCGACACAGTCTCTCGACGCCTTTGAGGTAGTGCTCGGTCGCCGGTACAACGCCGGCATCGCTCTGGATCGGCTCGAGCATGATCGCAACAGTCTGCGCATCGACCGCCGCATGCAGTGCTGGCAAGTCGTTGAAGGGCACCGGATCGAAACCCGGTAGCAACGGCGCAAAGCGATTGTGCAGATTGTCGCTGTCCGATGCCGAGAGCGTCGCCAGGCTGCGCCCATGGCAACCTTGCTTCGCGACGATGATGCGCGAGGCACCGCCGCGGTGCAGTTGCCCCCATTTTCGCGCCAGTTTGATCGCGGCTTCACAGGCTTCGCTGCCACTGTTGAGCAGATACGCCTGATCGCTGGCGGTGCTGGCGCACAGGCGTTCGGCCAGGCTGAGCATGCCGCGATTGTGCAGATTGAAACCGGGATTGATCAGCGCCTGAGCCTGGCTGGCGATCGCCTTGACCAGTGCCGAAGGGCTATGGCCAAGGCTGTTCGCACCGCCGGCCTGAGAGAAATCCAGATAGGCACGGTCGTGACTGTCCCACAGCCAGGAGCCCTGCCCGCGAACGAAGACCTGCCGGGGACGTTCGACGCTGGGCATCAGCCGCTCGGCGCTCAGCGTATCGCTGTCTGCCAATTGCGCAACCTCGCTGGCGAGGTCATCAAGACTCGGCGCCTGACGCCGCAAACTGAACAGATTCATGGATAAAAACCTCGCTTGAGGTTTTTTGAACTGCCTATGTAAAGACTCGGTATGCGAACGCTATTCATCGCGCTTTCTGGCCCTGTAAGCCTTACGAATGCGTTTAGACTAGGCTCACGGGCGGCTTCAGGCCATTTCGATTTCCCAGCATTTTCGATAAGCCTTACTTATGGATTTCAAGCAACTGCGTTATTTCGTCGCGGTCTACGAGGAAGGTCATGTCGGCCGCGCCGCAGAACGCCTGTCGATCTCGCAACCGGCGCTGTCACAGCAGATCCGCCAACTCGAACAAAACCTCGATGTCAGTCTGTTCGAACGCAGCAGCAAGCGCCTCTTGCCGACCCTCGCCGCGCACACGTTGTACAACCACGCGTTGCCACTGCTTGATGGCTTGCAGCGAGCGCGCGAGGCGTTGGGCAATTTCAAGGGGCAGGCACTGCGCACGTTGGCGATCGGTGTGCTGCAAACGGTGCACACCAGCCTCGTGCCGCAGATGCTTGAACGCGTGCGCAAGGCGCAGCCGCATCTGGTGGTGCAGATCTATGAACTGACCGGGCTGGAGATCGAGCGGCGTTTGCTCAACGGTTCACTGGACATCGGCATCAGCTATCTGCCGCCGCGCCAACCGGGTCTGCATGGCGTGCAGCTCTACGAAGACGAACTGACACTCGTCATCCCGGCCGATCATCCTTTGCGCGAATTCAAGAAAGTCTCGATGCGCCAGGCGGCGGAACTGCCGATGTTGTTGCTGGGTGAAGAATTCCAGATCCGTCAGATCTGGCAGGCGCAACTGAGCAGCCTCGGGCGTCGCCCGCAAGTGCAGGCGGAGCTGAATAACATGCTGGGGATTCTCGACAGTTTGCCGCACACCAAACTGGCGACCGTGCTGCCGGGACGCTCGCAAAAGGAGTACGACGATCAGGCGCTGCTGTGGAAACCGCTGAGCGAGCCACGGGTGCCGCTGCAAGTCGGCCTGGTGTGCCGCGACGTACAACGCCAGCAGGTCTCGTTGGCACTGCTGCGCACGTTACTCGAAGAAGTGATGAGCCGCGAAGTGAAGCCGGCGCTTGATCCACGGGTCTGAACACTTTTTTCCAGACAAAAGAAAACCCCGCCGAAGCGGGGCTTTGCAGACTGTTTCCCTGACATCCATTTCACTCCGCCACCCTGGCAGAATCCTACGTGTCCGTGTTGTTACTTTGCGCTTCCTGCGCGACGTCCATGAAATGTAGAGTAGCTCTGGATCCAATCCTCGCCTATGGGAGAACAGCAGCACGTCGTGTAAGAAAATGCTTACACGGCGCGCACGGGTTCAGAACTGCGCCGCATCCAGCAGGAACAGGGATTCGCTACCAGCCTTTACCGACGCGCTCAAGGAGTGGATGCGCGGCAGCAGACGGGCGAAATAGAAGCGCGCGGTGCCTAGCTTGCTGGCGTAGAAATCGTCTTGGGTTTCCTTGCCCAGCGAAGCCTTGGCCATCAACGCCCACATATAGGCGTAGGCGGTGTAGCCGAACGCTTGCAAATATTCGACCGATGCCGCGCCGATTTCGTTCGGATTGTTTTTCGCCCGGTCCAGCAGCCATGCGGTCAGCTCGTCGAGGGTATCGACAGCGTCGTTCAGCGGCTTGGTGAACTCGCCCAGATCGGCACTGGCGGTTGCGGTGAAGTGGCGGATCTCATCGGCGAACAGCTTGTAGAACGCACCGCCGCTGCCGACGATCTTGCGCCCGACCAGGTCCAGCGCCTGGATGCCGTTGGTGCCTTCGTAGATCTGCGTGATGCGCACGTCACGCACCAGTTGCTCCTGGCCCCACTCGCGAATGTAACCGTGGCCGCCAAAGATCTGCTGACCGTGAACCGTGGTTTCCAGTCCCAGATCGGTCAGGAATGCCTTGGCGACGGGCGTCAGCAATGCCACCAGATCCTCGGCACGCTTGCGGGTGGTCGGGTCTTCGCTGAACTTCGCGGTGTCGAGCTGCATCGCCACATACGTGGAGAACGCACGGCCGCCTTCGTTCGAGGCTTTCATGGTCAACAACATGCGCCGTACGTCCGGGTGGACGATGATCGGGTCAGCGACCTTGTCCTTGTTTTGCGCACCGGTCGGCGAACGGCTTTGCAGACGGTCGCGCGCGTATTCGACGGCGTTCTGATAAGAGCGCTCGCCGGTTGCCAGGCCCTGAATGCCGACGCCCAAACGCTCGTAGTTCATCATGGTGAACATCGCAGCCAGGCCTTTGTTCGGCTCGCCGACCAGATAACCGACCGCTTCGTCGAAATTCATCACGCAGGTCGCCGAAGCCTGGATGCCCATCTTGTGTTCGATCGAACCGCAATTGGCCGGGTTGCGCGCGCCCAGGCTGCCATCGGCATTGACCATGAACTTCGGCACCAGGAACAGCGAAATGCCCTTCGGACCGGCCGGGGCGTCCGGCAGCTTGGCCAGTACCAGATGAATGATGTTTTCGGTGAGATCGTGTTCGCCGCCGGTGATGAAGATTTTGGTGCCGCTGACCTTGTAGGAACCGTCAGCCTGAGGTTCGGCCTTGGTGCGGATGATGCCAAGATCGGTGCCGGCGTGCGGCTCGGTCAGGCACATGGAACCGGCCCAGACGCCGGCGTACATGTTTGGCAGATACGCCGCTTTCAGTTCTTCGCTGGCGTGGGCGTTGATCGACAGGCAGGCGCCTGCGGTCAGCATCGGATAGAGACCGAAGGCCAGGCTGGCGGAGTTGACCATTTCTTCGACCTGCGCCGACACGGCTTTGGGCATGCCCATACCGCCGTAGGCCGGATCGCCGCCAACGCCGACCCAGCCGCCTTCGGCATACGTCTGATAAGCCTGTGGGAAACCGGTCGGCGTGGTGACGGCGCCGTCGGCCCAGTGACAGCCTTCTTCGTCAGCGGCGCGGCTTAAAGGCGCGATGCTTTTACTGGTGACCTTGCCGGCTTCTTCGAGAATCGCTTCAACGGTTTCGGCATCGACCGTCTCGGCCAGCGCCGGCAATTCGGCCCAGAGTTTGGCGACTTCGAACACTTCATTGAGGACGAAGCGCATATCACGCAGCGGCGCTTTGTAGTCAGCCATGGCAAACCTCGCAAGATCTAAACAGGTAGTTCGTGGAATGATATTTTCGTTGAGCCTGAGTGTACCCCAACAACTTTTGCGACACATAGGGTCAACCGGTGACTGATTTGTTATTTTTAGTCATCAACCTTAAGCGACATTGAAGTGCTGCAAGGAAACCTGTGACAAGGGAGCTTGCTCCCGCTCGGATGCGTAGCAGCTGCCAACCGGTGAGCGCTGCGCACTCAAGCGGGAGCAACTCCCTCGCCACAAAAAGCGGTGTCAGAGCGCAAACGACTCCGCCGGCAGAGTCATCAAGCAATCACTTCCCGCCTCGATCGCGGCCCGATGGGCAGCCGTACGCGGCAACAAGCGCTTGAAGTAAAACTCGCAGGTCGCCAATTTACCGCGCAGATAATCCGCCTCCCCCTCGCCTGTCTCCAACTGAACCTGTGCCACCAGCGCCATGCGCAGCCACAAATACCCGAGGATGATGTAGCCGCTGTACATCAGGTAATCCACCGACGCGGCGCCGACTTCGTCCGGGTTCTTCATGGCCGCCATGCCGACCTTCATTGTCAGGTCGCCCCACTGCTGATTCAGCGTATCAAGCTGCGCAACGAAGCTGCCCAGTTGCGGATGTCCGGCATTAGCCGCGCAGAAGTTGTGAACGATTTTGGTAAAGCCACGCAGCAACTTGCCTTGACTGCCCAGCACTTTGCGTCCGAGCAAGTCCAGTGCCTGAATACCGTTGGTGCCTTCATAGATCGGCGCAATGCGGCAATCTCGTACCAGTTGCTCCATGCCCCATTCGCGAATGAAACCGTGGCCACCGAAAATCTGCATGCCGAGGTTGGTCACTTCCAGCCCGGTGTCGGTCATGAACGCCTTGCAGATCGGCGTGAGGAACGCCAACAGGTCTTCAGCGTCCTGACGCGCCTCGGCATCTGCATTTAAATGGGCGACATCGAGCATTTGCGCAGTGAAGTAGGTCAGTGCGCGGTTGCCTTCGTTGAAAGCTTTCATCGTCAGCAACATCCGGCGCACGTCCGGGTGGACGATGATCGGGTCGGCGGGTTTATCCGGAGCCTTGGCGCCAGTCAGCGAGCGCATCTGCAGGCGGTCGTTGGCGTATCTGACTGCGCCCTGAAAACTCGCCTCGCCCAAACACAGCCCCTGCATGCCGGTGCCGAGCCGCGCGTGGTTCATCATGGTGAACATGCAGTTGAGGCCTTTGTTCGGCTCGCCGATCAAATAACCGGTGGCGGCATCGAAATTCAACACGCAGGTGGCCGAAGCCTTGATGCCCATTTTGTGCTCGATCGAGCCACAGGAAACGCCGTTGCGCTCGCCCGCTTCGCCTGCCGCATCCGGCAAGAATTTCGGCACGATGAACAGGGAAATGCCCTTGGTTCCTGCCGGCGCGTCCGGCAGCTTGGCCAGCACCAGATGGATGATGTTGTCACTCAGATCATGTTCGCCGGCCGAGATGAAAATCTTGCTGCCGGTGATCGCGTAGCTGCCATCGGCCCGTGGTACCGCGCGGGTTTTGATAATGCCCAGATCGGTGCCGCAATGGGCTTCGGTCAGGCACATGGTGCCGGTCCATTGTCCGGCGGTGAGTTTGCTCAGGTAGGTGTCTTTCTGCTCGGCGGTGCCGTGGGCGTGAATCGCCGACATCGCGCCATGGGTCAGGCCCGGATACATGCCCCATGAGGTATTGCTGGAGCCGACCATTTCGCTGATCACCAGCCCCAGCGAACTCGGCAGGCCCTGACCGCCGTAGGTCGGATCAGCGGCCAGGCCGTGCCAGCCGCCCTCGACGTATTGTGCGAAGGCTTGTTTGAAGCCTGTAGGCGTTGTCACCACACCGTTGTCGAAATGGCAGCCTTCCTCGTCACCACTGCGATTGATAGGTGCCAGAACGTTCTCGCAGAACTTCGCGCCCTCTTCGAGGATCGCGCTGATCATGTCCGGGCTGGCGTCATGCGCGCCCAGATTGGCGTAGTTGGCGTGGAAATCGAAGACGTGATCGATCAGAAAACGCATGTCGCGCAGAGGCGCTTTGTACTCGGGCATGGTGGAGTCTCCGTCAGCAGATTTTTCCAACCTACTGCCGGCCACCACGCGCCACAATCACTGTGCGGACGCTGAATGCGCCGTCATCACTCAACCCGCAGCGGTGTCCATGCGTACCGCGCCGCGGCGGTTCTGCCCGAAGGCCATCACGCAGTTTCGCCCGGCACCCTTGGCGCTGTACAACGCCTGATCGGCTGACTTGAGCACTTCTTCCGGAGTGCGCTGCTCGACGCGTTCGGCAACGCCAATGCTGACCGTCACCGACACGGCGCTGGCCCCGCTGCCACTGCGGCGCGCGCGTCCTTGCAGGTCATCCTGCGGGCGGTTTTCCTGATTACGCAGCTGAATGCTGTAGGACGCAATCGACTCACGAATCACTTCCAGATGCGGCATACACTCCTCAAGAGTTTTGCCTGCAAAGACCAGGGCAAATTCCTCGCCGCCATAGCGATACGCCCTACCGCCACCGCTGATTTTCGACAGCTTGCTGGCGACCAGACGCAGGACCTGATCGCCGACATCGTGGCCGTGGGTGTCGTTGAATTTCTTGAAGTGGTCGACGTCGCTCATCGCCAGCACATAGTTGCGACCCAGGCGCTGCATACGCTCGTTGAGGGCGCGACGTCCCGGCAGACCGGTGAGCTCGTCGCGGAAGGCCATTTGGTAGGCTTCGTGCGCCACGGCCGCCGCGATCATCAACATCACCTGGCTGCACATGATGTTCAGGGTGAACGGCAGGATGAAGGTTTTCGGCAGCATCCAGAACACCCCGAGCAAGCCCACCAGTTGGGCTGCATGCAGGGGGCGCGGGTTGCGCCAGTATTGCCAGGCCAACAGCAGAAATGCCGAAATGAACACCGGATAGGAAAGTTGGATCAGGCTCATCCACGCCCCATGCAGCGCCGGCCAGCGAATCTCCGAGAGCCAGAGCAGCAACGCCTGCGGGTAACTTTGCTCGAGTCCCAACGCAACGCTGCCGAATGCCAACAGCACAGCGAACCGCGCGACCATGTCCTGGAACAGATGCGTGCGTTCCTGCCATGCCGCGAACAAGCCAAACAATAACGGCAACAGCAGGCAGACCAGATGAAAAACCACCGCCGCGTCTTCGCGGACCTTGCCGTGATCGCGATAAAAGTCGGTCTGTGTGTCGAGCAAGAAATAGGCGATGTACACCGTAAGCATCAGAAACAGTTCGCGCTGACGTCGGTAGACCGCGCAATACGCACCACCCAGCAGCAATACCAGCGTCGGCAGCACGTTGAATAGAGAGGTGAAAAACACGCTGAGGTCTTTGACGTACGCAGCCGCCAGCCCCGCGAGCAACAACAGCAGCGATGGTAGGAAATGGCTGAAACGTACAGCGGAAGAACGCGGCAAGGGTAAGCTCCGACCCGTCATATCAAAGAGATGGCATTGTGCCTGCAAAGCGCAGTTAAGCACACACAATGTGATGCAGATCACATGCAGCCTCTTTAACGGCCGAAAAGCTGACTATCTGAGCGATTCATCAACAAAAAAAAACCGCTGCCCCCAGTGGGAGCAGCGGTTTTCATGAGACAGCGCTAAGGCTTAGTAGCCCAGTGCGAAGTCTTCTTCCTTCATGTCCATCAGGTTATTGGCGCCCGACAGCATAGTGGCCACGTGAGTACGGGTGCGTGGCAGGATGCGCTGGAAGTAGAAGCGCGCGGTCTGCAGCTTGGCGGTGTAGAACGCCGCGTCGCCTGTGCCTTCTGCCAGCTTCTCGGCTGCCACACGCGCCATGTCGGCCCAGAAATAAGCCAGGCAGGCATAGCCGGAGTACATCAGGTAGTCCACGGAGGCCGCGCCGACTTCTTCGCGATCTTTCATGGCCGCCATGCCGACCTTCATGGTCAGCTCGCCCCACTCCTTGTTCAGTGCAGCCAGCGGCGCGACGAATTCCTGAACGGCTTCGTTGCCTTCGTTGGTCTGGCAGAACTTGTGGACGATCTTGGTGAAGCCTTTCAGAGCCTCGCCCTGGGTCATCAGCACTTTACGGCCCAGCAGGTCGAGTGCCTGGATGCCGGTGGTGCCTTCGTACAGCATCGAAATGCGGCTGTCGCGAACGTTCTGCTCCATGCCCCACTCGGCGATAAAGCCGTGGCCGCCGTAGATCTGCACGCCGTGGTTGGCGGCTTCGAAACCGACTTCGGTCATGAACGCCTTGGCGATCGGCGTCATGAACGCCAGCAGTGCGTCGGCTTTCTTTTTCTCTTCTTCGTCGACGCCGTATTTGACGATGTCGACCAGCTTGGCGGTGAAGTACACCATTGCGCGGTTGCCTTCGGCGAACGCCTTCATGGTCAACAGCATGCGGCGCACATCAGGGTGCACAATGATCGGGTCAGCGGCCTTGTCCGGCGCTTTCGGGCCTGTCAGCGAGCGCATTTGCAGGCGATCGCGAGCGTATTTCAGGCCACCCTGGAAACCGATTTCGGCGTGAGCCAGACCTTGCAGCGCGGTGCCCAGACGTGCGGTGTTCATAAAGGTGAACATGCAGTTCAGGCCTTTGTTCGCCGGGCCGATCAGGTAACCGGTGGCGCCGTCGAAGTTCATCACGCACGTGGCGTTGCCGTGGATGCCCATCTTGTGTTCCAGCGAACCGCAGGTCACAGCATTGCGTGCGCCAACGGTACCGTCAGCATTCGGCAGGAACTTGGGAACGATGAACAGCGAAATCCCTTTGGTGCCGGCCGGTGCATCCGGCAGGCGCGCCAGTACGATGTGGACGATGTTGTCGGCCATGTCGTGTTCACCGGCCGAAATGAAGATTTTGGTACCGGAGACTTTGTAGGAACCGTCGGCCTGAGGTTCGGCCTTGGTGCGCAGCATGCCCAGGTCGGTGCCGCAGTGCGGTTCAGTCAGGCACATGGTGCCGGTCCATTCGCCGGAAACCAGCTTGGTCAGATAGGCTTCCTGCTGCTCAGGGGTGCCGTGCTCGGAAATAGTGTTCATCGCGCCGTGCGACAGGCCTGGGTACATGCCCCACGACCAGTTGGCTTCGCCAACCATTTCGCTGACGGCCAGGCCCAGCGACTCGGGCAAGCCTTGACCGCCGTGCTCGACGTCGTGCGCCAGGCTTGGCCAGCCGCCTTCGACGAATTGCTTGTAAGCCTCTTTGAAGCCAGTCGGGGTTTTCACGCCGGACTCGCTCCAGGTGCAACCCTCAAGGTCGCCCACGCGGTTCAGCGGTGCCAGTACCTGCTCACAAAACTTGGCGCCTTCTTCGAGAATGGCGTCAACCATGTCCGGAGTTGCGTCTGCGCAAGCCGGAAGGCTCTGATAGTGCGCTTCGTAGCCGAGCAGTTCGTCACGAACGAAGCGAATATCACGCAAGGGGGCCTTGTAGTCAGGCATAGCGATAAACCTCTGCTGATGTAACCGGGAATGAACGACCGCGTTGATTTGTTGTGACGGTCAAACAGTTGTTTGAAACATACGTTTACGCCGAAATCTTGTCAAGCGTCGATCTTTTGCCGTTCGTCTTCGCCTTTTTCAAACGCCGGACACAGCAAACCGCCGCAGGCTCGGACGAGCCACGGGCGCAGAGAGAAGATTAGTTGAGCAAGAAGGACTTACCACGAAAAACGCCGCGACAAGGCGCGGCGTTCAATCAGCAGCAGACGAAACGTCAGGCAAACGTATCGATGATCGTACCCAGCACTTCGTCAGAGGCTTTGACGACTTTGACACCCAGCTCCGCCTGAAGCTTGCCTTGGGACATCTCGATCACGCTGCTGGCCAGGTCTGACTGTTGCGCGCGATCTACACCGCGCAGGCGATCGACCTGAACTTCGGACGACTGGCTGGTCACCGAGCGTTCGATGGTGTTGTTGGCAATCTGGCTGGCGGCCTGATCGACGCGGTTCTGTCCCGACTGAATCGAGCTCAGCCCTGCATAAAAAGCGGTGTTGCCGGAGATTTCCATCGTCGCTCTCATCCCTGTAAAGGATCACTGGCGGCCATTGAAGCAGACGCGCCAGAAAAACACCCGTCAAAAACACTAATGGCACAGTGCCTGTTCATAGCGAAAACCTTAGTCGAGCAGATCCAGCTGCAAATACTCGGCCACCGCTTCGGCACTCGGCGCCTTGAGTTTCGGCACCCGGCCCAGGCAAGGTGCGGGAATGCGCTCGGCCAGAGTCGCAAGGTTTTCCTCCAACCGCGACGTCTTCGGATCGATGATGTTCGCCACCCATCCCGCCAATTGCAGGCCGTCGCGGGCAATCGCCTCGGCCGTCAGCAACGCATGACTGATACAGCCCAGCCTGACGCCTACCACCAAAATCACCGGCAGCTTCAGCGCAATCGCCAGGTCCGAGAGATTGTCCTGGTCCGCCAACGGCACCCGCCAGCCCCCCGCGCCTTCAATCAGGGTGAAATCGGCATTCATCGCGAGAATCGCGCGCATCGGCGCCAGCAGCGATTGCACGGTCAGCGCCACGCCCGCTTCCCGCGCCGCCAGATGGGGAGCGATCGCCGGTTCGAACGCCACCGGATTGACCTGTTGATAAGTCAGCGGGATCGAACATTCGGCCAGCAGCGCCAGCGCATCGGCATTGCGCAGGCCTTTTGGCGTGACGTCACAACCGGAGGCCACCGGTTTGCCCGCTGCGGTACTCAATCCTGCCGCACGCGCGGCGTGCAGCAACCCGGCGGCGACGGTGGTCTTGCCGACATCGGTATCAGTGCCAGTGATGAACCAGGCTGCGCTCATAGCGGTTTCTCCAACACGGCGTAGACCACCTGGTAAGTCGCCGGCAATCCCGACGCCTCACGGAAACGTTCATAAGCCTCGACCAGACCGAGAATTCGCGCTCGCCCCGTCAACCCGCCCGGCCGCCCCGGATTCAGATTGTGCGCGCCCAAGGCTTTCAATTCATGGGTCAGGCTGCGCACGTCCGGGTAGTGCAACACGTGAGGCTGATTATCCAGTTTCAGCGTGCGCAAGCCGCTGGCCGCACACAGTTGCTCATAGCGAGCGAATTCACGAAAGCGGTTGACGTGCACCCGCCCATCGACCTGCCGCCAGCTATCGCGCAACTCAATCAGCGTCCCCGTACAGAGACTGGTAAAGGCAAAGATCCCGCCCGGTTTCAGCACGCGAAACGCTTCGCCGAGTACCGCCTCGAAATCCTCGCACCACTGCACCGCGAGGCTGGAGAAAACCAAATCGCAGGTCGAGTCCCGCAACGGCAATCGCTCGGCATCCCCGGCGATAAAATGCTCGGCACCGCCGAAAGGCCGCGCATGCCTGAGCATGCCCTCGGCAATATCCAGCGCCAAACCGTGACCCTGGACAAAAAGCGAGGCCAGCGTGCGGGTGAAATAACCGGTGCCACAGCCCAGATCCAGCCAGCGCGACGGTTGCAATGCCGCCGGCAGACGCTGCAGCAACTGGGTACCGACGTCACGCTGCAACTCGGCGACGCTGTCGTAACTGCCCGCCGCGCGGGAAAAGGAAGCCGCTACCTGGCGCTTGTCAGGCAAGCCACCCGGTTGTCCAAAAGACAAATCAGTCATCACCGCACTCGTGTAGAAAAGCCTGGATCGCACCCGCCACTCCGTGTGGGTCCTCCAGGAGAAACGCATGACTGGCCTGTTCGATCAGACCGATTTCGATATCGGGCAACAAGGCGAACAACGCCGCCGCCGCCTCGGCCGGCACCAGCGCATCGAGGCCGGCGAACAGATGAAACTGCGGGCCGCGAAAGCCCTGCAAGGCTGCACGGGTGTCGAGTTGCGCAAGCAGTTCCAACCCCGCCAGCAGCACATTTGCCGTGGTGTTCGGAGCGCCGCCGAGGAGCAAGCGCGACAAGCCCCGCGGGTCTTCCGCACCTTGGGTGCACAGCAACGCAAAACGTTTGAGGGTCAACCGAGGATCGGCGCTGCACCCGGCGAGAAACGCCTCGAATGTCGCCCCGGACATCGCGTTCGGCCACTGTTCATGAGCGACGAAGGACGGATTACTCGCCAGCGTCACCACGCCGCAGCAGCGTTCGCCGCGCCGCGCCGCCAGACCTGACGCGAGCATGCCGCCCAGCGACCAGCCACCGAGCCAGACATCCTGAGGGATGCGCTCATCGAGTTCATCGAGCCAGTCCTGCAGGTCACTGGAGTCCAGCTCCGGCAACGGTTCGATGTCGACCTGCAGATGTTCATCGAGTCCCCGCAGCGCCGCCGCCAAGGGTTCCATCGGCGAGACACCGAGGCCCCAGCCGGGCAGCAGAATCAGGCGATTACGCATGGCAGGGCTCCGATGACAGTTGGGCAAAGCAATCGGCCAGTCCTTCTAACAATAGCTGCACCTGCGCCTCGCTGTGGGCGGCGGTCAGGGTCACCCGTAACCGTGCGCTGCCGGCGGGCACGGTCGGTGGACGAATGGCCGTGACCATCAGCCCGCGCGCGCGCAGCATTTGCGACAACCGCAGCGCACGGCCCGCGTCGCCGACCAGGATCGGCTGGATCGGCGTGAAGCTGTCCATCAGCGCAAGCCCGATCTGCTCGGCGCCTTGGCGGAACTGACGGATCAGTGTCTGCAAGTGCTCACGACGCCAGTGTTCAGTGCGCAGCAGTTCGAGGCTTTTCAGCGTCGCACAGGCCAGCGCGGGCGGCTGGCTGGTGGTGTAGATGTATGGGCGGGCAAACTGGATCAGGCTTTCGATGAGTTCTTCGCTGCCGGCCACAAACGCTCCGGCCGTACCGAAGGCTTTGCCGAGGGTGCCGACCAGCACCGGTACATCGTCCCGGCTTAAGCCGAAATGCTCGACGATGCCACCTCCGTTGGCGCCCAACGGGCCGAAGCCATGGGCATCGTCGACCATCAGCCACGCGCCTTTGGCCTTGGCCTCTCGCGCCAGCGACGGCAAGTCGGCGAGGTTTCCGTCCATGCTGAACACACCGTCGGTGACCACCAGCGTGTTGCCTGTGGCTTTCTCCAGGCGCTTGGCCAGGCTTGTCGCGTCGTTGTGCAGATAGCGATTGAAACGCGCCCCGGACAACAGACCGGCGTCAAGCAACGAGGCGTGATTGAGGCGGTCTTCCAGCACCGTATCGCCCTGCCCGACCAGCGCCGTGACCGCGCCGAGGTTGGCCATGTAACCGGTGGTGAACAGCAGCGCACGGGGCCGGCCGGTGAGATCGGCGAGCGCTTCTTCCAGTGCATGATGGGGGCTGCTGTGGCCGATCACCAGGTGCGACGCGCCACCGCCGACGCCCCAACGCTCGGCGCCAGCGCGCCAGGCTTCGATCACCTGCGGATGATTGGCCAGGCCCAGATAGTCGTTGTTGCAAAAGGCGAGCAACGGCTTACCGTCGACTACCACTTCGGGTCCTTGAGGGGACTCGAGCAGCGGACGCTGGCGATAGAGATTTTCCGCGCGGCGGGCAGCAAGGCGTGCGGCGAGATCGAAAGACATGCAGGCCTCGATGTTCAAATGACACATATCCCACAGGGGTTTTGCATTCCTTCAGAGGAATCCGCGCAGTTCTTAAACCGCAGCGTTATAGAACTGCTCGCTACTCTTCTGCTCGACCAGTGCCTGCTCGATCGCGGCCTGGTGAACCTCATCGGCGTGTTCTTCGCGAGCTTCCGGCTGGATGCCCAGACGTGCGAACAGCTGCATGTCCTTGTCCGCCTGCGGGTTGGCGGTGGTCAGCAATTTATCGCCGTAGAAAATCGAGTTGGCGCCAGCAAAAAACGCCAGGGCCTGCATCTGCTCGTTCATCGCCTCGCGGCCGGCGGACAGGCGCACGTGGGATTGCGGCATGAGAATGCGCGCCACGGCGAGCATGCGGATAAAGTCGAACGGATCGACGTCGTCGGCGTTTTCCAGCGGCGTTCCGGCGACTTTCACCAGCATGTTGATCGGCACCGATTCCGGGTGCTCGGGCAGGTTGGCCAACTGGATCAGCAGGTTGGCGCGGTCATCCAGCGATTCGCCCATGCCGAGAATGCCGCCGGAGCAGATTTTCATCCCTGACTCACGTACATAAGCCAGCGTCTGCAGGCGCTCGCTGTACGTGCGGGTAGTGATGATGCTGCCGTAGAACTCCGGCGAGGTGTCGAGGTTGTGGTTGTAGTAATCGAGACCGGCCCTGGCCAGCGCTTCGGTCTGTTCCTGATCGAGGCGACCGAGGGTCATGCAGGTTTCCAGGCCCAGGGCTTTGACGCCCTCAACCATTTTCAACACATACGGCATGTCTTTGGCTGACGGATGTTTCCACGCCGCGCCCATGCAGAAGCGCGTCGAGCCGATGGCCTTGGCGCGTGCCGCCTCTTCAAGGACCTTCTGCACTTCCATCAACTTCTCTTTTTCCAGACCGGTGTTGTAGTGCCCGGACTGCGGGCAGTACTTGCAGTCTTCGGGGCAGGCACCGGTCTTGATCGACAGCAAGGTCGAGACCTGCACGCGGTTGGCGTTGAAATGGGCCCGATGCACCGTTTGCGCCTGGAACAGCAAGTCGTTGAATGGCTGTACGAAGAGTGCTTTGACTTCGGCCAGTGACCAGTCGTGACGCAGGGTGGCGGTGGTGCTCGCGCTCATGGGGAGTTCCTTGGTTATGCTTGGCTGGCGCTGCGGGAATGGAATACCCACAGGCGCTACACGGATGTTCGGCATATTTAAGGAAGACGCATGCACTGTCAACCACGTTACGAAGGTACGGTTTACATCTGTTTAAAAAACATACAGACCTGCTTGCTCTGCGATGAGCCCGCCGAAGCACAAATGCCAATGTGTGTGGCGTGTGAAAGCGAACTGCCCTGGCTCGGTAACCATTGCCAGAGCTGCGCTTTACCGTTGGCCGCAGAGGGGATGACATGCGGAGCGTGCCTGCTAGAGCCGCCGGCCTTTGAGCAGGTCGCCGCGCCTTGGGTTTATGGCTTCCCGGTGGACAGCCTGATCACACGCTTTAAACACAACGCGAAATGGCCGTTTGGTCACTTGCTCGCCGACGTTCTCGGGCAATACCTGCAACATCGCTTCGATGAAGGCCTGCCTCGTCCTGACGGGTTATTGCCGGTGCCGCTGGCGCGTAAACGCCTGCGTCAACGCGGCTTCAACCAGGCGGCGATGCTGGCGCGCTGGTTGAGTGTTTCGCTGGACTTGCCGTATGAAGAGCAGATTTTGCGGCGGATCGTGGACACCGATGCCCAGCAGGATCTGGATGCCAAGGCGCGCCAACGCAATTTGCGCAACGCCTTTGCGTTGGCGCCTGATGCCGATGTGAAGGGGCGGCATTGGGCGTTGGTGGATGATGTGCTGACCACCGGTGCGACTGCTCAGGCGCTGGCGCGGTTGTTGATGGATGCAGGTGCGGCGCGGGTAGATGTGTATTGCCTCGCCCGCACGCCGAAACCCGGCGCCTGAAGCCCAAAATATCCCGTGTAGGAGTGAGCCTGCTCGCGATAGCGTCCGCACTGCTTACATCTATGCTGACTGATCCACCCTT